>CAZAXA010000525.1:0-4601 GCA_964488965.1 uncultured Phaeodactylibacter sp. | reverse complement strand
CTGGAGGCCCGCTCTCCATTTGCGGCTGAAACTTCAACGGTTTTAACCCACTACCCTGAAAACGATGGGCGCCGGATAAGTCAGGCCTCCCCCAGCCCCAGTCCGGATTTGATATTTTCCGATAAGCGGGCGATAAATTTAGCCATCTCCACGCCATCCACGACATCGTGGTCGATCAATATGGTCAAGTGCAGGAATTCCCGGATTTCTATTCTGTCCTCCACTACTGCCGGCTTCTTCACGATGGAGCCGGCGCCAAAGCCCAGCGGATGGACACTGGTGTGAATAAACCACCCTCTGACTTCCCCGAACATGCCTATAGAAGTAAAGATGATACTGCCCATCATCCGCTGTGCCTGCCCGGGGGCAATGGCAAGGTATTTCCACACCAGGCGCCGCAGCCAGCCCGGCAGGCTGAAATACATATCAGCCCATAGCGTGTGCCTGCTGCTGTTCATCGCCACCTCGTCTTCCCCGAGGGGCCTTGTTTTGGCATCTTCGATCTCAGTGGTAATCTCATCGATGCTTTTCCGGTTGGTTTGGCGGATGACATAAGGCAGCGGCGCCTTATCTCCTCCGTGTTCCCGTTCTACCATGATCGAAATGTCGATATCTTCGAACACCAGGCGGGTGCGCTTATTTTTCAGGTAGGCGTGTACGTCCTCGAAGGCCTCGACCGTCCGGCTGATCGTTTTTACCATCCAGGCAGTGAAGGAAATGGCCCGCCCGGCCTCCCTGTGCTGCCGGATCAGCTCCCGCGGCAGGGTGACATCCAGTTCTATCAGCGCTTTGACGTGATGCTTTTTCAGGCCAAGCGCGAAAACATCAAGGGTGCCGATCCTGCTTTTGGGAAATTGTTTTTCCTTAAATTTTCCTGGTATCGCCATTTTCTTTTTTTTTAGAGCAAGGTACTATTCATGGACAAAATAACAAGCCATGCTCCACAAACCAGCATCTTATCTGCTCCTGTTCCTGCTGTGCAGCTGCCATCCGGACAGGCCTGCGCCGTCTCCTGAAGACTGGCCCTCCTACCTCGGTGGCAAAGACGCCAACCATTACAGTTCCCTCAGGCAGGTCGACACCGGCAATGTCCACGAACTGGAGCAGGTATGGATATACCACAGCGGAGACGCCGATACGGACAACCGTTCCCAGATACAGTGCAATCCGCTGATCATCGCCGGCGTGCTGTACGGCACTTCTCCCAAACTGAAATTGCTGGCGCTGAATGCGGCTACCGGAATAGAGTTATGGAGGTTTGACCCGTTCGAAGGGCAGTACGAGGAATACGGCATGGGCGTCAACCGGGGCGTTGCCTACTGGGAGGCGGGAGAAGACAGGCGGATATTATTTACGGCCGGCCCTTTCCTGTACGCTGTCGATGCCCGGACGGGGTTGCCCATCCCTTCCTTTGGGAAAGGCGGGAAAGTAAGCCTGCGCGAAGGGCTGGACCGGGACGTCGGCGAGCTTTTTATCGCCGGCAACACGCCCGGTATCATCTACCGGGATTTGCTGATCCTGGGTTCGCGGGTATCGGAATCCACCGGCCCGGTACCCGGGCATATCCGCGCCTACGATATCCGGACGGGGGAAAGGGCGTGGATTTTTCACACCATTCCCCATCCCGGCGAAGAGGGCAACGACACCTGGCCGCCGGGCGCCTGGCAGCGCAGCGGCGGCGCCAACGCCTGGAGCGGTATGAGCCTGGATGAAGAGCGGGGCGTCGTGTTCGTCCCGACCGGCTCGGCCTCTTTCGACTTCTACGGCGGCGACCGCCACGGGCAGAACCTCTTCGCCAACTGTGTGCTGGCGCTGGACGCCGCCACGGGAAAGAAGCTGTGGCACTTCCAGGTTGTGCACCATGACCTCTGGGACCGGGACCTGCCTGCGCCGCCTAACCTTGTAGCCGTAACGCACAATGGAAGGAAACGCGAGGCCGTGGCACAGATCACCAAATCCGGCCATGTGTTCCTCCTGGACCGAAAAACCGGGCGGCCCTTGTTCGAAGTCGAAGAACGCCCCGTTCCTCTTTCCACTCTGGATGGCGAACAGGCCTGGCCCACCCAGCCTTTCCCGCTAAAGCCTCCTCCTTTTTCGCGTCAGGCCATCACGGAGGAGGACCTGCCGCAAAGGAGCCGGGAGGCCTTCGAATATGCCCGTCTCATCTGGTCGAATGCGGCCAAAGGGCGGCCTTTTCTTCCGCCGTCAGAACAGGCCTCGCTCCTTTTTCCGGGTTTTGACGGCGGCGGCGAATGGGGCGGCGCAGCCGTCGATGAAGAAGGCATCCTCTACGTCAATTCCAGCGAAATGCCCTGGCTGGTACAGATGGAAAAACACCGGGCCCTCCATGACGGTACGATGGCGGAACGCGGGCAGCAGATTTTCAGGAGCACCTGCATGGCCTGCCATGGCGCGGACCTCAAAGGCAACCAGTTGTATGGCAATATCCCTTCCCTTCTGGGCCTTAAGGAGAGAATGCAAAAGCCCCAGTTCGTTGGGCTGCTCCGGAAAGGCAAAGGGGTGATGCCCTCCTTTTCCATGCTCCCGGAAAGCGAGGTCAACGCGCTGTCCGCTTATCTTTTGGAGACCGAGGAAGCCCCCGCCGAGGGCCCGGAGGAAGGGTCCTGGCCCTACCCCTACGCCTTCAAAGGCTACAACCGCTTCAAGGCGCCGGACGGCTATCCGGCCATCCGCCCTCCATGGGGGCAGTTGACGGCCGTCGACCTCAACGAGGGAACCATCAAATGGCAGATCCCGCTGGGGGAACATCCGGAACTGAAGGAGAAAGGCCTTGCCGCCACCGGCACGGAAAACTACGGCGGCCCTGTTGCCACTGCCGGCGGCCTGCTCTTCATCGCGGCAACCATGGACGAAAAAATCCGGGCCTTTGATAAACGGACAGGCAGGCAGCTATGGGAGGCCCCGCTGCCCGCCGCCGGCTTTGCCACGCCGGCCACCTACGCCGTCGATGGAAGGCAGTTTATCGTCGTTGCTGCCGGAGGAGGCAAACTGGGGCTAAAGTCAGGGGATGCCTATGTGGCCTTCGCCTTGAAAAAATAGTGTGGCCGCCTTAACTTGGGAGTAACGGTTTGCTGAATAAAGGGAAAATAAATCGTCATGAACGAAGAATATAAGAAAAGAGTAGGCCAGTTCATGGCCTGCCGCCGGATCGCAGTGGCGGGGTATTCCAGCCGGGGCGATCAGCCCTCCAATGGCATCTACCGGCGCCTGAAGGACAACGGATACGAGGTTTTTGCCGTCAACCCCAAAGCAGAAGCGGTAAAGGAGGCGCCCTGTTATTCCAGTCTGGCCGCCATTCCCGGAGGGGTAGAGGCCGTGGCCATCTGCACTCCGCCCGGCGCCACTATGGATGTGCTACGCGAGTGCGCAGAACTTGGCATCCGGCATGCATGGATACACCGCAGCATCGACCAGGGCAGCTACGTGGAGGGCGCCGAGGCCTACGCTTGCGCGAACGGCATCAGCCTGATCCCTGCCGGCTGCCCGTTGATGTTCGTCAGCCCCGATTTTGGGCACCGCTGCATGAAGTGGTTCTTCATCTGGCGGGGGTTGCTGGAGGCCGAGTGAACAGCATCCAGGCGGCAGCGCCACAATAATTTTCTGAAATTCAAAGCAGGATCATTCCGGAAACAGGGAAGCGTCCAGCCCCGGAATGACCTTCAGCGCATTCTTGTAGTACAGCTTCTTCAGGATTTCATCCGGCAGGCCGATGCCGTACATGCGCCAGAAAGCATGGTAGCGCTTGTAGTAGGGGAAGTACTCGTCTTCGGTCTCGAACACGCGGAAATAAGTGTGGTACTCTTCCGGGTTGTAGGCATCCTTGCCGAAGAGGATGCGGTCCTGGTATTTTTCGAAGAACTTCAGCGCCTGCCGGGGCTGGCGGCCCAGTTCGGCGATAATGGCGCCGCACTCCACGTACATATTGGGCAGCTCGTCCAGCAGTTGGCCCAGTTTTTCCAGGTCGTTGGCGTACCAGCCGAAATGGGCGTTGATGAAGGTAGTGTTGGGATGCCGGCGGAAGATATCGTGCTGCTCGGCGATGATGGTTTCCCAGGGGGCCGGGTCGTCAGGCCCGCGTTTGCGGCCGGGGCGCAGCTTGAGTTCCAGCCAGCGCTCGTTATTCTCATCGCGCGGGTCCCAGAAGGATTTGGGGTCGGCGGAGTGGATAAGCACCGGGATGCCCAGCTCGCTGCACTTTTCCCAGACGGGGGCCAGCCGCGGGTCGTTGATGGCGATGCGGTTGCCGGTGCTGTCAGTGTCCCGCATGCCCTGGCTCTTGTAGATTTTCAGGCCCCTGGCGCCGATGCTGACATCGTATTCCATCTGTTCCAGCGTGCTTTTCTCCCAATCGGGGTCGTCGATACTGCGTATATTAATATTGGTAAAGTTGATGATGCGGTTCTCATAGCCATACTTCCGGATATTGTCCATCATGGCCTTAAGGGCCGGCCCCCCCCGGTGCGGATGTCCTGGGCATGGATGGCCAGTTCCCAGTTATACTGGGTTCCCAACTGCAATCCGAAGGTTACTGCACACAGGAAGTGGAGCACCTCATCCGCGAGTTCTACAGCAATCCCGAC
>CAZAXA010000524.1:0-4609 GCA_964488965.1 uncultured Phaeodactylibacter sp. | reverse complement strand
GACGAAGGAGATGTTCAGGTCGCGCTGGGCATTTTCAATGACCTTGGCGGCCTCCGCCACTTTTATGGAGGGCGCCTTGTAGATGCCCGCCGCGATGATGTCTCCGTATGTCCTGGCAATCTCTTCGAGGGCTTCGGCGTCGTTGCCGGAAACGACCTTCATGATCTTTTCTATCGTCCGCTCCTTATCGCCGGGGTTGATGCGCTCGGGCGAGTAACCCAGCTTGAAATCCCGCCCCATCTTCAGGCCCGATTCCTCTTCCAGGATGGGCAGGCAGTCCTCCTCGGTGCAACCCGGATAGACGGTCGACTCGAAAACGACGTAGTCGCCCTTCTTCATGGCCCGCCCTACATCCTTAGACGCATGGAGCACCGGCCGAAGGTTGGGCACCTTGTGCTCATCCACCGGCGTGGGGACGGCCACGATGTGGAAATGGGCATCCCGCAGGGCCGCCGCATCGGCCGTGAAAGTGATGTCCTTGCCTTCGAAGGCGCTGCTTTCCAGTTCCCTGGAAGGGTCGATGCCCTGCTTCATGGCCTCTACCCGTTCGGCGTTGATGTCATAACCGATGACCCGGAAGCGGCCGGCAAAGGCAAGCGCCAGCGGCAGGCCCACATAGCCAAGGCCGATGACGGAGATGGTTTTTTCTTTGTTTTTCAGTGCCTGGTACATGTTGTTTCGTTGTTCGGGGTTCGTTGTTCGGTGTTCAGGGTTCGGTGTTCGCGAACCGTGTGCCCTAAACCTTACTAAAGTCTCGACATAAACTTATTAATCTTCCTCTGCTCTTTATTTATTAGTTCCAATACCTCTTCTAATTCGGAGGGTTGATAAAACCCAATACGCTCGGCGCCCAGAAACTGTGTCTCCATTTCAAAAGCAGAGCCTAATACTATTTCAAGGAATCGTTTCAGTTCTTTGTTACTGGTTCTGCTACAGCCTTCTGCAATATTCGAAGGTATGGAAACACCACATTTCCGCAACTGATGCCTTAAGCCGAATTGTTCGGAGGACGGTAGTTTTTCAGTTAACTGGTAGGTTATTGCCCAAAGGTCCATCCCTAATTGCCAGATTTCCAGGTTTCTGAAATTTCTCATTTTATAGGTGATTAAAAAGCATTGGTTGTTCTGTATCCGTTTTGCTGCTCATGGTACGGTGTTAGGCGTTTGGCACCTGGTTTTGGCCATTCGGTGTACAGAGCTTGCGAATTCGGTGTACAGAGCTTGCGAACTCCGAACCCCGAACTCCGCCCCCCCCTACTCCCTCTTCCAAACCTCTCCCTCTTTCAGAACATACGTCTCCCTGCTTTCCGGACAAACCGCCTGGCCGTTCTCATCAAAATACAACCGGTGGCCATATTCGCTCATCCATCCCATCTGCCGGGCGGGGTTGCCGGCCATCAGGGCATAGGGGGGTACATTTTTGGTGACCACGGCGGCGGCGCCGATGAAGGCGAAGGCGCCGATGTCGTTGCCGCAGATGATCGTGGCGTTGGCGCCGATGCTGGCGCCCCTGCCGACGCGGGTCTTCAGGTACTGCCCCTGCCGGTTGACGGCGCTGCGGGGGTTGATGACGTTGGTGAACACCATCGACGGCCCCAGGAATACATCATCTTCGCAGCTGACGCCTTCGTAGATGCTGACGTTGTTCTGCACCTTGACGTTGCGCCCCAGCACTACGCCGGAGGCTACGAAGACGTTCTGCCCCAGCTTACAGCCTTCGCCCAGCACGGCGCCGCCCATCACGTGGCTGAAATGCCAGATGGCGCTGCCGGCGCCGATCTGCGCGCCTTCGTCAATGACGGCGGTCTCGTGAGCGAAATATTCCGGGCTCATGGCCATCCTTATTGTTTAAAAAATTCTCTCACGCCATCGCATATATACTCCAGCGTCTCTTCATCCAGTTCCGTGTGCATGGGCAGGGAGATGACGGATTTGCAGAGGAAGTCCGTTACCGGCAGAATATCGATCTTGTTGGACATGCTTTCCCGGTAGGCCTCCTGTTCGTAGAGCGGCACCGGGTAGTAGACCATGGTAGGTATGCCCCTGCTCTGGAGGAAAGCCTGCAGTTCGTCGCGCCGGCCGTCCCGGACGATCAGGGTGTACTGGTGGAAAACGTGGGTAGAGCGCTCGTGGCGCACCGGCGCCTGCAGCTGTTCAATGCCGGCGAAGGCCCGGTCGTAATGATCGGCGGCGGCGCGGCGGGCATCGGCGTAGGCATCGAGATGGCGGAGCTTGATGTTCAGTATGGCGGCCTGGATGCTGTCGAGGCGGGAGTTCACGCCTACCACTTTGTGGTAATAGCGCTTGTTCTGGCCGTGGTTGGCGATCATGCGCAGTTGCTGCGCCAGGGAGTCATCATTGGTGTAGATGGCCCCGCCGTCGCCATAGGCGCCCAGGTTTTTAGACGGGTAGAAGGAAGTACAGCCGATATGGCCGATGGCGCCCGCTTTGCGGCGGCTGCCGTCGCTGAGCGTGTAGTCAGCGCCGATCGACTGAGCGTTGTCTTCCACTACCCAGAGTTCATGCCGGCGGGCCACTTCCATGATGGGTTCCATATCGCAGCTTTGGCCGAAGAGGTTGACCGGCGCCACGGCTTTGGTGCGCGGTGTGACGGCCTGCTCGATGATCTCCGCCGTGACGTTGAAAGTGCCGGGGTCGACGTCGACCATGACCGGCCGCAGGCCCAGCAGGGCGATCACCTCGGCGGTGGCCACATAGGTAAAGGCCGGCACGATCACCTCGTCGCCGGGCTGCAGCCCGAGGGCCATCAGGGCGATCTGCAGGGCGTCGGTGCCGTTGGCGCAGGGGATGACATGCTTCACCCCGAGATACTGCTCCAGGTTGGCCTGAAAATTCCGCACCTGAGGGCCATTGATAAAAGCCGCCGAGCGGATCACTTCGAGCACAGCTGCGTCGATCTCTTCCTGCAGCCTGGCATACTGCGACTGAAGGTCGACCATCTGTATGTTTAAAGTAGTTTCTTTCATATGTCGTTACGTAAACTTAATGTCCTGTTCTACAACAATATAACCCTCTCAACATCCCTCACCCCATCCCCTTCAGCGCCATTTCCGCTATCGTTTCCCCGATGGCCAGGGAGGCGGTGGCGGCGGGCGAAGGCGCGTTGAGGACATTGATCACCCGGGGGCGGCTGGCGAAGAGGAAGTCGTCGATCAGCTGCCCGTCGGCGCCGCAGGTCATGGCGCGGACGCCGGCGCCGCCGCGCTGCAGGTCCTCATAGCCCACTTCAGGGATGAGGCGCTGGAGCGCTTTGACGAATGCCCGCTTCGAATAGGATCGGTACATTTCGCCGAGCCCGTCGCGCCAATAGCGGCCGGCGATCTTCCGGAAGCCTGGAAATGCCAGAGTTTCCGCCAGTTCGGCCATATCGATGTCCCAACGGCTGTAGCCTTCCCGTTTGAAGGCCAGCACGGCGTTGGGGCCGGCTTCTATCCCTCCGCCGATCATGCGCGTATAGTGTACGCCCAGGAAGGGAAAATTGGGGTTGGGCGCCGGGTAGACCAGGTTGTTGACCAGGTACTGCTTTTCCGGCCTCAGCTCGTAGTATTCCCCCCGGAAGGGAAGCACCTGCATATCGAGTTCCGGCATGGTCAGGCGGGCGATCCTGTCGGAATACAGGCCCGCACAATTGACCGCCAGCCGGCAGTGGACGGCCTGCTTGTCGGTATGAAGGGTGACTTCCTCCTTGTTGACGGAAATGTCCTTCACTGTCATGCCGAAACAGGCCTCGCCGCTGCTTTGCAGGACGATCTCCAGGTATTTCTCCGCCACTTCCTTATAGCTGATGATACCTGCCTGCGGCACCCAGATGGCTGCCAGCCCCTGGACGTGGGGTTCGATCTCCCGCAGTTCCTCCGCTCCGATCCGGCGGATGCCTTCCAGCCCGTTGGCCAGGCCCCGTTCCAGGATGCCGTCGAGCCGTGGCAACTCTTCCGGGCTGGTAGCGACGATGACTTTGCCGCAGACTTCATGGCGGATGCCGTGCGCTTCGGCAAATTCCAGCAGGTAGCGATAGCCGCGCAGGCAGTTCAGCGCCTTGGCGCTGCCCGGCTTATAATAAATCCCCGAATGGATGACCCCGCTGTTGTGGCCGGTCTGATGGCGCGCCGGGCCGTCCTCCTTGTCAATGATCGCAATCTTCAGCTCTGGCCGGCGCTGAGCCAGCTGATAAGCCGTTGCCAAACCGACTATGCCGGCGCCGATGATCGCAATGTCGTATCTCACGGTATTCCGTTTTGGGTTTTTGGCCTGAGTGATGCAAAAGCATCACCTGTATGAGTTTGCAAAACTGTTATTTTTATAATGATTATTTTTATAATCGTTATTTTTATAATCGTTATTTTTATAGCCATCCACTCCCCGTCCCCGTATCCCGGCCGGGTAAAATCCACTCATTCCTTCGACCACAACAAGAGCGGCCGCGGCTTGAAGGAGCCCATGTCCATTTTTTCAAACTCTCCGCGATCGTAGATGAGGTAGCGGACCTTTCGCCTGATCAGTTCCTCTGCCTTTTCGATCAGTTGGGTGAGGTAGTTGCGGTCGATGTCGCCGACCAGGATCAGGTCGATGATCTGGCTGTCGATGCCACG
>CAZAXA010000523.1:0-4614 GCA_964488965.1 uncultured Phaeodactylibacter sp. | reverse complement strand
AGTTGGCGTCCAGGGTGAAGACCAGGAAATCAATGCCGGCGCCGACATTAGCGCCCAGGGTAAAGGTATTGAGGTCGTTCTTGTCGAAGAAGAAGTCCTGCTTCTCCTTTACGCCGGCCACCATAGTCGGCACTACCCCTCCTTTGACATGCAGGCCGAGCAGGCCGTTGTCGCCGGTCAGCCGGAAACCCAGGTTGACGGGCAGCTTGATGTTCTGTATGGTCGTTTCATCTTCGAATTTCACATCGCCCGGTTTCTCCACATCCTTGATCAGCCGCGCCGTGTAGCTGTAATAATGAGCGCCGGGATTGAAAAAGGCGAAGCCGTCTCCGATGCGCAGGTCGATGCCGGCGTTCCAGCCCACGCGGGCTTCGGCGGTGATGTCCTGCAGCCTGGCGTCCACACCGGAAAAGTTGACGCCGACTTTAGGGTTGACCCTTACCTGGGCCGTCATCGGCAGTGAAAGAACGGCCAGTGCCAGCAGCGTGATGATGATCTTTGCAGATTGTTTCATGGTTTTTTTGATTTTTGTTGCCTAATTAACGGCTGCCGGCACAGGGTTCTTATAAAGATGGCGTTAAATTGTGTTAATGGCAGTTTAAAGGTTTATCCGCCCGCGCGCCGGCGCTATTCCAGGATATCCGCCGGAATAGAAAGTATGGGCGTTTCCGCATGGTAAGACATCATTTTGGTTCGGCTGTAGTTGAAAAGTTCTTCCAGGAAGTTGCGCTTATGGGTGACCATGGCCAGCACGTCGATCCTGTTTTTCTTCAGGAAAGTGGTGATCACTTCCCGGATATCATTACCATCCAGAACCTGGAAGCGTATGTTCTCCCTCTCCCTGAAATCAGCGCTGAACCGATCCATGCGGTGGGTGATCGGGTCGGTATGGGCCAGGTCGACATTGATGCAGAATATCTCCGGATGGAAAGGGCCGGTGATCGCGATCACTTTCTCCAAGGCTTTTTTTTCTTCTTCCTTATAGGTGGTGGTAAAGGCCAGGCGGTTGATCTCACCGTCGAACTCCGGCTTTTCGGGTATGGCAAGGACGGGGCAGCGTGCGTTTTCAAGGATTTCTCCGGCGATGCTGCCCAGGAAAATCTCCTTCAGCCCCCGTGCGCCGGTAGTGCCCATGACGATCATGTCAGCCGCCTCTTCGCCGGCAACTCTCAGGATGGCCGGCACCACCTTGTCGCCCCGTTCCAGGCGGTGCAGGACTTCCACATGCGAAAAACCCTGAGAGTTCTGCATAGCCCGAAGGGCAGGTATGGAATCCTTGTAATTCTCAAAATCTTCCAGGTCAAAGGTGGAGTAAAACTCCTCAAGAGTAGTAGGGAGTTTTGCCTTGACCTGAGGCCGGGAATAAACGTGCAGGGTAATGACCCTGGCCCTCATCCTGTCTGCCAGGTGGAGCGCATAAGTGAAGGCTTTCTCAGCTGCTTCGGAAAAGTCGGTAGGAAACAGTATGTTTTTCATGGCTACCCGTAATCATTTTAATTGAGGAATTGGCTTTAGCCGTAATGTAAACAAAATTATTTTCCGGGGGGCCAGCGGGGGAGTAAAATTTAAGTCAGTTTAGGAAGCTGCCTGAATCTGATCCTCAATTCCGGAAACCAAATTCAAACAGATTCCAACGTCGCGAATTTCGTCAATAAATTCATCAATACCATACCCGATGAGGATAATTTGACGTTTTTTGTCGACAGGCTTAATGATTAATATCAGCCGGCCTACCTGATTTTTATCACAAACTGACTAAAATCAGCCGCCTTTGTTGACTGGGGTCACTTTGTTGGCACTATGCGGCAGGTAATTTTGTTAGTATGGCAAAACCGGCTACCCTTCTAACGTTGGACAGAGAAGCAGGAATATAGATTCCTGCGCTGCCCTGGAGAGGTAAACCACGGGAATCTATTTTCCCGTTTCTCGCAGGTAAACCACGGGAATCTATATTCCCGTTTCTCGCAGGATGAAAACATCATTGCCCAACGTTAGGCGGGTAGCCGCAAAACCGAATAAGCATGAAACGATCCATTGCCCTGGCCGCAATAACAGTTTTTTCCATAGCCGGCACATTTGCCCAGACCATGAGAGAACTTCCTCCCAAAGCCTATGAATTGTACTCCACGCTCCAGGACATGTACGGCTACGCCGTCGGGAAGAGCGGCCATTACTTGCTCATCTTCGGAGGAAGCATCCGTTCCGACGTTCCTGAACAATACAGCCAGGACTTTCCCAACCTCGACATCCTCATGATCGACTTTAAGGAAAACCGCGCCGCGGCCTATACGAGCGGCAATCTCGAAGGCATGGCCCGGGAACAGATGTGCGCCACCGGCATGGCCTATTACCAGAAGGGCAACATCCTCTACCTGCTGGGCGGGTACGGCTTCAGCGAGACCCACGGCCAGTTCATCACTTTTCCCTACCTGACGGCCATCGACCTGGACGCTACCGTGCAATCCCTGCTCAGGGGCGAGAGCGCGGTGGCCGATTATTACCAGATCTGTGATGACCGCATGGCCATCTTCGATGCCACCATGGACTATAACGGGGAGGAGTTCTTCCTCATCAACGGCAAATTCGCCTATAAACTCGAACCTTTTTCCGACAACCCGGAATACGTCGAAGAACCCCTGCATGGGCAGGCCCGTACCTTTCGGATCAAAGGCAAGGGAACAAACCTGGAGATCAGCCAGTTCCAGACCTGGTATGACCTGGAAGGCTTCCGGGATCACTACGGCCCCCTGCTGCCCGAAGCCATCGAACGGGAACTGCAGAACCTGCTGGAAGGGCCGGTGGAGTGATCTGGCCGCAGATGATAAAAATCAGTAAAAATGATGACGAAGGTCATCCCATGAGGGAAAGCAAGGATTTACATTTGTAGTACAAAACAAACAAAAAGCAAGATTTATAGAAGTAATCGGCTAATCTTCTGTAAATAACATGGTCAATTGGGTGTTCAATCTTTTAGGCCGGTAAGTGTATTAAGCTTTCTTAGAGAAGATGATAATTACCGGCTGAAGCTGTCGCTCTGAATAAAATCAGAGCGACAGTTATTTTTTGTAGAAAGGCCGTTAAGCCGGGTATCCCCTGATCCTTAACGGCCTTTCTATTTCAGCAATGAGCCCTTCATTTGAAACAAATCCGGATATTGATTCTGCGACGCGGGAATCTATAGTGAATCTCTTCACAAATTGAGTTTCTGCATCCTCGCTGCTACGCGGGAATCTATATTCCCGCTTCTCGGGCATAAACTCAGAAAGTTGGGAGAAACACTATATATTCCCCCTTCTCTGACCGGATCTGAAGGGTGGGAAATGATTGATAAGGCATTCTTAAATATTTCAAATTTTTCTCATTATGTTTGCCTGTGGAGCCTGGCATTCCGCGTATTTGTACACGAAGCCAGCGAAGACCGACAGCAACTCTCCTGGTTGAAAAACCGGAGCTATTTTCCCAATCGCAAAACATAAGCCCAAAAGAATGAGAAACCGCGTTATCATTGAAAACGTCCAACCAGAAATTAACGGCGGCCAATTTTTCATCAAGCGCATTCCCGGAGAACAGGTCGAGATCAAAGCCGACATTTTTGGCGACGGCCACGACCACATTCGCGCTTCTCTGCTTTACCGCCACGACAGCGCTAAGCGATGGACCGAAGTTTTCATGGATGAACAACCTAACGATGTGTGGACGGCCAGTTTCCAGGTGGAGAAAAAGGGCTTTTATTATTACAAGATCGAAGGCTGGATCGACCACCTCCTGCACTGGTACGATGGGTTCAAGAAAAAGTATGAAGCCGGCCAGAATATGAGGGTCGAACTGCAGATCGGCGCCAGATGCCTGCGGGAAACCGCCGCGCTGCATCCCAAGGGCAAATCCGAAGCCCTTCTTCAGTTTGCCGGCCAACTGGAAGAAGAGAGCGCCTACGAACGCGCCATTGAGGCCGTACTGAGCCCGCGTTTTGCCCAGGTGGTTTATGACTTCCCTATGAAACAGTACCAGACGGTATACGACAAGAACCTGCGCGTCCGGGTAGGCTGGGAAAAGGAACTGTTCAGCACCTGGTATGAGCTGTTCCCCCGATCCACAGCCCGGGAGCCGGGCCAGCATGGCGCCTTCAAGGATGTGGAACGGCTGCTTCCCCGCATCCGGGAAATGGGGTTCGACGTCCTTTATTTCCCCCCTATTCACCCCATAGGCAAGATCAACCGCAAGGGGAAAAACAACGCCGTCCATGCCAAAGCGGACGAACCAGGCTCCCCCTGGGCCATCGGCAGCGCCGAAGGCGGCCACAAGGCCATCCACCCTCAGCTGGGCACGATGGACGATTACCAGGCGCTGATCAAAAAGGCCGGCGAACATGGTATTGACATCGCTTTCGACCTGGCCTTCCAGTGCGCCCCCGACCACCCCTACGTCAGGGAGCATCCTGATTGGTTCCTCTGGAGGCCCGACGGCACCATCGCCTACGCCGAAAACCCTCCCAAGAAATACCAGGATATCGTACCGATCAACTTCGAGACGGAAGACTGGAAAAACCTGTGGGAAGAACTTAAAAGCGTGATCCTGTACTGGTGCCGGGCGGGGGTCCGCATCTTCCGTGTCGAC
>CAZAXA010000522.1:0-4642 GCA_964488965.1 uncultured Phaeodactylibacter sp. | reverse complement strand
ACCTTCCTGAGCGCCGTATCAATTTTCTGGCCGAGGACCATGCCGGCAACTCCCGCCTTATCCGGGAACTGACAGAAGATGAAAACCTGCAAAAGCATGGCGTCAACTGGACAAAGGATATTCCTGGCCTGGACTATGTCCTGCATTTCACCCAAACCTACTGTTACCTCACCCGCGCCTTCGAGGATACAAATGATAATTCCTTTAATATTTACCTCAACCCTTACCGGCCGCTGACGAAGCCCATAAGCCTTGATTCCGGGGCAGGGGTGATCCGGGAATTCCTGAAACAGGTGGTGAACTGGGAGTTCCTGCGGCGGATGGAGGCGCCGTATAGCGAACAGTTGAGTGAAGATAACCTGGAGATCACCGTATATCACAACCAGGGAAAGGAGTGGGAGCAACTGACGCCTCAGGAAGGCTGGGTAAGCGTTCCTCTGTGGGCGAAACAGCAGAAGGGAGGCGAGGTTTACGAAAATACCCTTCGTATCCGGCTGGCCAACCGCTCGGAGCGGCCTCTGTACGTCAGCGCCTTCATGTTGTCCTATTACTTCGGCAGCAACCTGGAGCTGACAGAAGAAAAGCAGCTCGAATTGAAGCCGGGAGAAGAGGCTTTACTGTATCCGCGCGAAAACGGCAACATACCGGCCACTCTGGCTAACCGTACCCTGGTTTACAATCTGCCTTATGAGCTTGCCGAGGTCAAATTCCTGGCAAGCCCGCAACCTTTTTCTGTCGGGGATTTTCTGATCGGCGACCTGCCCGGCCCGCCGGGTTCTCTGTTCCGGGAGGAGGAAGGGTACTTTATGGAAAGGGCCCGCCGGGCTGATCGTATTGAACCGTTGAAAGGGGAGTGGATTGCCCCTCTGCTGCAGCTCCGCCTCGATAATCCCACCTACAACCGCCCGCAACCGGGCCTGCTGGACGAACTGCTGCGCCGCCCCGATGCCGAGCCCTTCCCGCGCGCCCTTTATTTTGAGTCCTTCCACCTGGCGCCCCGCTATGAGCTGAAACAGAAGATACAAAGGCAGGAAGAGGAGGAAGCTCCGCTTTCAGAAATGGTTCAATCCGCCTCACAGCCTTATGTACACACCCCCGACGGGCTGGCCATCCTGGAATACCAACTGCAGCAACTTTATCCCCAACTCCGGGGCAAGGCCGAAAGGCCCATCCTCGCCGCCCTGGGCGACAGCTGGTTCAACCAGGCGGAGCCGGTGGATATCTCCCATTTCCTGATGGAGGATTTTATCGTGCTCCATGCCCCGCTGCAGCATTGGGGGCAACTGGAAGAGGCGGTGTACCGGCTGGAAAAAGCGATCGAAGGCGTGCCTTCCGTTACCTTGCTGCTCAGCCCGATGGGAGAGCGGCTGCTGGACAAGCTGGAAGAGTGGGTTCAGCCACTGGCGCCGGATAACACTGATGATATCCGGCAGGCCTTAAGCGATGGCCTCTTCCGGCAGCTGGGCGAACTGGGAAAGGAATGGGAAAAGGGGCTGAGTTTCTTATCCCGTTTCGGCTCCCGCCTGCAGGTAGTGGCGCACGGTTACGATTACTTTGCCCTGGAAGAGTTTGGCGGGCCGGCTCTCTCTCAACACCCGAAGGAATGGCGGCGCAATATAATCGCTTTTGTGGTTGATGTGCTGAATGCCCGGCTGAGGGCTACCCTGCAAAAAATAGAAGCCCCCAATATCCATTACCTGGACCTGCGCAAGACTTTGAATCCAGGAGACTGGGCAGCTACCCTGATCCCTGCCCCGGACGGTTTCCGGAAGCTGGCGGGGTCGGCCAGCCTGTTCATCAGCCGGCAGTACCAGTGGGAGGAGGCGCCTTATGTGGGTACGGAGTACTTCCTGTGGCAGATGGCGCTGATGGAAGGTACAAGCGAGGCGTACATGGATCTGGTGGAGGCTTATCCGGAAGGGGCGCATCGGGCGTGGGCGGAGGAGCGGATCAGAGCATTGCATACAGAAGGTTTCTATCAGGTGCAATCGCAATCTTTGGAACCGGAACCCGCTCAACCACCGGAACCCGAAACTTTGCTCTCCCTTCGCCGACGCGCCAACGAGCTCATTTCCACCAACAAACTGGGCGAGCTGTTCGAACTGCTGGAGCGGGAATTAAAACCGGACGCCGCGCCCGGCGAGCGCCTGGCCGTCTACCGAAAGGAATTCGATCAACTCGAAAAGCAGCGCCGCCGTTACAAACGCCCCAGCAAGAAGATGGATAGGGATATGGCCAGTTTGGCGGATGCGGTGGGGGAGTTGGCGGAGGAGTTATCCCCGGAGGATTTGCGGAACGGCGGACGGCGGGAAGCTTGAGGCCGCACAGAAGCCTCCCCCAAACCTTTTGCCTTATCTTTTTTATCTTTCATGTTCGCTCTGAAAAAACGAAAAACCATGCCTTTAGTTATCGTTCTTCTTGGCGTCCTGCTCCTGCTGCTGCTCATCACGGTGGGGCGCTTCAACGCCTTTATCGCTTTCATTCTCGTCTCCTTATTCGTTGGGGTGGCGGAAGGCCTGCCGGTGCCTGATACGCTGGATGCCATTCAGAAGGGCATCGGCGACACCCTGAGTTCTCTGGTTATGATTCTTGGCTTCGGCGCCATGCTGGGCAAGCTGGTGGCGGACAGCGGGGCGGCCCAGCACATCACGGAAAAACTGGTTCGCACTTTCGGGCTGCAGCGGGTGCACTGGGCGCTGATGCTGACCGGGCTGATCGTCGGCATTCCCATGTTTTATACCGTGGGCTTCGTCATCATGGTGCCGCTGGTGTTCACGGTGGCGGCATCTACCGGTTTGCCGTTGCTATACGTAGGGTTGCCCATGCTGGCCTCCCTGTCGGTGACCCACGGCTTTTTGCCGCCGCACCCGGCGCCGACGGCCATTGCCGGAATGTTCGGGGCGGACATGGGCCTGACCCTGCTGTGGGGATTGGTACTGGCCATTCCGGCGGCAGTGCTGGTGGTGCCCATCTTTTCAAAAAGGTCCCGCAAATTCCATCCTTCTCCGCTTAAGGAATTCTACAATACCGAGCTCATCCCGGAAGATCAGCTGCCGTCTTTTGCCGCCAGCCTGCTGGCTGCCCTGCTGCCGGTCATCCTCATTGGCGCTTCGGCCCTGCTGCGCCTGTTCTTTGACGAACAGAGCCTGGTGCGGCGCGTCGGCGATGTGGCGGGCGACCCCGTGCTGGCCATGCTGCTTTCCGTGCTGGCGGCCATCTACCTGCTGGGCATCCGGAGGGGCCGCAGGATGAGCGAGATCAGCGATTCCCTGGCCAAAGCGGCGGCCAGCATCACCATGGTGCTGCTGATCATCGGCGGCGCCGGCTCGCTGAAAGAAGTGTTGGTGGAAAGCGGGGTGAGCGAGTACATCGGCGAACTGATGAAAGGCTCCGGCCTGTCGCCCCTGCTGCTGGCCTGGCTGATCGCCGCCGTCATCCGGGTGAGCGTGGGGTCGGCGACCGTGTCGGGCATGACGGCCGCAGGGATCGTCCTGCCCCTCGTCGGCCAAAGCGGGGTTTCCCCGGAGCTGATGGTGTTGGCCATCGGCGCCGGCAGCATCTTTTTCTCCCACGTCAACGATGGCGGCTTCTGGCTGTTCAAGGAATACTTCAACCTGTCGGTGAAAGACACGATCTATACCTGGTCGCTTATGGAAACGACAGTTTCGGTGGTGGGGCTGGTGGGGGTACTGGCGCTGAGCCTCTGGGTTTGAGCACCTTAAACTAGGCAAGTTTTGATTGGTGATCCCGGCAGGATCGAAGTGGGTGCTTTTAAAGTGTTGTTAATCAGTTATTTGGGGAATTTGTCTTGAAATTTTAGAACCAGGGTAGAAAAATCACTTGTCTTTTCGGTTCTTCCGCAGGTTCCCCCTCGGCATTCTGCCTTTTCCTTTTTCGAAGGCCTCAATGTATTCATCTTCGATTTCTTCCGCCCGTTTGCGGCCGGGAATACCTTTGAGCAGGATACGGGCAAAATACCGTAGCCAGCCGGCGCCCAGGTTTAAGATTCGGAGCTGCTTTCGGATTCTTCTGCTCAGGCCATCTTTATCAATAGGATCTGAGCTGACCCCGTACTTGAAAACTTCTTCATCCTCCTTATCATGAATTTCGTACAAATGGTGAGGCTCCTTGTTTTTGTGTGAGTTTCGGTGCATGCCTTCCTTCCTTTTGAGCGCTTACTGCCAGCCCGCTTCGTTAGCGTAAGTTTCGTAGCTGATAGGAGAGATGTAGTCGAATTCTGAATCGGTTTTCTGTTCATAAGCTAATGCCGCTATAGAGAGCAGCGGTTCGAAATCTTCATCCGGATCGATCTGTGCAGGGCCTTGTAAAACCTGCTCATATTTTTCTTTACCCTGGGCAACGATGGCAGCTCTTACATACAGAAAGCCATCTTCGGAGAAGGGGTTTTCAGGATAGGCAGCCCGGGCGTGGGCCTTGGTGTCCAGTGCATAAAGCTTTTCGGCGAGAATATCTTCGAAGAGGTAAATGTGACTGGCGGGGTGCTGGGCAAGGGCTTCGACAGCTGGGGTTAAGGCTTCCTTTCTGGTTTTCGCGTTCCAATCCAGCAAGCCGATAATGCTCCAGAAGTCCTCCTCTGTAAAAGTAGGAATGTCATCCAGGTTGACCACCTGAATATCCAGGC
>CAZAXA010000521.1:0-4660 GCA_964488965.1 uncultured Phaeodactylibacter sp. | reverse complement strand
CCAACTGCAGGCCCCACTTCTCGAAGGTCGTGTTGCCGTCCTCGAATATGAATTTCCGCTCATTGTGATATTCCCGTTCCGCGTCCTCATTTACCTTTCCGAAAGCAGGGAGGTAGTATCTCGATTCCCCGATTGAGGCTATGCCATATTCATTCGCCAGATAGAAGTCCTTCCCGTCGAAGATGCCGTTGGCAAAGGCATAGTAGCCGGTTTCCGGCAGGTGGCCCAATACGGTGACTTCCTCGGCGGTTTCTTCGTGCTGGTACAGGTACTCCTTGATCAGGGCAAACTGGTTACTGCTGAAGGATGGCACGAAATTGCCCTTGCCCTCGACGATAGCCGCGAATTCCCTGGGGCTGGTAAGGGCCTTGACCGGGCAGCAGATCACCGTCTTTTCGCCATTGACGTTTTCCAGCTCCATCACCCGTTTGGGGTCTTTGCTGTCCTTCAAAAGGTAAAGGGGAGTGATGGTGAAATTCGTAACTGCCTCCCGCCCTTTCTTCGATGCGGGGCAAATGTACCGACCCTCCTCGATGCCCAACGGCATCTTGGGCGGAGGCAATTCTTTCTCCTCTGCCTCCGCCGGCGGAATGATCCGGATACCGGCAGGGGATGGAGTAGGGGGGGAGCCATTTACCCCCGGCTTGCTGCCATTCCTCGCCGAGATGATCCTGGCTGCGTCGTATATAATGCCCTGCGCCTTCGCATGATCAAGGAATGAGCCGATCGTCACGGCGCCACGGTCTTTACCGAGCGCCCTGGTGAACTCTTTGTCCGTTTCGGCCGGGTCGTAACCGTCATGGAACCGGCTGACCTGGTGGGCCAGATGCCGGCCAGCTTCGCCATATTCATGGGCGAGGGGGAGCAGGATTTTCGCAAACCAGGTTTCGACGCCGGCAGTAATGTCGATCCCCCGTTCAGTGATCTGCCGGATCACGTCATTTACTTTCTCTTCGTTGGTGAACTCCACCAGGTACTTTCCCGACCGGCGGGGCTGTTCCTCCCCCTCCCTGTTGTCTTTTTCCCTGGTAATCCCCCCCTCAAATTTGAAAACCTCGTAGGTTTCCGGCTGGTAAACCAGGTTGCCAGGCGTGTGGGCTGGAAACCACATCCGCGTAATATCTCCCGTGCTTCCGTCGATGTGTTCTCCGTCAGGTTCCTCCTGGCCTGGGTATTTTATAGGAATGCCCAATATTCCGGCCAAGTGCTCGCAGATTACCAGGTATGCGTCGCCTCTTTGTTCCTGTTCAAATTCCGCCTCTACCCATACCCGCGTTCCTCCGCCCAGCGATTGATCCATACGGCGGATGTAAGGGCTTTTGTGGGCAGCCTCCAGGTTGAACCGGTGGGTATTCTCGTCTCCGCCATCAACGTCGAATGCCATGAGAGAAGGGGAAGTGTCCAGGTTTCCCCGGCTCTCCCATTTTCCCGGGCAAACGGCGGAACACCGTTTCCGCCGGGTTTCTTTGTAATCCTCCGGGCTTTTAGCTTTCAAAGCCCGGATCTGAGTTGTTAGTTTGATCAAATTCTTGTTGTCAGGATCGCTGCACTTGGCAAAGAACTCGTCCACCGATATCACTCGTTGTGGGGGAGTGCCGTCTTTGACCAACACGCTCGAAAAAACGGATACGTATTGTTCCTTAGACCCGAACCTCAGCCTGCCGCTGCTCACTTTTGTTTCTGTCTCTTTTTGCATCATAAAAAATTTTAATTAACAATTCACTTAGCTTCAAGAGGAGCCTTAGCTTTTCACTTTCTGAGCACTGTTCAAGTCTAGCCCTCGTGGCGATAGCTTCTTCAAAAAGCTGTTGGTTGGAGGAATCAAAACAATTGCTGATGCGGTTTTCAGTAGTCATTGCCTGCTTAAATTTTAAAATTTTACATAAGAGGGAAAAATGCACGGGCCGCCCGAATCTTCGGGACAGCGGCATAAGATTGTGGTTGTCGGAAATAGCGCCCATGATGATGAGTTTTGGGCGCCACGCAGGCGAGAGGATTGTGAATGGAGCAAAAAAATCTTAAATTGCCCGTGTTGTTTTTTCTTGAAATTCATAGAAGGTGTCCTCTCTCCTGGGGCGCCTTTTCCTTTTTTAAGAACTAGCCTCCTGCGCTTCCAGCGCTTCCAGCAGTTCCGAATACTTGCAGTATACCCGGCGTCCGAGTTTGTACGTCCGGATAATTCCTTCCTTTCTGAAGCGGTCAAAGGTATTCCTCGAGATGCCGAGGATCTGCATAACCTCAGCAGAGGAGAGAATCTCTTTCTGGTCTTCGGTTTTTTTCTGTTCATTGTCCATATCGAAAAAATTTAGATTAAAAAATATTGCGAAGTAAGTCGCGTTTACGCCCCAATAGCGTTCAATATACATCCAAAAACATTTCAAAAGCAAGTTTTTAGCAAGTTTTTTGAAGTTTAAAAAAATCAAGACAGAACCGATTTGTTTCTAACAAATTCTAAATCAATCAATTGAATGTATTTTTCTAATTTATCTTTCTGCGGAGAAAAATTTTGAAGAAAATCGAAATTGCTCAACTCCTGTTTGGCAACTTTCATTTTTTTGGAAATGTCATTCATGAAATCTGGTAATTCCTTTTTATCATTCCCGATTATCCATGAGAAAAAAGTCCCGTTTACGTCCCCCTTATTTTCTTCTTTAAGCTTCACATACAGAAAATAGAAAACATAAGTTTCAACCGAAGTAATTGTTTCTTCTGTCAAGGAAGACTTGATCCGAGGGTATTCAATTGCAGCCTGTAAGTACATTTCCCTTAATTCTCCATATTCGACTATCTTAAGATAATCTTTGGCAACCATGAATTGCGCAATATCCTTTTTGAAGAGTATTTCAGCGTTTACTCTGAGAAGGTTTAGCAGAGAAGTGTAATAGAAGTCGATCAATGAACCTATTCCGGCGATAGAAAATTCTTCACTCTTTTTCTCTTGATACCTCACAATCTTGGTTATTATTTCCTCCTTTTCAAGGAGATAATTTCCTGTAGCAGCTACTGCATTATGGTGGTATTCTCTTTTGAGAAAACTTTCGAGATCATCCTCACTCCAATGAATATCCGCCTCTCCCCAGGTACATTTGATTTGAGTGTTTTTCGTATCATAATTTATCCTGATATACAGTTGCTTTAAGTCATCTTTTCCCCTTAGTAAATACCTAAAACTAATCTTCTTTTTCTTTGCCATATTGCCTGTTTAATCCCAATCTATGCCGTCCAGGGCGCGGTTGATCATTCCCTGGTTCATGTGGACGTAGACCATCGTTTCTCTTATGTTGGAATGCTGCATCAGTTCTTTCAAAATATGTACGTCCACCTTCCCCGCCATGATGGCGCCGAAGGTATGACGGCCGGCGTGGCTGGCGATCTCATCCTGTACGCGCTTCCTTACCGGCAACTGCCTGGCGATCTTCTTTAGTTGCTTGTTGTAGGCTTGAAGGCATGTGTAGTGGAAGATCGGGCCGTCGATCAGGTAGAAGGACCGCAGCCGGCGCTGGATGATCCGCTCGGGGCGGCTCGGCCCGCCGTCCGGATGGGGGAACAGCTTGCGCAGGTTCTGCCTGTACGGTTTTTTCGTCTTCTGCGCCGTCAGGAACATCTCTATGCCGTTCGGAGTATCGAGGATATGATCATCCTTTATTTTTGATATATCGCTGAACCTAAGGCCTGTGTAGCAACTGAAAAGGAAGAAGTCGAGTACAACCTGGTGGTGGTCTTTTTTCGAAGTGTCGAAGCCCTCAAAAAGCCCCATCTCATGCTCGGTAAGGAATAGCTTGTCCGTTTGTACCGGCCGCACCTTCACCTGGTTGCATGGGTTGGAGGAAACCCGGTTGTGTTTGACGGCCAGGTTGATGTACTTCCGGAGGTTCTTGAAGTGCTTGTGGACGGTGTTCCGCACCATGCCGCCGCTGTACAGGTGCTTCAGAAAGTCATCCAGGAAGGACGGCTTCAGGTCGGAAAAGTAAACGGAATCTCGGAAGGCCTGTAGCTTCCGGAAGGTGTTCACCTGGTCGAGGTGGCTGCTCGGGGCGAGCCTGCCCTGTTCTTTATCCAGCTGCTCCCGGAAGAAGTCGGTGAAGGTTTCCGACCGGCTGCCCGTCCGCATGTATTCCCGCAGGCGCGACAGGGACACCTGGCCGTCGCGGTGCATAACTTCGTGTTCAAACCGCTCCATGCGGCTGACCAGGTCGGATATCGTCTTGTTGAGGGCAAATTGGTTGGGATGGTCGACGATGCGCTGAGTCTTTTTCTTCCATTGGGCGGGCGTGATCAGTATACCGGTATTGAAATAGGTGGTTTGGCCATTGTGGTAGGCACGGACCAGCACAGCGGCAGTGCCGTCCTGACGGAGTTCGCCTCGTTTGTCATGATCGTAAACCACGGCGTAACGGATAGATTGCATTTTCCTCGCTTTTTGTGACAGATTAAATCGGGAAAATGAGGCTCAACGCGATCTTACTGTAACAATAGCGGAAAAAATATGCAATGAACAAGGGGGAATAGAAAGGAATAACTGAAACTCAACGTCTTGAATTTCCTTCTAAAAGCCCCGTAAACAGGGCGGTTTGTGGAATAACTGATTCTCGTTGAGAATTAGTTAGCGGTCCGGACGGGACTCGAACCCGCGACCTCCTGCGTGACAGGCAGGCATTCT
>CAZAXA010000520.1:0-4669 GCA_964488965.1 uncultured Phaeodactylibacter sp. | reverse complement strand
TACGGCGTCGAGATCACCTTTTCGCAGTGGATCGCCTTCGGGCTGCCCATCTCGACGGTACTGCTGTTCCTTTGCTGGCGGTACCTCGTCCGGACGGCCTACCCGATGAAAGGCATGGCCTTCCCGGGGGGGAAAGCCGAGATCAGGGAGCAGTTGCAGGCGCTGGGCAGAATCTCGTATGAGGAGAAAATGGTATTGGCGGTCTTTGTCCTTACCGCCCTGGCGTGGATCAGCCGCTCCTTCCTGCTGAAGCAATTCCTGCCGGCCATCGACGACACCATCATTGCCATTGCCGGAGCCATCGCCTTGTTTCTCATCCCTTCCAAAGCGGCGCCGGGTACACAGCTCATCGACTGGCGATCCGCGGCAACCCTGCCCTGGGGGGTCATCCTGCTCTTCGGCGGGGGGCTGGCCCTGGCGGAGGGCTTCCAGGAAAGCGGCCTGGCGGCCTGGATCGGCGGCCAGATGACCGCCCTGGAAGGCGTTGCGCTGTTCCTGCTGCTGCTCATTCTGGTAGGCGCAGTGAACTTCCTGACGGAGATCACCTCCAACCTGGCCACCACCTCCATGATCCTGCCCATTCTGGCGCCCATGGCGCTGACCATCGGGGTGCACCCCTACACGCTCATGGTAGGGGCTACCGTGGCGGCTTCCTGCGCGTTCATGCTGCCGGTGGCCACGCCGCCCAATGCCGTAGTATTCGGCCCGGGCTACCTTCGCATTCCGGATATGGTGCGGGCCGGCATCTGGATGAACTTCATGTCTATCCTGGTCGTCAGCCTGGCGGTCTACTTCCTGTTGCCGCTGCTGTGGGGGATCGACCTGGGGCAGTTTCCGGAAGGGTTTAAGAAATGAATTGAAATGCGGTGGAAATACGCAGAAATACTATGGAGGACATACGCTTAATCATCTTTGACCTGGACGGTACGCTGGTAGATTCCCGCTTCGACCTGGCAGACGCCGCCAACTACGCCCTGGAAAAGCTCGGCCTGCCGCTTCTTCCCTACGAAGCTTTCCCGCCCCTGCTGGGCAGTGGGTTGAGCTACCTCCTGCAGAAGGCTACTCAGGCGGAAGAGCCTTCCGTCCGGCAACAGGCCAGGCAGTATTTTGATGAATATTACGGCCGTCATTATGCTGACAAGACCCGCTGTTACCCTGGCGTTACGCAGGCCCTGGCCAGCCTTTCCCACCTTAAAAAGGCAGTGTACAGCAACAAGGCGCAGGTTTTTACGGAGGCCGTCATCGGGAAACTGGGGCTGGCGCCTTACTTCGATATGGTACTGGGCGCTCAGCCCGGCCGGTATCCTCTCAAGCCCGACCCGGCGGGTATCCGGATCATCCTTGAATCCCTGAGGGTCCCGCCCGAAAACGCCCTTATGGCCGGCGATTCCACCCACGATATGGAAGCGGGCAGGGCCGCCGGCCTGCGTACCTGTGCCGTCACCTACGGCTACCGCCCGGCCGGAATGCTGAAAGAGATGTCGCCCGATTTTATGATCGGGTCTTTTACGGAATTATTAGACTTGCCGCTCGCCAAACAAACACACAAATGATATGCAACCGCTCCTCCGCGCCCTGATCTTCGACATAGACGGCACCCTGGCCGATACCGAACGCTACGGCCACCTGCCGGCCTGCAACGAGGCCATGCGGAAACTCGGCATCGATATTCAATGGAGCTTCGAGCAATTTACCGCTATGTCTCACCTGCCCGGCACGGCCTTCCGCCTGGCCTACAGCCTGGCACAGCGGGGAATGCCGGGGGAGCAGATCGAACAATTTGTGGCGGCTTTCAAACCGCTGAAGCAACAGTTGTATATCGAAAAATACCTGCCCCGGCTCCGCCTGCGCCCTGGCGTGGAACGGCTGATCGGGGAGGCCTTGTCTTACAACATCCGCCTGGCCGTGGTTTCTACCTCCTACGAAACGCAAATCCATGCCTTGCTGCAAAGCCAGCTTGGCGCTTATTACCCAAGCTTCGACCCTGTTTTGGGTAAAGAATCCGGCCAGAAAACCGCCGCCGGCGGCCTGCTCCACAAGCGCTGCCTGGAACGCCTGCAGCTCCCGGCAACCGAGGTGATCATGATCGAAGACTCGGAGGAGGGCCTGGAGGCCGCCCGCGCCGCCGGCATACCCACTGCGGTTTTTTACAATGAGTACACCTTTGGAAAGCCTTTCCCCGGCGCGCGGCTGGTAGCTCCGGGACTGGAGCACTTCAACCTGGCACAACTGGCGGGTATTTTCGGGCTGGGTATTAGGGCGTAAGGGTATCCCTGGAGCGGATTTTCCTTCTGTGACTTTCCACACTGACTCCGGCCCTCCGGCGCTTTAACTTGAGGCATATTCGCCAGGAAAACTTCATCATCAAAAGACATCGCTATGATCCGGAAAGACGAAATGCCGCCCAACCGCAACCTGGGCTTCGAACTGGCCCGTGCCACCGAGGCCGCTGCCATTGCCGCCGCCCGCTTCATGGGCATGGGTAGCCAGGAAAGGGGCGACAGGGCCGCCGCCAGGGCTATGAGCGCTTTTCTGAAAACCGTCGGCATGAACGGCATCGTCGTCATTGGAGAAGGGCCGGAAGAAGAGGCGCCCTTTTTCTATACCGGCGAACACATCGGCAATGGCGAAGGCCCGGAACTGGACGTAGCTATCGGCCCGGTAGAAGGCGCCGCCCTGCTGGCCGACGGCCGCCCCAACGCCATCGCCGCCATCGCCGTGGCGGAACGGAACAGCATGTGGAATCCCGGCAGTTCCATCTATATGAATAAGATCATAGTAGGGCGCGAAGCGCGGGAGGCCATCGATATCCGGCTCTCTCCCACCCAGAACCTGCACCGCATCGCGGAGGCCCTCGGCAAAAAGGCCGGCGAACTTACCGTCTTCGTGCTCGATAGGAACCGCCACGCCTCCCTCATCGAGGAGATCCGGCAGGCCGGCGCCCGCATCTCGCTGCATCCGGAAGGGGATGTAATGGGCGCTCTGATGGCCGCCGTGCCAGGAACCTGTATCGACGTGCTGATGGGTATTGGCGACGCCGCCAGGGGCGTCATGGCCGCCGCCGCCGTCAAGGCCCTGGGAGGAGGCATGCAGGGCATGCGGGCCCCCCAGCGGGAAGACGAAAAGCGGCAGCTCCGCAAAGATGGCGTCAAACTTAGAGAAGTCCTTAAACTGAATACCCTCGTCCGGTCCGACAACATCTTCTTCGCGGCTACCGGTATCACGCCCGGCGCCTTTCTGGAAGGCGTCGGCTTCGGGCGGGACGGCAGCCTGGCCACCCACAGCATCATTCTTCGCTCACAGGCCGGCACGCTCCGGTTTATCAAAGCCATCCATCAGGTGGAACAACAGGGTTCTTCCGGCAGAAAAAAGGATAAGACTCCGGTAGAGGCGGCTTTTGAGGTGGTGAAATGATCAGAGATAATAAATGTCTCAAAACAGGCAAGTATTCCTTTTAAGGCCAAATATGAAATAACCGGTTTTCCCCCAACCCGATACAAGCCCCGTCCTCACACCCCTGCCGCCAGCCAGCTCGCCTGATAGATCGCCCGCCTGGCGTCGAGCTCCCGCGCCTCGTCCGCCCCGCCGATGAGGTGGACTTTGACGCCCTTCTCTTTTAAGGGCGCCCACAGGCTGCGCAGCGGCTCCTGGCCGGCGCAGACGACCACGTTGTCCACTTCCAGCAACCGGGGTTCTCCCCTGACGGTGAGGTGGAGGCCATGGCCGTCGATGCGCTGGTACTGCACTTCGCTGAGCATCCTGACGTTGCGGCGGCGCAGGGCGGTGCGGTGCACCCAGCCGGTGGTCTTCCCCAGGCCGGCGCCCGGCTTACCTTTGGAACGCTGGCAGAGGTAGACCTGCCGGGCGGGGGGCTCGGGATCAGGTTTTGTAACAGCGCCGCGGTTGTTGTAGCTCATATCCACGCCCCACTCCTCCATAAACGCTTTTACATTCAGGCTGCTGGATTCCCCTGCATGGGACAGGAACTCCGCCACGTCGAAGCCGATGCCGCCGGCGCCGATGATGGCCACCCGCTCGCCCACGGGCATCAGCCCCTTCAACACTTCGATGTAGCTGAGCACCTTGGGGTGATCGATGCCCTCCAGTTGCACCTGCCGGGGCAGCGCCCCGGTAGCAATAACCACCTCGTCAAAACCCTGCCCGGCCAGTAAGCCGGCATCAGCACGGGTATTCAGGTGCAGGTGGACGCCCGTCTTCTCAATCTTTTTACTGAAATAGCGTATGGTTTCGTGAAACTCTTCCTTGCCGGGAATGCGCTTGGCCAGATTGAACTGCCCGCCGATCTCACTGTCGGCCTCATAGAGGTAAAGCTCGTGGCCGCGTTCGGCGGCGACGGTGGCAAAGGCCAGCCCCGCCGGCCCGGCGCCCACTACGGCGATCTTCTTTTTCGCCCTGGCGGGCACATAGTTCAGTTTGGTCTCGTGGCAGGCGCGGGGGTTAACCAGGCAACTGGATGTCTTGCGTTCGAAGACGTGGTCGAGGCAGGCCTGGTTGCAGGCGATGCAGGTGTTGATCTCATCGGCCCGCTTTTCCATGGCCTTTTTCACAAAATCCGGGTCGGCCAGGAAGGGGCGGGCCATAGAGGCCATATCGGCATGGCCATCGGCAAGAATCTTCTCGGCCAGTTCCGGCGTATTGATGCGGTTGG
>CAZAXA010000519.1:0-4672 GCA_964488965.1 uncultured Phaeodactylibacter sp. | reverse complement strand
TATACTGGCGCACGCATGGTTTTGTGTTCCACAAAACCTGCGAGGCCAGTACCTGCCTGCCAAACTGCGTTTAGCAGGTAGGCAGGTATACTGGCCAGGCTGGTTTTGAAATGACAAAACCAGCCATGCGTCAGTATAATTGCACTACCTCTCCTCTGCACCTGAGTATTTATTTTAATTTTTTGTTTATAATTTAATTTTTTATAAACAATTTGTATATTTATGCCGCAAATTCAGTTCATGCTCAGCCATACCTGATCCTATGAAAAAAAACAGTGCCGTTGAAACTTTTATCGAAAGCCATGAGCAGTGGAAAGCGCCTCTCAGCCGGCTCCGCGCTATCCTGCTGTCTGCCGGCCTGGAAGAAACGATCAAGTGGGGCATGCCGGTCTATGTGCTGGAGGGTAAGAACATCGCCGGGCTGGCCGCCTTTCAGTTTCACTTCGGCATCTGGTTCTTTCAGGGCGCCCTGCTGAAGGACGAACATAACAAGCTGGTGAACGCCCAGGAAGGCAAGACCCGGGCCATGCGGCAGTTGCGTTTCCATTCCGCCGAAGAGATCGATGAGCAAGTGGTGAAGGAATACCTTGCCGGGGCCATCCGGAACCAGCGAGAGGGAAAAGAAATTAAAGCGCCCCGCAGAAAACCGCTCGTCATCCCCCCTGAGTTGGAACATGCGCTGGAAAGCCGGCCCGGGCTGGCCGAAAGCTTCGGCCAGCTGCCGCACGGCAAAAAACGGGATTATGCCGAATACATCAGCGAGGCGAAACGGGCGGAAACCAAAGCGGCGCGCCTGGAGAAGATCATCCCCATGATCCTGGCGGGCAAAGGGCTGAACGACAAGTACCTGACTACCTTATAAACCCGCATTGATGATAAAGGTGGCGGCGAAGGCTACGATGGCGTACAGCTCCGGAAATACCGCCAGCACCATGGTCTTGCCAAATACGTCGATCCCCGAGCCTATACTGGCGATGCCATTGGCGCAAATCTGCCCCTGCTTGATAGCGGAGATCAGGCAGACCAGCCCCAGCGCGAAGCCGGCGGCGAGGATGGCCATACCCTGCAGCAGGGTTATTTCCTGGCCCAGCACCCCGGAACTGTTGATGATGAAAAAGCCGGCGAAACCATAAAGCCCCTGAGTGCCGGGCAGAGCGCTCAGCAGCATATAGCTGCCGAAGGCTTCCTCGTTCTTTTTCAGGGCGCCGATTGTGGCGTTTCCCCCGATAGAAACTCCAATAGCGCTGCCGGCTCCCGATAAGCCGACCATGAGCCCAAGCCCTATGTAAGCCAGAATGATCGCTGCATCCATTTGTGCCATTTTTGTAATGTTATTTATTAGGAACATTTAAAAAACAAGTTCGACGTCAATGAATTATGGTGAAGGCCGCAGCCTCGCAGAGGCAGAGGCCGATCCATAATTCATTGACTCAAAATGTCGAACTTATTTTTTAATCACTATTACGTTTTTTATTTCAATCGCCCCTCTTTTGTGAAAAGGGGCGGTACTCTTTTCCGCCTCCCGAGAAGCCTGCATTCTTGTAAAACTCCACAAAGGTCAAACGCAGAGGGTGGACGAAAGACCCCAGTGACGAGATCAGCAGGTTGGCCCCATGCCCCACAATGAGGAACACGACAAAAAGCACCGGCCCCAGATACGGGATGCCCTCTTTGATCTGCAGGGAAATGTCGTTCACCACGAATCCAAGGATGGCGCTGGAAATCCCCAGGGCAAACAGGCGTATGTAGCTCAGCAGGTCG
This sequence comes from uncultured Phaeodactylibacter sp., assembly GCA_964488965.1. Classification (GTDB taxonomy): domain Bacteria; phylum Bacteroidota; class Bacteroidia; order Chitinophagales; family Saprospiraceae; genus JACJXW01. The sequence goes on along the minus strand of CAZAXA010000519.1, from coordinate 2,911 downwards.
CCAAAAAAGCCGGTGATGCCGTAAAGTTCCCATACCCCTTTACCCAGGCGGCCGAAGATGCCCGCCTTGGGGTCGCTGAAGAGCAGGATCAGCCCCACGCCCAGCCAGGCCGTGTAGGTGGAAAAACCGCCCGGCAGCTTCAGGAAGGCCAGGTCCAGTATGCTCAGCAACAAGACGATCCATCCGATAGTGGCAATGGAATACAGGAAGCCGAACTGCCGGCCCTGGTTGAAGGCCTTCAGGATGAGGCCGAACAGAATCTGCACCATGCCCAGGATGAGCGCCAGCTGGAAGGCCTGGTCGCTGTTGATCATGAAATTGCGGACGCCGCCCAGGTAGGAAAACCTTTCTTCCAGCAGGTTGACGCCGAAGACGGTACCCGTCAGCAGGCCGAACAGTATGGTGGCCAGGCCCAGGAACTGGGCCAGGGAAAGAACCGGCCGGAGGTTTTCTTTTGCCCTGGGTTTGTAAAGGCTTGCCCCCAGCAGGGCTACCAGGCCGTATCCTGCATCGCCCAGGCAGAAGCCGAAGAACATCATAAAAAAGGGCGCAAAGAAGGGCGTCAGGTCCAGTTCCCGGTAGGCCGGCAGGGAGAATAATTTCCCGATGGGTTCGAAGAGGCGCGCGAAGGCTGAATTTTTCAGCAGGACCGGCGGCTGGTCTTCCGGCCGCGGCCGCTCCGACAGGTAAAGGATACCGTTCTGCTCGCACAGGGCGCTGACCTCCGCGTCGCGGGCCGCCGGCGCGAAGCCTTCCAGCACCATGACCGTATCTTCGGCGGCTTTCCGGGTATTGTCGATGACGGTGACCAACTGGATGCTTTGTTCGGCCTGGGCCAGCGCTTCCTCCAGGGCCGGCTGGGCCATCAGGGTGAAGTTGTCGAGCTTGGCGTCGATCGCATCGACCTTTTTCTGCAGGGCGTCGCGCCTGTCCAGCAGGCTGGACAGCGAGGCCGCCGGCCGGGCCACCGCTTCGGCATCGATCCCGATTTCCTCGCCCCCCGTTGTAATGGCTACGAAATAGACGTCCGGCAATATGGTGTTGATGATCTTCAGAGGGTATTGCTGTTCCCACTCCGGCTGGTATTTACGGGCCGGGCATACGAAAAAATGGATTTTAACGCCTGCCTCGTCCAGTTTGTCCAGCAGGCCGACGGAAAACTCGCCCCAGGGCTTCAGAAAGCCGATCTCTTTTTGCAGGGCGTTCAGTTCCTGCTGCAGGCTCTCCTGCCGGTCTGTCAGCTCCTGAAAGGTACGGAGGACAGCTATGCCTCCGGCCTCAGATAATTCCTCGCCCTCGATTTCTTTGACGATACGGTGCCGCAGGGCGGCCAGGGTATCCCGTATCTCCTTCTGAAGCTGCATCCGGCGGAGCAATTCCTCCGAAGGCTCCACCTCCCGGCTCTTTACATGAAGCGCTCCCAGATTGCGCAGCGCATCCAGAAAATCCGCATAATCGAAGTGATGCGCCAGGAAAACATATTTTTTCATCGGTACGATCATAGGCCTTCGTCGTTTGCCTGCTGGCGGTTCTTTACAATTTTCTGCGCCGATTTGGCCAGGTTTTCCTCATCTTCCAGAAAACGCCTGATCTTCCTGATAGCGTCTTCATAGCCAGGTATCTGTACTTTTTCGTATAGGTTGACCTTTTGTGTGGTTTTGCGCCGGGCATGGTCCAGAAGTTCCATTTTCCGGATGAATAACTTTCTGCCGGCCGCAATGGCTGCCAGTTCCTTTACAAGCGCTATGCCGGCGGGAAACCAGGCGGGCCGGTTGTACAGGCTGTAAGGTTCTTCCCGGAACTCTATATTCTCCAATACCGGAATGCTCACCCCTGCTATCTTTCTGGCTTGTATGTTCACGCGTTCTACGCCCAGCAGGCTGGCGTCAAACTCCTCCCAAAGGCGGGCCATAGCCTCCCGCCCGGCCAGCTTTTCCGCCAGGATCTGCTCCATCTTCTCCGCCTCGTGCCTGGCCTTCTTGACTTCCACCCGCAGTGCCGCTTCCTTGTTCTTCAGGATGGGCAGGGCGCTGCGCCGGATGCGGAGCTGCTTGTTCATTTCCTGGAGGGAGGTCTTGTTGTATTGGAATTTGATAGCCATGGTTTGTTGTTCGTTGTTTGTTGTTCGTTGTTTGTTCACCGCCCACCGCCCACCGTTCACCACCCACCAAAACATTTCAACATTCAAACCTCTTCCTTGGGCCAGTACTGGTCCATAAACTCCTGCTTGATGCTCACTTCCGCTTTTGAAAAGTAGCGGGCGAACAATTCCCAGGCCACTTCCAGCATTTTTTCCGTGTCGATGTTCACATCTATGGCCAGCAGTTGCCCGGAATAGGCTTTGGCGAATTCCAGCGCCCGTTCGTCATAGTCGGTCAGGTCGAAGCCGTTTTCCAGCTTGGTGCGGGCGTTGGCGGCATCGGCGTACAGGCGGACCGCGGCGTTCATCACCTGAGGGTGGTCGGCCCGCGTCTTCTTGCCGATGACCAGTTGCTTGAGGCGCGACAGGCTCCGGAAGGGGTCGACGATCACCTTGCCGATATCGGTATCGCGCCGCAGGAAGAGCTGGCCCTCTGTGATGTAGCCGGTATTGTCGGGTATGGCGTGGGTGATATCTCCGCCGGACAGAGTCGTTACCGCGATGATGGTAATGGTGCCGCCATCCTCAAACTGTACGGCCTTCTCGTACAGGCGGGCCAGGTCGCTGTACAGGGAGCCCGGCATACTGTCCTTGGACGGGATTTGGTCCATCCGGTTGGAGACGATGCTCAGGGCGTCGGCGTAGAGCGTCATGTCCGTCAGCAGTACCAGCACCTTTTCGTGCTTATCGACGGCGAAGTACTCCGCGGCGGACAGGTCTTTACATTCACATCATAAAACACGAACCCATGGAAACAAGTAAGGAATTGTC
>CAZAXA010000518.1:0-4690 GCA_964488965.1 uncultured Phaeodactylibacter sp. | reverse complement strand
CGGGGGTAAAAACGGTAAAGATGAAAAAGGTATATATCGTTGCCATTTTGATGGTCGTAGCGGCCATCGTCCTGCTGACCACCGCAGCTGACGACATGAGCACCTACGGAACCTTCGCCCAGGCCGAACGCTCCGGAGACCGCGTAAAAATTGCCGGCCAGCTCTCCAAAGACAAAGAGATGTATTACAACCCGGCGGAAGATCCCAACTACTTCAGTTTTTACATCAAAGACACGGAAGGGGAAGAACGCAAGGTAGTACTGCTTTCGGAAAAACCCCAGGATTTTGAGCTTTCCGAACAGGTGGTGCTGACCGGGCAGATGAAAGGCGAAGAGTTCGTCGCCACCGACCTGCTCATGAAGTGCCCTTCCAAGTATAAAGACGAAGAAGTTTACATCAAAGAGGAAGGCAAATAACCTTTCCGGGGATACCACTTTTTTGAAAAGGATAACTACAGGCCATGCAGGACATCCAATACGTCGGAGAGCATTTATTACCGGGGCGGGCCGGCCAGGCCGCCATCGTGCTGAGTTTTGTGGCCAGCCTCTTTGCGGCCATCTCCTATTTTTTCGCTACGCAGCGCCGTGAACAACCGGAAGCCGAAGGATGGCGGAGCATGGGGCGCTGGGGTTTCCTGTTGCACGGCCTGAGCGTCCTGACCGTCATCGGGGTAATATTCTACCTGATGATCAAGCAGTATTACGAGTACCAGTACGTACAGGCCCATGTGTCCGATGACCTCCCTATGAAGTACATCTTCTCGGCCTTCTGGGAAGGGCAGGAAGGCAGCTTTCTCCTCTGGATGTTCTGGCATGTGGCGCTCGGGCTGGTGCTCCTCGCCACCGGCAAACAATGGGAAGCCCCTACTCTTTCGGTTTTATCCTTCATCCAGTTGTTTATCGGATCTATGCTGCTGGGCATTTATGTGGGCTTCGGCGATGATCCTTCCCGCATCGGCAGCAACCCGCTGATGTTGCTGCGCGAAGTTGTGGATGCGCCGATCTTTGCTTCAGCCGATTACGTTTCGCAGCTATCGGGCTCGGGATTGAACCCGCTGCTGCAAAACTACTGGATGACCATCCATCCCCCCACCCTTTTTCTGGGTTTTGCCGCTACTTCTATACCTTTCTGTTACGCCATTGCCGCCCTCTGGACCAGAGAGCACAAGACATGGCTGCAGCCGGCCCTGCGCTGGGCCCTGTTCACCGGGGCCATCCTGGGTACGGGTATCCTCATGGGAGGCGCCTGGGCTTATGAAGCCCTGAGCTTCGGCGGCTACTGGGCCTGGGACCCTGTGGAGAATATGTCGCTGGTTCCCTGGCTCATTCTCATCGCCGGCATCCATACCAACCTGATCGCCCGAAGCACGGGCCATTCCATACGAAGCACTTACATCTACTACCTGCTGGCTTTTATTTTTATCGTATATTCCACCTTCCTGACCCGGAGCGGGGTGCTGGGAGATACTTCCGTGCATGCCTTCACCGAAATGGGGCTGGAGTGGCAACTGGTGGCCTTCATCCTGGCCTCATTGCTGGCCTCCGGTATTTTACTGGGCGCCCGCTTCAAAGGTATTCCCAGCCCGAAGAAGGAGGAGCCTACCGCTTCCAGGGAGTTCTGGATGTTCATCGGCGCCCTGGTGCTTTTGTTTTCCGCCCTTATCATCACTGCCTCCACCTCGCTGCCGGTTTACAACAAGGTGATGCAATTCTTCAACCCGGCCTTTGAGGGCCGCGTCATTACCGACCCGGAGCCACATTACAACCGCTACCAGTTGTGGATCGGAGTATTCATCGGGCTGCTCTCCGGTTTTTCTCAGTACCTGCGCTTCCGCGAGGTGAATTTCAAAAAATATGCCTCCAGATTCGGCATCCATGCCGGCATAGCCCTCGCCCTCACAGCTGTGCTGGCCTATCTGTCAACGCTGTGGATACAGGCCAAAGCCTGGCAGTACCTCGTATTGCTGTTTTTCGGCCTGTTTACCATCGTTACCAACCTGGACTATCTGGCCACTTTCATGCGCGGAAACCTCCGGCTGGCAGGCTCGGCCTTTTCGCATATCGGCTTCGGGGTCATGATCGTAGGCATTCTCGCTTCCGGGCTGAACAAGCGGGTCATCTCCAACAACCCCTTCGTAATGGAAGGCCTGATCGAGGGGGCCAGCCAGGAAGAACTGGCGCGCAATGTGCTGCTGTTCAAAAATTCCCCGCTTATCATGGGGCCTTACGAGGTAACCTATACCAGCGATACGATCAGCACTTTCACGCGCACTTTCACGGTCAATTACAAGCGCCGGGATAAAGAAGGCAAGATAGTGGAAGAGTTCAACCTGTATCCCAACATCCTGTATGACAAATCCTTCACCAAGATCGCCGCTTCCAACCCGTCCACCAAGCGATACTGGAACCGCGACATCTTTACCCATATCGCCTCCCTGCCCACGGTGGAGATCGATATGGAGTACCGGCGCCAGCGTGAAGACAGCCTTAATTACCGCCTGCTGAAGGCCCCTGTCGGGCAGCCCGTTACCCTGCTGGATACGACGCCCTTGAAAGGGGTGGACACTTCCGTGGTGAAAACCTTCCGCGCCACTGTTGAGCGCATCAACCGCACTCCCGCACACCCGGATTACAAGCCGGAGGAAGGCGACATCGCCATCGGCGCCACGGTCAGGGTGGAGCGAAGCGGCGAAGAAGGCGCCTTTACGGCAAACCCCGTGCTGGTGCTTCGGGGCCAGTTGCTGTACAGCTACCCGGAACAGATCAATGAGCTGAACGCCAAGGTGCGCATCAACGAAGGCATCTTCGACGCCGTTTTTACCCCGGAAACGGAGCTGGGCTACCAGGCCTTCACCTTCAAACAGGGAGACAAGGCCGAATATAAAGGCTACCAGATACAGTTTGCCGGTTTCAACCGAAAGCCGGAACACCCCAGCTACATTCCTCAGGAAGAGGACATTGCCGTCAGCGCCATGATCAACGTACAAGCGCCGGATGGAGCGTCCTTTCAGGCCCAGCCCGTCTATATGATCCGTGGCAACCGCCCCTTCAACCTCAAGGATGAAATACCCGGCACGGGGCTGCACTTCCGCTTCACCGGCATCGACCCCGACACTGAAACGGTGGAGATTCAGATCGCCCGATCCGACAAGACGGCAGAGGTGATCCCCATCGAGCTGGCCACCAACTCCCTGCGCTCCGACTATATCGTGCTGGAAGCCATCGAGTTCCCCGGCATCAACCTCTTCTGGCTCGGCTCTACCCTGATGATGATCGGGCTTATGGTGAGTTTGGGAAGGAGGATGGCGGGAGGGTAAGCGTATAAGTGCATAAGTGTGTAAGTGTATAAGTGTGTAAGTGCATTTGTGCATCAGCCGGGGCCGGCCCTGTCTCCTGCCCGCCTATACACTTTTACACCTATACACTTTTACACCTATACACGAATACACAATTATGCCCCTTTCCCGCATCACCCTCATCGGCGCCGGCAACCTCGGTTATCACCTGGGGAGGCAGCTTCATGCCGCAGGCATAACGATTGCGCAGGTATTCAGCCGGGACAGCGGTAAAGCTGCCGAACTGGCAAAGGCAACCGGCGCCCGGCCCATTACCCGCCTGAATCTGGTGGAAGCGGGCGCCGGCCTGTACATCCTGGCCGTCAGCGACGACGCCATTGCCGCCGTAGCCCGGCAACTACAGCGGCAGATCCCGGCGGAAAGCGCAGTGGCGCATACCTCCGGGGCCACCCCTTCGGGCGTATTGGCGCCCTTCTTTCCCCGGCATGGCATCTTTTATCCGTTGCAGACCTTCTCCCGCGGGCGCGAGCCTGATTTCGCCTCTGTTCCCATCTGCATCTACAGCCCGGATGAGGATCTGGAACAGCAACTGGCCGCCCTGGGCCGGCAGCTCAGCCAAAGCGTATGCCGCATCGACGATGAGCAGCGCGCCATCCTGCACGTAGCGGCGGTTTTTGTCAACAATTTTTCCAACCACCTCTTCCACATCGGCCATGAGGTGCTGGAAAAAGAAAAGCTGCCCTTCGCCTTGTTGCTTCCCCTCATCCGGGAAACGGTGAACAAGATCGAAGGCCACGCGCCCAGAGATATGCAAACCGGGCCCGCCCGCCGCGGCGACCAGGAAACCATAACCCGCCACCTGGCATACCTGGAAAAATTCCCGGACTTTGAGGAGGTGTATGAGGCCTTGACGAGGAGTATCCAAAAAATGTACAGAGAGGATAATTGACCTTAACAGGCACGAACAACGAACAACTGGCAACGGCTAACCAATTACTCTTGTATGCGCATCATCGGCTACATCAACCACCCCATCCTGAAGATCACCATCTTTCAAATGGAGAACAAATTCTCCGTCAAGCTGGAATCCGGCCTGCTTGAACAAACCTATAAGTTCCGCACCGGAGAGGGCATCAATAGCCTGGAGGATATCCGCCGCCTGGTGGACGAGGAATTTCTCGAGGCTGTGCTGGAGGAAATGGGCCGCATGCGCGATATCCAGCGGCATGCGCTGGAACGTTCGCTTCCGGATGGGCAAGAAGATGAGTTTGAAGAGATTATCTAATGCTTCTACTGCCATCCGGCCGGGAAAGGCCGGCCGGATTCATAAATGGATTTGGATTCCATCATTGCAAACGCAACCGAAGAACCAAAAAGTTTGTGCCCAGGACAGGA
>CAZAXA010000517.1:0-4696 GCA_964488965.1 uncultured Phaeodactylibacter sp. | reverse complement strand
AGATGAGTTCAAAATAACCGGGACTACAACAGAAGCTCTCTTTGGTTTTGGAGACGCTGTCTGCGTACCGGTCATTAATTGGATAGCCAATAATTACTTAACCCCTCTTCTGAATGAAATAAATGAATCTTTAGCTTTAAAAAAGCAACAATTTGGACAACAGGTATCTCGATGAATTCAGGAATTGGTACTCTTCGCTTGAGTATTATAAGCAAAATGACGGCCCTGCAATTGGTACAATTGCGGCATCCTTAGTTGTTCTCAATAACTTAAAAGAAAGATTTGAGACAGATCTTAAATCACACTTGGCGCCCAAAGGCACTCAAATTAGTGGGGTTAGTGGTAAAGCGGTTGCAAGAATATTGGCTGAATTTGGAGAAACCAGGCCGTTTGCTAAGGAAGGAGGAAGGACAAACCGAGGAGTACTCAGTGAGATCCAGAAACTACTAAGTTCATTAGAGAGAATGAATCTGGCTGAAATTGGATATGAAGAAAGGGTTAAAGTTCTGTTTGATTTCCAACATTTCCTGGTCGATCGTGTAAGGGCATACCACAATCGTCAAAAATTGAAACTTATATTCGATCCTAGGCTTTCGACATGGCAAAATATTCGGAACCTTTTGGATACCGCTTCAAAGGAGAATAAGGGCGGGGCTGTTGCGCAACATCTTGTCGGGGCTAAACTCCAGCTCAGGTTTCCCAACCTCAACATATCAAACGAGTCTTATTCTACGGCAGATCTCCAAACTCAGCGATCGGGAGACTTTAGAGTTGGCGATACCGTGTTTCACGTGACGATGTCTCCTATGCAAGGTGTATTCTCCAAATGTCAGGAAAATTTGCACGACGGACTTAAGGCTTTTCTTTTAGTTCCTGACGGGAAATTGGCCGCGGCCCGTCAACTTGCTGACGAGGTAAGCAAAAATCAAATCTCTGTTGAGTCTCTGGAGTCTTTTGTCTCTCAAAATATTGAGGAAATTAGTGGGTTTGAATATAATAAGCTAAAGCACAATTTTTCTGAACTAATTATCCTCTATAACAAGCGGGTAAACGAAGCTGAAATTGATAAATCTTTGATGATTGAATTACCTTCCAATTTAACAATCGAAAATAATGGCTGATACATTCTCCCAGGAGGAGCGTAGTGAGATAATGAAAAAAGTAAGATCAAAGAAAAATAAATCCACCGAACTAAAGCTTATTCGATTTTTCAAGGAGAAAGGTATAAAAGGCTGGCGAAGGAACTACAAGCTTTTGGGAAACCCCGACTTTGTTTTCCCAAAATTACGAGTGGTCGTCTTTACAGACGGCTGCTTTTGGCACGGGCACGATTGTCGAAACACCAAACCCGAAGACAATAAAACTTACTGGGTCAAAAAGATAGAAAAAAACAGAAACAGGGATGCGCTCGTCAATGAAGAGCTTTCCAAAAAAAACTGGAAAGTGATCAGAATATGGGAGTGCGAGCTGAAAAAGAAGAACCTGGGTTTGTTAAATGAAAAACTTTCTATTCTAATATTGCCGCAGCTTTGATCTTCTCCAGCACTTCATTCGCATCTTTCAGGCTGTTCACATGATCCTTTACCAAAATGAAGTATTTATTGGATTGCTTAAAACTCAACCCGCGGCGGCGCCCCTCCTTGTTCACAAAATCGAGGATGCTTTGAAACAGCGGGCTTTCGTAATAGGATGACTGTGGGTTGTCCACAAAATAGCAGCGCAGCTTATTGTTCTTGAGAACGAGGCGCTCAAAACCCAGAGCCTTGCACACCCAGCGCAGGCGCAACCCTTCGAAGAGTTCTGCGACCTGTGGGGGTATGCGGCCGAAGCGGTCGCGCAGCCGGGCCTCGAAGGCTTCCAGTTCTTCCTCCCTTTCCAGGCTGTCGAGCTCGGTGTACAGGCTGAGGCGTTCCGATATGCTGCTGACGTATTCGTCGGGAATGAGCATTTCCACATCGGTGTCGACCTGTACGTCGCGCACATACTGTGGGTTTTTCTCCAGCTCTTCCCTGAAGAGTTCCTTAAATTCGGTTTCCTTCAGTTCATGGATGGCCTCCTCCAGAATTTTCTGGTAAGTTTCATAACCGATGTCGGCAATGAAGCCGCTCTGCTCTGCGCCCAGCAGGTTGCCGGCGCCCCGGATGTCTAGGTCGCGCATGGCGATGTTGAAGCCGCTGCCCAGGTCGGAAAACTCCTCCAGCGTCCTGAGGCGTTTGCGCGCTTCAGCGGTCAGGGTGGACAGGGGCGGGCTGAACAGGTAACAGAAAGCCTTCTGGTTGGAGCGGCCCACGCGGCCCCGCAGCTGGTGCAGGTCGCTCATGCCAAACTGATGGGCATTGTTGATGATGATGGTGTTGGCGTTGGGAATGTCCAGGCCGGTTTCAATGATATTGGTGCAGACCAGCACGTCGTAACGGCCGTCAATGAATTTGATCAATGTCTTCTCCAGGCTGTCGGCCTCCATTTGGCCATGGGCGGTAGCTACCTCCACATCCGGGCATATGCGGCGCACCATAGCGGTGACATCCGGCAGGGTCTTTACCCGGTTGTGGACAAAGAAGGCCTGCCCCCCCCGGTTGGCCTCATAGTAAATGGCCTCCCTGACGATCTCTTCGTTGAAGATGCGCACCTCGGTATGAATGGGCTGCCGGTTGGGCGGCGGCGTGCGGATGATAGACAGGTCGCGCGCCGCCATAAGCGAGAACTGCAGGGTGCGGGGGATGGGCGTGGCGGTCAGCGTCAGGGTGTCGACGTTGACCTTGAGGTTGCGCAGTTTCTCCTTGGCGGCAACGCCGAATTTTTGTTCTTCATCGATGATGAGCAGGCCCAGGTCTTTGAAATCGGCTTTCTTATTCAGTAGCGCATGGGTGCCGATGATGAGGTCGAGCTTGCCGGCCTTGAGCTGCCTGAAGATTTCGTTGCGCTGGGCAGTGGTGCGGAAGCGGTTGACGTAGTCGACGGTGACGCCGAATTCCTCCAGCCGTTCCTTGAAGGTACGGTAGTGCTGCAGGGCCAGGATGGTGGTGGGGACGAGTACGGCCACCTGTTTGCCGCCCACAATGGACTTGAAGGCGGCGCGCACGGCCACCTCCGTTTTGCCGAAGCCCACATCCCCGCAGATGAGCCGGTCCATCGGGTTGGCCTTCATCATATCGTCCTTGACATCGTTGGTGGCCTTGAGCTGGTCGGGGGTGTCTTCGTAGATGAAGGAAGCTTCCAGCTCGTTCTGCAGGTAACCGTCGGGAGGGAAAGCGAAGCCCTCGGAGGCCTTGCGTTTGGCGTAAAGCTTGATCAGTTCGCTGGCGATGTCCTTTACCTTCTTCTTGGTGCGTTGCTTGAGGTTCTTCCAGGCTTCGGAGCCCAGCTTGTCCACTTTGGGGGCAGTGCCTTCTTTGCCGACATACTTGGTGATCTTGTGCAGGGAGTTGATGCTGACGTAGAGGATGTCGTTGTTCTTATAGATGAGCCGGACGGACTCCTGCACATGGCCGTTGATGTCGATCTTTTCCAGGCCCGAGTAGCGCCCCACGCCGTGGTCGATATGGGTGACGTAGTCGCCCGGCGTCAGTTCCCGCAGCATGCGGAGGTTGATGGCCTGGTCCTTGGTGAAACCCTGCCGGAGCTTATAGCGGTGGAAACGCTGGAAAATCTGGTGGTCGGTATAGCAGGCTACCTTAAGGGCCAGGTCGATAAAACCTTCGTGGATCGACCGGGGAATGGGATGAAAATGGACATCGGCGTTCAGGTCTTCGAAAATGGCATAAAAGCGCTCGATCTGCTTGGGGTTTTCAGCAAACAGGAAATTTTCGAAACGGCTGGCGGTGTTCTCGTTGAGGTTGCGGATCAGCAGGTTGAAGTTCTTGTTGAAGCTGGGCTGCGGGCGGGTGGCGTAAGCGATCTTTTCTTCAAAAGCGATGGGTTGCTGGCCATCCGAGAGAGAGATTATGGAAAACCGCTCCACATCTTCGATGATCTCATGGGGGCGGATGAAGGCCCGGTCGCGAAAAATCTCTTTCAATTGTTCCTCCTCTATCAGCCGCAGGGCTTTGGCAAATTCTTCCGCTTTTCCGAAACAGCGGGCGAGCTTGTCGAGCAGCACCTGAAAATCCTTAACCCAAACGGCTGTATTTGCCGGGAGGATGCCCAGCATCGACACTTTCTGCTCCTGCGAGAACCTGGTGTTGATATTGGGAATGATGGATACCCGGGCGATATGCTGCACCGAGAGCTGAGTAGTGGGGTTGAAGGTTCGGACGTTTTCCACCTCCTCATCGAACAGCTCGATGCGGTAGGGATATTCGTTGCCAAAAGAGAAAATATCGATAATGCCGCCCCGGACGGAGAACTGCCCGGGTTCATAAACGAAATCTTCGCGGGAAAAGCCGTATTCCACCAGCACCTCGATCAGGAAGTCCACATCCAGTTCCTCGCCTTTAACGATATCGATCCGGCGCTGGTTGAGGATTTCCGGCGACACCACCTTTTCGAAGAGCGCTTCCGGATAGGTGACGATGATCTCGCCGGAAGAGGGGGAATTGACGATCCGGTTGATCGTCTCCGTACGTTGCAGGGCGTTGTTGTTGTTGAGCTCCTCGAAGTGCATAGGCCGCTTGAAGGAGTCCGGGAAAAAACGGATGGATTTCTTGTCCAGCAGGTTGGAGAGGTTGTTCTGTATGTAGGCGGCTTCTTCCTTGTC
>CAZAXA010000516.1:0-4701 GCA_964488965.1 uncultured Phaeodactylibacter sp. | reverse complement strand
CAGCCTCAGCCTTAACCTCAAACCTCACGTTAACGTAATAATTTTCGACATAGCAAACGGTATTGCGACAGTCAAAGCCACCCAGAACAAATTTGCTTTTTTTGACTATATACACCTGGGTAAAATGGATCAGCTTTATGCGGCATCCCCTTCTCTCTGATGCCGGGTCATTCCGTTCATCACGATCTTCATGATCCGTACTTTCCCCCATCGCGGAACGGTTCGCAATGAGTAGACGAGGAATTTTGTCAGCAGCCCGGGAAGCACGGTTGTCTTTTTTCCCAGTGCTTTCAGAATAGGAATCCCAACCTGAGCCGGCGTTAAGGCCATACTCATTTTCATACCGGCGCGTTTTCCAAACCCGCTTTCCACCGGGCCGGGAGCCGCCGCCAGAACATCTACGCCAAAGGATTTTAATTCTATAGCCAGCGCTTCCGCCAGGGATTGTACATAGGCTTTGGTCGCCGCATAATTGGCCGAGTAGGGAACTCCCTGAAAGGCAACCATTGAACTCATGAGGATAATTCCTCCTTTCCTCCGGCGGGCAAAAAGCTGGCTGAAATGATGGGCCAGGCTAAACAGTGCTTCACAGTTCACTCTCAGCATGTTGATCTCGTCGTGCAAAGAACTGCTCAAAAAAGAGCCGGAGGTCCCATAACCGGCAGAAACGGCGAGGAGCCCGACCTCAAGATTTCCGGAGGCCTCGGTTATCCGGCCGATGCCGGAAGGCTCTGAAACATCAGCCGCCACCGTTTTTACTTCAATGCCATAGTTTGCGGCCAGCACGCTTCCCAGTTGGTTGAGCTTTTTTTCGTTTCTGCCGTTGATGATCAGGTTTAAACCTGCTTCGGCCAGCCGGGTGGCGATCTCCCGGCCAATCCCTGAGGAAGCGCCTGTTACAACAGCCCAAGGGCCGTATTTCGTTTTCAGCCGGTTCTTTTCTTTTGCTGAAAAAGTCGTTATTGCCATGATAAATGCGTTTTATTAAAGGCAAATATCGTAGGGCCGGCCCCTGCAAAACGATAACAAATGTTTAGGTTTTTGAAAAGCCTTCTTTTTTTAAACGGCTGAGGTGGACGGGAGTGATCCCAAGATAGGAGGCGATCATGTGCTGAGGAGCACGGTTATGGATATCGGGAAAGACTTCCGTTATTGAATCATATCTTTCCTTCGGGGTTCGAATGTACTGATTCTTGATGCGGTTGTCCTGATATATGAAATAGAATTCGGCGATAAGCCTGCCCAGTTTGTCCCCTTCTGTCAGATTTTGATACCCCCATTCAATTGCGGATCGGGGTAAAACGACCACTTCGGTATCTTCCAGGGCCTCTAAAGAATAAAAAGACGGCTGCTGCTGCATGAAGCAGGAATAATCCGCGATAAACTGGCCCTCCAAAGCGAAATGGATGGTATGCTCGGCGCCCTTGTTATCTGTAATGACCACCCGGACTATGCCGGAATTGATAAAAAAAATCTCGTTAGGAACCTTCAAAGGTTGGCTCAATATTTCTTTTCTTCTAAAGGTTCTCGGAAAACAACTGCTAAGAAATTCGTTCATCTCATTTTCCGGGATGTTGATCATATGTCTGATTGCCTGAATTATCTGTTCCATTTTTTAATTTACCTGTTTTTTAGAATCCTTTCCACAATCTCCCTCCTACAGCGCTGGAAGCTCCCATTCTCCCCCTCCGGCCCTTGTTCGTTCTCCACATTATTGACAAAAACAAAAGCCTCATCGCCCGTCTCGAAGAAGCCGGCGAACCAGCCGATGTTGCGCCCATCAGGCTGCGCCCAGCCGGTTTTGCCATAGAGCCTGTGCTCCGGCGTTTCTTCCAGCAGCATGATCTGCTTGACGGTGCGCTGGTGTTCTTTCTGAAAGGGAAGCTCTTCCCGGTAGAGGCGGATGAGGAAGCGTACTTGTTGTAAAGGCGTCACTCTGGAATCGCCCTCCAGCCAGAAGATATCGATATTGTCTTCCCGGATATCCAACTGGCCGTATTCGGATTTTGTTGTCCACTCCCGCATGCGCTCCACGCCCACCTTGCGGGCGATCTGCTGGTAGCAGGGCACACAGGAGACGCGGAAGGCCTCGGCGAGGGTATTATCGCGGTTCCAGTCGGGGTTCCAGTTCTCCTGTCCATCCCAGAAGATGGTATCCTCCGGACTTTGCATCACTGCAGTTTCCAACGCGATCAGAGAGTTGGGAATTTTGTAGGTGGAGGCGGGGAGGAAGCCCTGCTGGCAACGGGCGGGATTGTAGAGGAAGATGGAATCATTTTTCAGGTTGTACAAGGCGAAACAACCTTCTACCCCATAGGATTGGTAAAGGCTGTCGAGATGGAGGACAGCGGCTCCCTCAACGCTCAAAGAGGGGACCGCAGCCGATGGTTGCTGATCAGGCGTATCAGAGGGTTGTTGCTCGGTATTGTAACAGGAGAACAGAAGGGCAAGCAGGGCAAACAGGATTGTCGGGCGCATTTTGGACTAAAGATAAGATTTTCCTGTCCTTCTCCGGCCTGGAAAATCTTATCTTAAAACTCACTCAATCGGCACGCCATTCTCATCAGTGGTCAGCACCTCGCTCATGTAGTCGAAGAAAGGGCGCATGCGCCGGAAGGCCAGCACCATTTTATCCAGCAGATCGGAGGAAGTCACTTCCTTATCAGTATAGGATTGAGAAACCAGGAACTGCTTATAGCGCAGCAGGCCGATGTTGGGATGGTCCTGGGAAAAGCCCTGAGGCGCCGTTTTGAGCTGTTCGCCCTGCAGCTGGCCGAAAGTCTCGACGAACTCCGGCGCGGCGATGATCTTCCGCAGAGGTTCCGCATCGGCGGCCAGTTCCTGACGGATGCGCTTGAGGTCGGCGGCATTGGGCTCCCAGAAGCCGCCGCCCACGAAGGAGCCGCCCGGCTCGATGTGGAAGTAGTAACCGCCGCGCCGCCATTTGGTGTCCCGCTTCATGGTGCCGCTGAAGTGGGCCTTGTAGGGCGACTTGTCTTTGGAGAAGCGTACGTCGCGGTAGATGCGGAACAGGCTCTGCTTGCCGGTCATGGGCACGAGCTGGTCGTGCTGCCCCATGCGGGCGAGCAGGGCCTCCGCAAATTCGACGGCATGGGCGTGCTCTTTTTCATACCAGGCCTTATTGGCGGTGAACCATTCGCGCTTGTTGTTGTCGCGCAGGGCTTTGAGGAAGTCGAGGGTGGATTGTGGAATGCAGGTGGCAGGCATAGCGGGTGATTTTTAGGAATTTTAACAGCCGGGAAGAGCTTAAGGTTGGCCTGAATAGGGTACAAAGTTGTACTGCCTATAAAAGCTATCGAAGAACTTTAACATTGCTGATATTGGAACAATGTAGCAAGAGGCGTAACTTGCCTCAGCAAAATACCACAGTACAGAAATTCATGGATTAAAAGGCTACCCTGAGAAGGCGGGATAACTACATTTTTCATATTCAAAACCCTTGCGCTATGCTGAAGAAAAATATACTTAAACGGCTTACCCCCCCCCTATCAAATCTAAAAAAAATTAAATTGTTTTTACATTGCTCCTTCCTGCTCTTTTACTACCACTACACCCAAGCTCAGAGTACCGTCTATGAAGGGCTCCGGGCCTGTGGCGTGACAGACGACACAATATTTCATTCGATACCGGAATCGGAACTGAACCACTGCTTCGACGTAGATATCATACAGCAGCACTGCATCAAAGTGTGGCTGCGGGTGAATATCCATTTTTTCCTGGATGATGACTGTGAAGGCACGCTTGACCCCCTGGGTATTCAGGACATACCCATTGGTGACGCCTACGGCCTTGCCGAGGATATCATAACAAGAGCCAATAACGCTTTGGAGAATAACAGAGAACAATGGGTGCAATATCCACTTTGGGGATTTCAGCCGGAAGATGTCAAGGAAGTGCAGTGCGTTCCCCTCCGTTATGTGCTCTCCGGGGTGTACGTATGGTGCAACACTACTGCTAAAGATACAAGTGGAGCTTTTCCAAACTGGTTTCAAAGCAATTTCGGCCAGAATACGGATACGGAATACAATGCTTTTTTTGTAGAATGGATCGGTAAAGCGAATGGCCAAGCCAATGGTGAACCCGGCAATGCTTTTACGGCGGAAGAGTTTGGCGCCGCAGTATTCAACCATGAAATGGGCCATGTTTTAAGTATTAGGCATTCTTTTTTCGACGATGGCTTGGATGACACTCCTGAAGTCGGATACCGCTATGATTACAATTGCGACGGCGACCTGTCCGATAATTTTTTAAATCCGGGAGTCGGTTCAGAGTTAGAATGGCGGCAATGCTGGGACATCCTGACCAGCACGGACCCGGTTTACGACCGCTCTCTGGATTATGACGGCGACGGAACCACCGACTACCCGGATCTGTGTGATCTATCGGCGCCCTGCCTGCCCTACCCCTGTTGCAGCTGGGATTATATCAATAACAATATCATGTCCTATTCCAGATATACAGAATGTTGCGCCGCTTATACGGAAGGGCAGATCACCAGAATACTGAATAACCTGAGCACAGATACCTATTGCGAATACATCGAGGAAATAACCGAGGACTGCCCGCCGCCCATGGCCAATATCCATGTATTGCCCAATGAAGGCAGCGTGGACGATTGCTCCTTCTGCCTGCAACTGTCGGCGAGCATGAACGATGATTATTATAGCATAGACTTTTACA
>CAZAXA010000515.1:2363-4716 GCA_964488965.1 uncultured Phaeodactylibacter sp. | reverse complement strand
CCCACCCGGATGAACTCGCCGGTCTCCAGCACCCGCAGCAGAAATGCCTGCGTATCCAGCGGCATCTCGCCGATCTCGTCCAGGAACATAGTGCCGCCGTCATAACTTTCGAAGTAGCCCTTGCGCTCGCTGGCCGCTCCGGTGAAGGCGCCCTTTTCGTGGCCGAACAGTTCGGAGTTGATGGTGCCCTCCGGAATGGCCCCGCAGTTGATGGCGATGAACTTGTTATGTTTACGCGCGCTCAGCCCGTGGATAATCTTGGAAAAAACCTCCTTGCCGACCCCGCTCTCCCCCGTAATCAGGACAGAAAGGTCGGTGTTGGCTACCCGTACGGCGGCGCCCAGCGCCCGGTCGAGCAGGGGCGACCGGCCGATGATCCCGAATCTTTGTTTGATAGCCTGGAGGTTATTGTCCATTTTGTATTGTTATAGCGCCACGATCTCTCCCATCAAAGTAGCGCTGGTGGCCTCATTAATTTTAACGTAACAATAGTCGCCCGGTTTAAACCCTTCCACTTTGGGGAAGACGGCCATTTTGTTCTGGGAATTGCGGCCCCTGAAGTCCTGTTCCGAACGTTTGGAGTCCCCTTCGATCAGCACTTTGAAGGTCTTGCCGATATCCTGCTGGTTGTACCGGTAGGAAACCTGGGTTTGCAGGCGGATGACCTCCTGCAGGCGCCGTTTTTTGACCTTCATCGGCACGTCGTCCGCGTATTTGCGGGCGGCCAGGGTGCCGGGGCGTTCTGAATAGCAGAACATGTAGGACATGCTGTAGCGCGCGAATTCGATCATGCTCAGGGTGTCCTGGTGTTCTTTTTCCGTTTCCGTGCAGAAGCCGGTGATGATATCCGACGAAATGGCGCAATCCGGGATGAGCTCATAGATGCGGCGCACCTTATTCATATACCACTCGCGGTCGTAGGTGCGGTTCATCAGTTCCAGGATGCGGCTGTTGCCCGACTGTACCGGCAGGTGGATGTAGTTGCAGATGTTCTCGTACTTCGCCATGGTGAACAGCACCTCGTCGGTGATGTCTTTAGGATGGGAAGTAGAAAAGCGGATGCGCAGATCGGGGTCCACCAGGGCCACCATCTCCAGGAGTCTGGCGAAAGTGACGAGCTCTCCGTTCTCCGGGTTTTCCCATTTGTAGGAATCCACGTTCTGCCCCAGGAGGGTCACTTCCCGGTAGCCCTTGTGCAGGAGGCCAGCAGCTTCGGCCACGATGCTGAATGCGTTGCGGCTGCGTTCGCGCCCGCGGGTGAAGGGCACCACGCAGAAGGAGCACATATTGTCGCAGCCGCGCATGATGGAGATGAAGGCCGACACGCCGTTGGAGTCCAGCCGCAGCGGGCTGATGTCGGCATAGGTTTCTTCACGGGAGAGGAAGACGTTGACGCCCTTGTCTCCTTCTTCGGCGGTGGCGATCAGCGCGGGCAGGTCGCGGTAGGCATCCGGGCCTACGACCAGGTCGACGAGCTTCTCCTCTTCCAGGAATTTGCTCTTCAGGCGCTCGGCCATGCAGCCCAGCACGCCGACCAGGGCGCCCGGGCGCTGCTGCTTCTGTTTGTCGAAAAGGCGCAGCCGCTTGCGCACCGTTTCTTCGGCCTTCTCCCGGATGGAGCAGGTGTTTACCAGTATGAGATCGGCCTTTTCCAGGGCGCGGGTGGGGCTGTACCCCGCCTCCGACAGAATAGAGGCCACGATCTCGCTGTCGCTGAAGTTCATCTGGCAGCCGTAGCTTTCTATGTAGAAAAACTTGCCCTCCTGGCCGCCGGCCTGCTCCCTGTAGAAAGCTTCGCCCTGCCGGCTTTCGTCGATCTCTTTTTTTATGCCTGCGAGCGTAGGGTTGTTGTCGTACATTCTTCTTTAAAATTTTCTCACTTTGCCTTGTGTAAAAAAGCGATGGGCAGCATCCTGGCTAAAAAGCCTGCCAATTGACAAAAGGTTCAACGAACCGGGGAGCAAAGATAAGGATTTTACCGCCCCCGGTGACATTTTGGCAGTTCCTTTTTCCAATTATTGGTAACTTCGACGAAAATAAACGATACCTTATGAAAACGAAGATCTGGATCACTTTATCCCTGCTGGCAGCCCTGAGCCTGGCCTGCCGCGGCAATTACGAAAGCAGCCCTGAGAGCTCGGGAGAATATGATGGCTACAGCACCCACAGCGAGGCCCAGATGGCGAAAGAGGCCTACGCTCAGGATGAAGGGCAGCCTGAAACCCCTGAGCCGGAGAAAAAGGTCATCCGCACTGCCAGCATGAGGATGGAAGTAACGGATTACGGGGAAGCCCTGCTTGCCGTCAGAAAACTGGTTGGCGCGTATGGAGGGGAGATCAGCAGCGAAAATGAG
>CAZAXA010000515.1:0-2353 GCA_964488965.1 uncultured Phaeodactylibacter sp. | reverse complement strand
CGGAGAAAGCCTGGAGAACACCCTGGTGATCCGGGTGGTTCCCCAACGGTTCGATTCGCTGCTGCTCGAACTGGAGCAACTGGCCGCGCACGTAGACCTCAGGTCTGTCAACTCCGAAGATGTGACCCGCCAGTACATCGACCTGGAAACGCGCCTGGCGTCCAAGCGGGCCGTGGTGGAACGCTACCGGGAACTGCTGAAGCAGGCCAGGAATGTACAGGAAGTGCTGGCCGTGGAGGAAAACCTGCGCAAGGTGATCGAAGAAATCGAGTCCGTAGAAGGGCAGCTACGATACCTGAGCCGGCAGGTGGATTTAAGCACCGTCAACCTCACTATCTATGAGAAGGGGAGCCGGCTAAGTACCGGCCGCTCCTTCTGGAGCCGCATCGGCGAAGGCTTCGAAGACGGGTGGAAGCTGTTGAAAGAGATGGCCATAGGCATGGTGTCCATATGGCCGGTCTTGCTGGTGCTGGCCGTATTCCTGATCTGGCTGGTACGGCGGCAACGCAAACCCAGGGCACGATTAACAGGTAGACAGGATTAACAGGCAGATAAGCAGACAGGATGGACAGGATTAGCCGACAGGGAGGATAACGTAGTATGCTAACGGCGCCTTCCTGGAGCACCCATATCCTGTGAATCCTGCCCTCAAACAGAATTCCTGTAAATCCTCATCCCATCTTGTTCTTACCCGCGAAACCCATAACCAGGGGAACGAAGAAAAGGATAAGCGCAAAAAAGATCAACAGTGAGGCAGAATCGGGAGTCATGGCTTCAGGATTTTAAAGTTCTTGATAACGGCAAGTTAAAAAACCGGAAGCGGCGGCAAAGTGATGGAAGTCAGGGAAGGAGGGTGATTTTTGCTATTGAATGTAAAGTTGGACAGGATTTACAGGTTATGTTATACGGCCCAGTGGCCAGTCCTGTAAATCCTGTCTACATACCTGTAAATCCTTCCTAGAATTTATAATCCACTCGGGCCGTCAGGTTGCGCGGGGCTTCCATGAGGGCGGGCCGGGTGGTGTATTCGATATTGGCCGTATTGTTCAGCAGCAGGGTCAGGCGCACGCCGTCGGAGAACTCGTAGCCGGTGCGCAGGTTGAGCAGGGTATAGCCGTTGCTGTGTTCTTCCCGGAAGCTGCGCACGCCGCTGAGCAGCACCTCGAAGAGGTTGTCGATGGCGACGAGCTGGCTGTTGTAGAAGACCTCCGTACCCAGGAAGAAGCCCTTGTATTTGCCCTCCAGGTCAAACTTGAACAGGTGTTTGGACCGGTACTTGAGGATATTTGTGTTCATTTCCGAGGAGCTTTGCGCGTTGAACAACGCCTGCGACCCTTCCGGCGCGTCGAGGCCGAACTCTTCAAATTCAGGGTCGACGTAGGTATAACCGGTGAGCAGGCTGACCGGAACCC
Source organism: uncultured Phaeodactylibacter sp. (assembly GCA_964488965.1). Taxonomy (GTDB): domain Bacteria; phylum Bacteroidota; class Bacteroidia; order Chitinophagales; family Saprospiraceae; genus JACJXW01. The sequence continues at coordinate 941 of CAZAXA010000515.1, read as the reverse complement.
CCAGGATTTCGCCCCGGCCGGCGATGGTGGCCTCGAAGCCCTTAATATCCGTTCCTCCGATATTGACGGATTTAAAGCCCTGGCCGATGAAGTTGAACTCGATCATATCCTGGTACTTCGAAATGAAGCCGGCCAGGTCGATGAAACCTTCGAAGCTGCTGATGCGGAAGCCTTGCTTGACTCCCAGCTCGGCGCTCCAGCCGGTTTCGGACCCCAGGCTGGGGTTGGGCAGCACCCGGATAAAGCCTGCATTGGTGCGGATGAACTTTTCGGCCACGGTGGGAAAGCGGTAGCCCTGCCCCCAGGACGCCCGGAAGAAAGAGGCTTCTCCTACCCGGTAGTTGGCGCCGATGCGGAACACCGGCCGGGATTCCCGTTCTTTGGCGAGGGTATCTTGCTTGTTCTCATTGTAGTAGGCCGGGCTGATGAGCAGGTTGTTCTCATAGCGGAAACCGCCGCTGAGGTTTAGCCTGTCCAGGAGTTTCTTTTCCAGTTGTACGTAGGCGGCTATGTTGCGTGACGTATAGGTGGTGTCCCCGTACAGTTCCGCCGAGATGGCCGTGCCGGACAGGACGGCGCCGGCGGTGACCACCAGTTCTGCCGGCTTTATCTGGCGCTGAAACTGGTACTCCCCGTAATACATATCTGAAGAGTTGGACTGCTCCTGGTCGTTCCGGTTGTCTACGTTGTAGAAGCGGCCCTGCAGGCGGTGCCGGTTGCCGCCCTTGTCGTAATAGGTCGCAAAAGGGTCGATGTTGAAGCGGGTGCGCTCCCGGTAGGAGAGGGTATTGGGCGCGGCGATATAGCCCATGGTATCGGATGCCCAGTACAGGAAAGCAGCCGTTTTGCCGAAGTTGAAATTGCCGTTCAGGCCGACGGTCAGGCGGTCGTTTACCCGGTAGCGGGCGCTGAAATTGGCGCGGCCGAAGCGACGGTAGGTG
>CAZAXA010000514.1:2024-4739 GCA_964488965.1 uncultured Phaeodactylibacter sp. | reverse complement strand
GTGGTTCAGATCGAACTCGCTTTGCCCGGAGCTCCGGGCGCCCCTCCGATGATGAATACCTGCGCATTGAGCAGTACCGGCAGGCCATCCGCCGCCAGCTGTCATCCTGGCCTCCAACCTTTTACCGGGACTCTTTCGGGGCCGACCAGTTTGCCACGGCCACCAACCTGCTGCAAAGACGCGACGAACTGCTCCTTGCCGGCTGGGGTTTCCGGTGGGATGAGGCCTTGCCGGAACGCCTCCGCTGCCTGGCCCACCTGGAGCAGTTGCTGGAAGAAGGGCAGGACGGGCTTCGGCTGTCTCCCGGTTATGCGGGGCGCTTTGCCGCCGTGTTGAACGCCCTGCAGCGGCGCGCCCTGCCGGCCGTCGCCATCCTGGTAAATGAACCGCTGGAACTGCTCCCGGCCCACTTTCAACGCCTTTTTCAACTGCTGAAGGAAAAGGGGAGCGATATCCGCCAGCTTCCCTCCCCGCCGGCTGCGGGCGATACCGACCTGGCCCGCTTCCAGCGCATACTGACGGGAGAAAGCAGCGGCAGGCAAGGCCTGAAGGGCGACGGCTCCCTGTTGCTGCTGCGCGGCAAACGCGAATCCAGCCTGGCCGCCTACCTTGCACAGTTGCTTCGCCTCAACCCCGGATTTCGCCCGGCCTGCCTGCTTTCCGGGCAGGACGGGGCCCTGGGCCACGCCCTTACCCAGGAGGGCCTGCCCGGCCTCGGGCAACTCTCTGCCTCGCTGGCCCGCCCCACCCTGCAGGTACTCAAACTGGCCGCCGTCTTCCTGTGGGAGCCGATCGACCCCTTCAAGATCATGGAATTCGTCTCCCTGTCGGTCAAACCCCTTGATGCAGAACTGGCTAACCGTATCGCTGCCCAGATGGCACAGACGCCGGGGATAGACAGCGATGCCTGGCGGGCCGCCATCGCCCGCTATTTCGATGAAATGCGGGCACGCGCCGCCCATGATCCCGGTATCGACCTGAAAAAGATCGACTTTCAGTACAGCTTCTGGTTCCGGCGCCGCCGTTACAGCCTCTCCCAATCCGTCCCCAAGGAAGAGGTGATCGATATATTTGCCTACCTCGCGCAATGGGCTTACCAGTGCTTTGAAGAAGAAGGCAGCAAAAACACCTCCCTGCTGGTGCTCAGCGAACAGGCCCGAAGGATACGGGAACTGCTCGAAGCGCTGCCGGAAGAACGGCTGTCCAACCTGGAGCTGGAGCGCATCGTGCGGACCATCTACGAGCCGGCGCCCGTGCAGTTTCGCGGAAGGGAATGCGGCTTTATGCCCTACGTGCAGCAACCCGGAGCCTTCATCGGGCCAACGCCCGAATTGTTGTGGTGGAACTTCACCCAAAACGAACCCGTCCACTTCTTTTCCCGTTGGTACCTGCCGGAAATCAGCTATCTGCAGGAGGAGGGCGTACGGCTGCAGGGGCCGGAACTGGAAAATGCCCGCCTCATCTGGCAGCGCAGTAGGCCCATACTCCATTGCAGGAAACGCCTCCTGCTCGCCCTGCCGGAGATGGCCAACGGCCAGGATGCTCACCCCCACCCCCTGTTCGGCGACCTGCAGGCTGCTTTCGGCAAACTGGACGCCATCACGCTGGATATTGACGGAACGGCCGGGCCGGCGCTCTTCGCCGATGTATTCAACCTTCCTTCGTACACGGCCCTGCCCCGGCGGCAACTGGGCAGGCCCCGGCCTTTCCTGTACATCCGCTCCGCCGATAAGCTTCAAAGCAGGGAGGAAGAGACCTTCAGCAGCCTGAACGACCTGTTCTACTACCCTTACCAATGGGTATTCAAACACCAGATCCGCCTGAGAAAATCTTCTATCCTCAGCATCGTCAAAGAAAATACCCTGATGGGCAACCTGGCGCACCGCTACTTCGAAAAACTGCTGCGCGAAGACATCCGGAACTGGGACAAAAAACAGGTGGAGGCGTTCATCGACCGGGAAACGGACGGCCTGCTCCGGCGCGAAGGCGCAGTGATGCTGCTCTACGGCAAGGAACCCGAGCGCGCCAGCTTCGTCCAGCGCGTCAAATATGCCGCCTGGAGCCTGGCCACCCACATCCGCGAAAATGGATGGGAAACCTTCGAAACCGAAAAGCCCCTGGAGGGTAAATTCATGGATATCTCCATCAGCGGCCGGGCCGATATCGTGCTCCGCCGCGGTGACGAACTGGCAGTTATCGACCTCAAGTGGCGGGGCGCCAGCTTTCTGGAACGATCCATACGCAATGAAGAAGACCTGCAACTGGTGCTCTACTCCCGCCTGCTGGGCGAGGGCAAAAGCTGGGCTCACTCCGCCTACTTCGTCATGGAAGCCGGGAAAATGATCGCCCGTAACCAGCAGGCATTTCAGGATATCAACCCGGTGGCGCCCGCTGAAAGCTTCACCGAGGCCAACCAGCGCATCTTCGAACGCATGGAAGCCACCTACCAGTGGCGCATGGAGCAGATACGACAGGGTATGGTCGAAATCCGCTGTGAGCAGACCCGGCAAAGCCTGGAAGAAGCCTACCACGGCCAACCCCTGCTGGGCATACTGGAAATGAAGGATGAAGACGCCCGCTTCGACGATTACCGGACCCTGATCAACCTCGTCGAATAGATAGCCGCCGGGCTTGCTTCGATTCGCTGTTTTTTATTATTTTGCAGGGGGTTGTGCAAGAAGGTATGGTACACTGATCCATTATGATAAATTATGA
>CAZAXA010000514.1:0-2014 GCA_964488965.1 uncultured Phaeodactylibacter sp. | reverse complement strand
CCAGAAAGGTTGATCTTAACGAATCTTAACTGATCTTAATAAATCAGTGTACTATCACCGCAGGGGCTTTTTGCACAACCCCGCCTGTTTGTGAAAATTCCGGAAGAAGCAAAAAATACATTTCCCGGCTCTTTTATTATAGAAAAAAATATAATAACTTCGCTAGTGCTTTCTGACTGCCCGCAGCAGCAGTATTATCCCTTAATTAAAAGCGAAGCGCAACTCCTGGCCCCACTTTGAGAGACCTGCTCCAAACCTGCTAGATCGCCTGTTCGCCAAAGGCTTCGCAAAACAAAAGGTACTATTATCCCCCCTGAATTGCTTGCGCTTCAGCCCCCGCCGATGCACAGCGGGCGCTTGTCGTAGGCAGGATACCGGTGAACCCTCGAAATTTTCAAAGACAAAAAATTTATCAAACTGGATAAACTACATTTTACTATGAAGCTCAGAGTTTTACTTCAGGCCTTTGGCCTGGCGCTCTTTTTGAGCCAAACGGCTTACGCCCATTTCTCCTCCCCGTGTATCGATATTATGGTCACCGTCGCAGGCGGCGGTTCCCAGGCCGTCACCTGTGAGGGAGATGGCATAGCCGAGACGATCAATTTCTCAGCGACTTCCAATGCTTTTCCGATCAGTTATCTCATAACCGATGAGAACGATATCATCCTCAGGGTGAGTGTCCGGGGGATGTTGACCTTCGAAGGCCTGGGAGCCGGCAATTTTCGGGTATATGCCTTCTCCTGGCTGGGGCGCATAATCGCACGCCCCGGGCAGAATGCCACTACTGCCCGCCTGGGTTCCTTTTGCGGCAACCTGAGCGACAATTTCATCACGGTTTCCAATTTCACGCCGGATGGCGGCGCGATAGCCACCGCCGATGGCAATACCTCCGAGACGGTATGCGCCGGCGACGGCATCCCCGATGTGCTGGAATTCGTTACGACCGCACAGGCGCCGCAGAGTTACGCCTACCTGATCACCGATGAAAATAACGTCGTCCTGGCCGTAGCTCCCGGCAACAGCTTCGACTTTGACGGGGCCGGCGCCGGCACAAGCCGCGTCTGGGGAATCTCCTACTCCGGCGTACTCACGGCCATGCCCGGCGATACTGTCGGCGTCTCCCGGCTTTCCAATAACTGCTTCGGGCTGTCGGAAAACTTCATAGAGGTGATCCGTTCGCAGCCCGACGGCGGTTCCGTCAAACTCACCAACGGAGAAACTTCCACTACCGTCTGCGTTGGCGACGGGCAGGATGATATCCTCTCCTTTACCAGGCAGACGAGTTCACCGGCCGCCTATGTCTTCATCATTACCGACGAGAACAACATTATCCTGGATATCGTCGATGGCGCCTCGGCCAACTTCGAAGGCGCCGGCGCCGGCATTTCCCGGGTATGGGGCCTTTCGTACACTGGCATGCTGGTTGCCGCGCCGGGCGACGACGCCGCTGCCGTGGCGCTTAGCGACGATTGCTACGAACTCTCCGGAAATTTCATCGAAGTGAACCGCCAGGAAGCCGACGGCGGCACGGTAGCCCTGGAGAACGGCGCTATGGACGCCGTGGCCTGCGTCGGCGACGGCGTTCCGGATGTTTTCAATTTTACCAACACCTCTGCCGGCGCCGACAATTATACCTACCTGGTTACTGATGAAAATAACGTCATCCTGTCTATCAACGACGACGGCAGCGCCGACTTTGACGGGGCGGCCGTGGGCGCCTGCCGCGTATGGGGGCTGGCCTACGGCGGCAGCCTGCTGGCCCAGCCTGGTGATGACGCTGCTTCCGCCGTGCTGGCCGATGGTTGCTATGGCCTGTCCGACAACTTCATCACCATCCGCCGCGAGGCCGTCGACGGAGGCGCCGTGGCCATGCCCAATGGCGCCACGCTCCGCTATACCTGCCCCGGCGACGGTATGCCCGATATCGTCCGCTTCGACAGTACGGGATCCAGTACGGGCGCTTATGCCTATGTCATCACCGATGAGAACAATATCATCCTGGATCTGCCCGCCG
>CAZAXA010000513.1:0-4749 GCA_964488965.1 uncultured Phaeodactylibacter sp. | reverse complement strand
GCGGCGACGCAGTTCTCCGTCACCTTCTTCCAGGCGCTGGCGGAGCAGTCGGCAACGGTGGAGGAGGCCTTCCGGGCGGGGGTGGCGGCGGCGAAAGCGGCGGCCAAGGAGCCTTTCCAGGTGCTGGAAGCGCGGAACCTTGCCCTCCGAAGTCCGAAGGAGCCGGCCTGGGGCTTGTTCACCGCCGAGGGCTTTGAGGACAGGCGGGGCTGGAAACTCCCGCTGCCCGGGGCCGGCGAGCCGCAGGCCGCGGCGGAGCCCAACCAGTACCTCATCAAGGGTTTGCTGAACAGCCTGGCGCCCTTCGACCAGGAGGTGCGCCAACTACAGCAGGAGCAGCAACTGCTGGTGGCGGTGCCGGGCGTGCAGCAGAAACCGCCGGAGCGCAAACGCAAGAACGCCATCCTCAAATGCCTGCCTTTTCCCATCAGCGTACACCTGCAGAAGCTCATGGCCAAGCGCCGGGCAAGTATGGAGGGGCACGACTTCTACGACGAGTTCGGCATCAAGCGCCTGGAGCAGCTGATCAACACCTACAATACCGTCATCGAGCTGCCTGCTTTCGTGGTGCTGGCGCAGCTTTGGGACGCCCTGACGGAAAAACAGAAACCGCAGATAGAAGACCAACAGCGAACCGTGGTGCGCCAATACCTGCAGGCGCCGCATGAGGAGCGGGTCAAAAAGTGGTTTTTCCCGCTGATGAAAACCGTGGCGGAGATCTTCATCCGGAACCAGCGCCCGTTTTTTGTCGGAGAGCTGGCCCAACTGCCTGCTGAGGCGGACGGCCCCTTCTACAACGCCCTGATGGCGCTGGAACTAAAAAAGGAGCGCCTGGCAGCCCGCTACCCATACACCGAAGGCGAGCTGGCCGAAGAATGCCTGGATGCCGAGGAAAAGCTGGCTGCCATCCTGCATCACCTGAGCTTCCTGGCGGGCTACTCCCTGGTCTCGGTGCGCAATATCGACGTGCTGCGCAACCGGCAGATGCGCACGCCCAACTACCTGCACCGCCTGGTGCGCCTGGTGCAGCACTTCAGCGAAGACCCTACTGAGGAAGTCGAGTTGCTGGATTACTTCCTCGATAATGCCTCTGTGCTGATGATGCGCAAAGCCGGGGAGGAAGGCCAGGCCCGCTTCCTCAACCTCACGCCCTTCGTGGTGGATGAGAACGCTTTCGTAGAAAAGGCGGCCGACCACAAGCTCTTTTACTTCTACGATTATGAACCGCGCCGGCCGGCCTACCGCTTCCAGCACATCTACAAACCGAAAGACCCGCCCCTGGAGGCCTGCGAGGGCGCCAGGCTGCAGCATTTGATGTACCAGTTCCAGGTTTTCTGGAATTTGTTAGATCACAAAAATGGCAGTGTATCATGAATAAAAATAGGAGTTTTAGATCCAGTTCGACTCTTGCAGGAGGCAGCGCCAGCCACCAACTTATACACGTATACACCCATACACCTATACACCTCCTCTCATGAAAAGCCCCTTCAAATTCCTCGATGCCTACACCCTGAAAGACAAAGATGTCTTCTTCGGGCGCGACAAGGAGGTGGAAGCCCTCTACGAGATGGTCTTCCGCACGCCGCTCCTCCTGGTGTACGGGCTGTCGGGCACCGGCAAGACCAGCCTGGTGCAATGCGGGCTGGCCAGCCGCTTCGACGGGCCGGAATGGTACCCCTTCTTCGTCCGCCGCCGGGATAACATCAACGACAGCCTGCGGGCGGCACTGAGGCAGGCCATCGCGGAACCCATGGAGGGCGCCGCCCTGCCCGAGCTGGTGGGCGAGGTGTTTGAGGAATACCTCAGCCCGGTCTACCTCATCTTCGACCAGTTTGAGGAGCTGTTCATCCTGGGCAGCCCCGCCGAGCAGGCCGCCTTCGCCGAAGATATCAAGGCGCTGCTGGCCGCCGAGCTGCCCTGTAAGGTCCTCTTCATCATCCGGGAGGAATACCTGGGGCAGTTGTACCCCCTGGAGCGGGCTATCCCCACCCTTTTCGACTTCCGCCTGCGCGTAGAGCCCATGAGCAACACACGCGTGAGGGAAGTGCTGCGCGCGTCTTTCGAAAAGTTCAACATCAGCCTGGAAGCGCCGCCGGAGGAACGCCTGCAGGAGATCATCGATAATGTGAGCGCGGGCAGGTCGGGCATACAATTGCCGTATCTGCAGGTGTATCTGGACCAGCTGTGGAGAGAAGATCTTGAGCGGACATATAGCCTCCCCCCAGCCCCCTCCAAAGGAGGGGGAGAAAGGGCCCTGCCAAAAACCAATAGCGAACAACAAATAACAGATTCCTGGCCTCCCCTGGAATTCACCCGGCAGGAGATCCAGTCCTTCAGCAGGATAGAGAACGTACTGGACAAATTCCTGCAGCAGCAGCGGGAAGAGTTGCAGGAGCAGTTGGAAAAAGGCTATGCCGGCGTGCCGGAGCAGGCGGTGCGCCAGGTGCTGGATGTCTTCGTGACTGCGGAGGGCACCAAGCGGCCGGTTAATTTTGAACGGGAGGAAGAAGGGAATATCCTGCTGGAGGAAAACGTGCTGAAGCTGCTGCCGGAGATGCCCGCCGGGGCCCTCACCGCCTGCCTGGAAGCCCTGGAGCAGCGCCGCCTCCTGCGCTTTGCCGGCCAGAACATCGAACTGGCCCACGACAGCCTCGCCGCCCTCATCGACGAGCAGCGCACCGACGAGCAGCGGCAGCTCAATGAGATCAGGCTGCGCATTGCCGGGGCCTACCGGGAATGGGAACGGACGGAAAAACAGGAGTACCTCACCCGCCGCCAGTTGCTGAGCATAGAAGAACTGCTGCCTAAAGTGCCGCTGGAGCCCCACCTGAGGCAGTTTGTGCAGGACAGCTACGCTCATAACGATGCGGTGGAAGAAGCCCAACGGCAACGGGAACGGGAGGAACTGGAGAAGGAACGGCGGTTGAGAGGGGAGGCGGAAACAGCGCAACAACAAGCGGAAACAGCAAAACAAGAGGCGGAGGAGAATGCCGAGCGGGCGGCGGCTAATGCCAGGCAGGCGCGCCAACGCACGCGCTGGGCATTGGCTGCTTTCCTGGTAGCTATTCTGTTTGTAGTAGGCACATTTGTGCTCTGGAGGCAATCTCAGAATCTTGCAGGGGACTTAGAAGTACAAGGGGAAAAATTAGCGAATAATGTTGCGGAACTTCAGAACAAGGAAACAGCATTGCAACGAGCCTTGACGAATGCCCAAAACGCAAAAGATACTGCCGAAGCACGCCGGATAGAAGCTGAAATTTCAGAAAGCAAAGCGAAACAGCAAACACAAATAGCGGAGCAAGCTAAAGCAGACCTTGAAACCTACGCCAAGGAAGCCATGCCCGTGTTAATCGCAGACATCAAAAACCTCATCCTGGCCCTGCAATACGACCGTGCCCTAGCCCGCTGCAAAACCGCCTGGAACCTCGATAAAGAACAACCTCAATTGCCCCTTTTCTTTCAGGAGCTTGCTTACTTCTTCACCGAAAGCGGGGCTTTTGACAAAGCAGAAAATGCCCTGGCACACATCAGTAGAAAGCCGGCCCGGCTGAGCAGCCAGCCGGCGCAACGCCGGAAAGAACTGCTGGCCGTTATCGAAAGAATAGATACAAAGTATCTAAAGGACACTCTTGAAAGGCGGTATTACCCGGAGATGATAGCGGTCAAAGGCGGTTCTTTCTGTATGAGCCGGGACCACAGAATTAAAGGAGACTGCGATACCAGTGAAACAAAAGTGATCCTCGATGATTTTAAACTGGGAAAAACGGAAGTGACGGTTTGGCAGTATAACCTGTATTGTGCAGGAAGCGGACAGGATAGCCTGGAGCGAATTCGAGATGAGTTACCCTGGGAGCTTCAGGGAAATCATCCGGGAGTGAAAGTTAGTTGGTATGATGCAGCGCGTTACGCCAACTGGATAAATCGCCAGATGGGGCATGATACGGTCTATAATTTTGTCCGGCAGATTGATGAGGACAACTGGGAGGTTTCGCTCAACGAAAAAGTAAAAGATGCTTTTCGGTTACCCACGGAAGCAGAGTGGGAATATGCTGCCAGAGGGGGCATTCAGCAGGACACTTTTTTATATAGCGGGGATAGTGATTTAGATTCAGTGGCCTGGCATTATTACAACTCTAACGGGCGTACTCACCCCGTAGCACAAAAAAAGCCCAATAGCTTAAAACTCTACGATATGAGCGGTAATGTATGGGAGTGGTGCTGGGACTGGTATGACGAGCTTGAAACAGGCGTAATTTCCAATCCCCATGGTCCAGATTCCGGTTCTGGGCGTTTGGTGCGCGGTGGTTCGTGGCTCAACCTCATCGACTGGGACTACGAGGTAACCTATCGCGACAGGGACGACCCGAACTACCGGTACTACTACGATGGTTTCCGGTTGGCCCAGGACTAAATTACCCTTTATGCTTTTACTCTTTTACCCTGTGAAATAATGCCGAAGGCATTCCGGCTTTGCCGGATTTCACAGGGTGAACCCTTTTATTCTTTTTCCGCCGAAGGCGGATTTTTTTGAAATTTTCAGTACCTTTCAATCAAGGATCAGGAGCGAAATCGGATCTCTGGGCGTTTGGTGCGCGGTGGTTCGTGGAACAACAACAACGACAGGAACTACGAGGTAACCAATCGCGACAGGAACAACCCGAACAACCGGAACAACAACAATGGTTTCCGGTTGGCCCAGCACTGCAGAGGTGGCCATCCCAGCGCCATCTGGCCAGAGTTTGCAGGTTC
>CAZAXA010000512.1:0-4758 GCA_964488965.1 uncultured Phaeodactylibacter sp. | reverse complement strand
TGTTCGGAATTCGGTGTTCGCTGTTCGCCAGGCCGCTGAAAACAAAGGATTTTTGTTTTTAAAGACACACATTTCTGAACAGTTTCCCCACCTACCCCCAATCCGCGCCCATCCGCGTTCCATCCTCCGCGATCTACCCCCAATCCGCGCCAATCCCTGCCGGCCTGCGGCACAGCAGGCGGGCGCCGCATCCGCGTAAATCCGTGTTCTATTCCCCCTCCTGCCCCCCAATCCACGCCCATCCGCGTTCCATTCCCCCGCTAAGCCGAGCCCCCCCTTTCCAGCACCCCATCGAGCACCCCAAAAATACGCTCAAAATCCCCCTCCGTCAGGTTGGACCCGCTCGGCAGGCACAGGCCGATGTCGAACAACCGCTCCGCCGTATCGCCCCCGAAGAAGGGCGCCCCGGCAAATACCGGCTGCAGGTGCATCGGCTTCCACAGGGGGCGCGCCTCGATGTTGTCGGCCTCCAGGGCCAGGCGGATGGCCTCCCGCGTCAGGCCCTTATTCGTGGCCGGGCCCACCAGGATGCAGGTGAGCCAGCGATTGCTGAAACTGCCGGGGGCCTCTTCCTGGAAGCGGATGGCGTAGCCGCGCTCGTTCCACTTTTCGAAGTAGGCGCGGTAGCGCTCGTGGTTGGCGCGCCGCCGGGCGATGCGGTCGGGTAACACCTCCATCTGCCCGCGGCCGATGCCGGCCAGCACATTGCTGAGGCGGTAGTTGTAGCCCAGCTGGCTGTGCTGGTAGTGGGGCGCCGGGTCGCGCGCCTGGGTGGCCAGAAAGCGGGCGCGCTGGATGAGCGCCTCGTCTTCCCCCAGCAGGGCGCCGCCCCCGCTGGTGGTGATGATCTTGTTGCCGTTGAAACTCAGGATGCCGAACTGCCCAAAACTGCCGCACTTCCTGCCCTGGTAGGTAGCCCCCAGCGCCTCGGCGGCGTCCTCCACCACGGGCACGCCGTAGCGCTCCGCTACTTCCATGATCTCGGCCATCTGCGCGGGTATGCCGTAGAGGTGGACGGGGATGATGGCTTTGGGTTTCTGGTTCTTAGCTTCCAGGCGCTTCAGTGCATCTGCCAGCGCATTGGGGTCCATATTCCAGCTGCCCGCCTCCGAGTCGATAAATACCGGCCGGGCGCCCTGATACTTGATGGGGTTGGCCGAGGCGGAAAAGGTCATGCTCTGGCAGAGGACGGTATCGCCGGCCTCTACGCCCAGTAGCAACAGGGCCAGGTGGATGGCCGCCGTGCCGCTCGACAAGGCGGCGGCATGGCCCACGCCGGTGTACCGCGCCAGCACCTCCTCAAAGGCGTTGACGTGGGGGCCCAGGGGGGCGACCCAGTTGGTGTCGAAGGCTTCGGCGACGTAGCGGCGCTCGGCCGGGCCGATGTGGGGGGAGGAGAGGTAGATCTTATTATTACTCATTTTACATTTCTTTATCATGCCAAACCAGGTCATACCAGGGGCGGAAACGCACCAGAGTGTTGCCCAGCCTGATCTCATTATGGTAATCGGGATTGACAACCCAGGCTTCCTCAGGTGCGTAGGTATTGATGAAATTACGGAAACTCCGGCTTATGGTTGGTTTTCTGAGCGACTGGCACTTTGCCTCCACCGGCAGCGGGTGCAAGCCCTTTTCCACCACAAAATCGACTTCGGCTTTATCTTTGGTGCGCCAGTATTTTACCGGGTTCACTATAGTTGCATACCAGTTGTGCAGTATCTGGAAGATAAAGTTTTCAAATACAGCGCCCATTTCCGGCAAATGCCGGAAGGCCCCGGCCAGGCGCAGCATCAGGGAGAAGGCATGGCTTTTTTCCAGTTGGAGCAGAATGCGAATGTCCCGATCCAGATAACTGCCGAGTATCTCTTCCAATACTTCGGCCTTTTCGGCGTAATTGTCTGCCAGTATGACTCGTGGATAGCCACCAAAGTTGAGATATTCCAGGAGCAATGGTTCAAGTTCCGCGGGCGCCAGGCGAACCCATTCACCCAGGCGTTCTTCAAATTGATAGCCCGTGCGGTGGGCAATGAATTCTTCAATATTCACCGGCCCCAGTTCAAAAATGCGTTTGCGGCCAACTAACGATTCTTTGATCTTTTCTTTCAGTTCCAGGCTGCCGGAACCGGATACAATGAATTTATAAGGCAGGCGGCTGTCGTACAACCCTTTGAGGAATAAACCGGCATTCTCTTTGCGTTGTATTTCATCGATGAAGACATAAGCCCGCCGTTCTCCCACCGTTGCCCGAATATGGCGGATCAGTTTCTCCTGGCTGCTGAAAAATATGGCATCTTTTTCAATATCCAGGTTTAGAAAAAGGGCGGGCGCCCCGCTGTCGGCAAGTTGCTCCCGCAGTAAATGAAGCAGGGTCGTCTTGCCACTTTGACGCGGCCCGGCCAGCAGCGTTATTTCCGGCTGAGCCAGGTGCTGCTGTAAACTGTGAAGTAAATAGCATTCAGCCCGATAATTTTAAAAGACAGTTTGTGAAATAATCGGGTTATCGGTGGATTCAGCAGGCGTTCGGCGGTTTAGCCTCTGGATGAAGTTTTTCAGGACGATGAGGAGGTGGACGGCCACCGTCTCGGCATGAAGAGGGGATATGTTGAGTTTGACTTCTTTTTTCATATTACTGGTCTTTAGCGTTGCCAGGCGGACGCTTCAGGAATATACCATACAATTTCATTCTGCGCTGTGCCTCCGGAAGAAGTGGGTAAGAGATGATCAATTTCTTTTCCGGCTGTTCTGCCTTGAAAACGTTGGTTATTATTATTGTCTTGTAATCCAAATTATTGGACATGTAGAATGATTCCGGGTATCGGTTCCTGCCTTTTCTGCTTATCCCATATTTCCAGGTTTCCCCTTCATGTAATTTGATCATTTTTATTCCAGGGCATTGCAGGCAGGGATATAAGCCAGTTTTGGTAGCTATCAACCGATATACCTCGACTGGTGAAGCTTGGGGGGGAGGTTTAACCATAACTTTCTCATCTTGATCAGAAGATAGCTTTTACAGACAAGATAAAAAAGTTTTGGCTTAAAAAAAAGGTTTTGGTTATATTTATTGTCGTTTTCTGGCTTTTAATATAGATTTAGCCTTGTTTTTTAAGCTTTACTGCTTTGGTTTTCTGCCGCCATGCACTCCCCCTTTGTGGGTGCTGGAGGGGACTGCCGGTACACCCACCGCCGTAACGCCCGCCGGAATATCCTTGATAACCACCGCCCCGGCGCCGATCACACTCCAGGCGCCGACGCGGCGCTGTTGTATTACCTGTACGCCGGTGCCCAGGTAGGCGCCCTCTTCCACGACCACCTCGCCGCTGATGTTGACGGAAGGCATCAGGCTGGCATAGTCGCCGATGGTGCAGTCGTGGGTGAGGATGCAGCAGAGGTTGAGTAGGGCGAAGCGGCCGATGCGGATGTTGACCGTGAAGCGGCAGCCCTGGGTGATGACCGTGCCTTCGCCGATGGCGACTTCTTCCGGATCGAGCGCTGCCGAGGGGTGGATGAGTGTGGGGAAAGAAATCCGCTCATTGGCGATCTTTTCCACGGCCTTCTTCCGCACGGCGGGCCAGCCGATGGCGACGGCCACGGCGAGGGGTTCCTGCCAGGCGTTGAGCTCGGCCGTGCCGCCCAGCACCGGCAGGCCGGCCACCGAGCTGCCGGCGGGCAGGCCGTCGTCGAACCACCCGATGCAGTCCCAAACGGGCTGTACGGCGTTGATCTGCCGGAGAAGCTGCAGAGTCTCGCGGCCCTGCCCGCCGGCGCCGATGATGGCTATTGGTTGCTTTTCTATGCTAATATGGACGTCAAGCATTCCTGACTCGCCTTCATTTTGTTGATGTTCCTCCCGTTGGCTCTTCCAATAATTTCCTGAATTCTTCGGCGGATATGATCTCAATTTTAGGAAAATCAACCTTTTTCAGGATATTGAAATCTTTATCATGGGTCACAAGGTATGAGGCGCCAGCCGCGATGGCGCAATCCGGGAATTTATTGTCATCGGCGTCTTTTATCAAGTTCCATTTATAATATACCTCTGTTTTCTCAATATTTGGCAGTTCGAGAAGTGTCTTTAACGCAGCTTCGGCGGTAGCGGAGCCCATATGTTCTTCAATCTTTTCTGCGTACTCGGAAAGAATTTCGGTTGTAATGCAAAGTGAATAATTACCCTCGAGAAGGTGTTGAAAAATCCAGTGATAAGGGGAGCGCCTTGAAATGGAAACGAGGAAAATGTTCGTATCGATAACGACTTTCATTTCTGGCTTGGCTTATATGGAGTGCGCATTTTAGTATGTGCCAACCGCGTCGCATCCTCATCTGTCCAGCCTTTTTCTTCCCATGCCTGGTCGGCCAGGCCCATTGCTTTTTCTGCAAAGTAGCGAGCAATCATTCGACGGATGGCAATCAAATCTTCCTCATCTACATTTTGGGTAAAAAGTTTGAGCAGTTCAAGTTGAAGATTGGTAAGTGGTGCGGATTGTGAAGTAGCTCCCATCTTTTTGCTAATGATTTAGATTGTAAGTAATAACAATACTCTTTCAAAACACCAGGCTATGGCGCCAATAACTGTTCATTTGCAATTAAGGAACGTTATTCCACGCTCATTGGTTTCAACCTGTCCAGGTTACTCTTCATATGGGTTTTGTCATTTTGCATGTACTACTGTTCGTTGGCGCCAATGATGATCGCCTTCAGGAAGCTTTTTTATGCTTCCTCCTTTATCCCTCGGCCGGGTAAACCTTCCGCTTTCCGCTTCCT
>CAZAXA010000511.1:0-4772 GCA_964488965.1 uncultured Phaeodactylibacter sp. | reverse complement strand
TGCCTAACGGCACATCAACCAAGGCCAAAAATTATTCTAAACCGAGAATCGCTGACAAATAGATGCAGCCTTTTTTATAACATCATGTTTGTGAAAAGCCGTTCTTCTGATCCCTTTTCAATCCATTATGGCCCCTGGTTTCGCCCTACTACCTTGCCGGGCGCTTTCCACCATGACGGCCTCCAGGATATTCTCCTGGTTGAGCACGCCGACGAGTTCGCCGAAAGGGCCGAACACCGGGCAGATAGAAAGCTTATTCCTGGCCATCTGCTCATAGGCCTCGTTGAGTTGCATATCGGCAGACAGGCGTATCCAGTTGGGGTTTACGATGCGCTTCAGGCGCTCTTCCCGGCCGAGCAGTTGCAGGCCCTTGATGATGTCGTCCCTTGAGATCGTCCCGATGATCTGGTTCTCCTCCGTGACGATGAATTCCTTTTCCTGGCCATCCAGCAGGATTTCTACGGCCTTGCCGATAGTTTCCCAGGCATGCAAAGGGGTGAACT
The DNA here is from genome assembly GCA_964488965.1 of uncultured Phaeodactylibacter sp. GTDB lineage: Bacteria > Bacteroidota > Bacteroidia > Chitinophagales > Saprospiraceae > JACJXW01. The sequence goes on along the minus strand of CAZAXA010000511.1, from coordinate 4,269 downwards.
GGTGCATCAGCACATCCTGAACGGTGAGCCGGGACAAGAGGGAGCGCTGTGTTTCGTAACTGGCCTCCCCGCTGGCCCCCAGATAGATGAACAGGCCGATGAAAATGAGCCAGAAGTCGTACATAAAACCAAAGAACACGAAGCCGATGGCCAGAAACTGGCCGATCTTTGCCGCAATATTGGTGGCAGTGGCGCGGTCATAGCGCATGGCGAGCAGGGCGCGCAGCACGCGGCCGCCGTCCATGGGAAAAGCAGGGATCAGGTTGAACGCAAAGAGCAGCACATTGACCATGAGCAGGTTGGGGAGGAAAAAATCACCGGGATGGATCTGGCTGGGATCCTCCCACTGGCTGGTGGGGAGTTCCATGCCCGCCAGTATCATGAAAATGTATAACAGGACGGCGATGACGACGTTTACCGCCGGCCCGGCCAGGGCGACCACCAGTTCCTGCGAAGGCTTTTCCGGCATCTTTTCCAGCATGGCCAGCCCGCCGATCGGCAGCAGGGTTATCCTTTGGGTTTGGATGCCATAACGCCGGGCCGCCAGGGCATGGCCGAACTCATGGAGCACCACACAGGCAAAGAGCGCCAGGACGAACCTTACTCCCGTGAGGGCTTCGGAAGTGCTCTGCCCCGTATTCAGGCTGGCCAGGAAAATCCAGGCCAGGAGGATGAGGAAAGTCCAGTGCAGATAAACGTTGATGCCCGCAATGCGGGCTATTTTTAAGGACCAGCTCATGATCTTCCACTTATTTCGGTTATCGGATTTTATCTCGCCGCTTAATTCAGCCTTCCACCAGTTTGTGCTTAATGGCATATTTCACCAGGCCGGCGGTATTTTTCACGCCCAGCTTTTCCAGGAGATTCCGCCGGTGGGTATCTACCGTCCGGATGCTGATGAACAATTTTTCGGCGATCTCCGGGTTGGAATATTCCTCGGCGATGAGCCGCAACACTTCGATCTCCCTTTTGGTAAGCGGCACGCCCTCTTTGCGCTCGGCCGGCTTTTTGCCTTTGACCAACTGGTCGACCAGAGTGGCGGTGGCCTGGCTGCTGAAATAGGTGTTGCCCCCGGCCACGGCCTTGATGGCGTTGATGAGCTCTGCGCTGCCGGTATCCTTGAGCAGGTATCCGGAGGCGCCGGCTTCCAGCATTTTGACGATATAACTGCTTTCGGAATGCATGCTCAGGACGAGGACCTTGATGTCCGGATATTGTTCTCTGACCAGCCGGGTGGTTTCAATGCCGCCGGCCCCTCCCATGGAAATATCCATCAGGATGATGGACGGATGGCAGCTTTTGAGCTTTTCCATCACCTCCTTGCCGTCCCGCGCCTGGGCGATGACCTTTATCTCTCCCGAATTTTCGAGGATGGAGACTATCCCCTCGCGAAATACGCGGTGGTCATCGGCAACCATGATCTCTATCATGCTTCTTTAGGTTTTAATGGCACTTCAATAGTGGCCAGGACGCCTTCACCGGGCCGGGCGTCCAGGATGAAAATCCCTCCCAGCGACCGCACCCGGGCCTGTATGTTCTTCAGCCCGATGCCCTTATCCCTGCCCGATGCCGGATCCGGCTGATACGGGTCGAAGCCGATGCCGTCATCTTCCACCATGAGAACGATAGAATCGTAATGGCGGATCAACTGCACATTAATAGTATGGGCACGGGCGTATTTGACGCCGTTGTTGATCAGCTCCTGAGCGATGCGGTATAACCCCAGGGCCACTTTGCGCCGTATGGTTTCCCGGATATCAGAATGATAAAAATTGGCGTGCACCCTGCCGCTGCTGTTCACCCGCTGGCAGAGGTTCTCCAGAGCGGCGACCAGCCCGAAATCGAGCAGTACATTGGGCATCAGGTTATGGGAAATACTACGGATGTCGTTCGACATGGTTTGCAGCAACTCACTCATAGAATCGACCATCTGAAGGGCCCGTGGCGTCGGATCCCGCAATTCCAGGAGCAGGGCGTCGAGGTTGAGCTTGATGGTGGAGATCAGCGGCCCGATGCCATCGTGGATTTCCTTGGAAAGCCGGCGCCGCTGAGCTTCCGATGCTTCCAGCATGGCATCCAGCATTTGCTGTTCGGATTCTTTGGCCCGCGTCACATCCATAATACTCAGGGCAAGGCCCTGGGGGATGGGCCGCCCCCGTATCGTCAGAAAAAGATCGCCTGCACTGACGGACAAAAGGTCGAAGGGTAAGGCCTGTTCTCTTAAAGGCAGTTCTATCTGCCCCTCCAGCCCCGGTATTTTATCCAGGAACTCTTTTATGTTGAAACCCTCGCCCTCCGGCAGGCTGAGGTAGCCACGCCCCAGCCGGTTGGCGAGCAAGAGCTGCCCATCCGGGGCGATGGCGACGATGCCGTAAGGCACTGATTCTACTATAGTCTCAAGTAGCGTTCGTTTATTCATTGGCCTGCCTGTATCCTCCAGTCACCGTCCTCCTGCCGTTTCCAGGTGTAACGCCCGAAAGCCGCTGCCAGGGGTTTTTCCTTAGAGAAATCTACGCGCCCGGAATCATAGGCGACGCTGCCTCCGGTCTCGCAGGCGATCTTCAGATAGTCTTCCATGCCGCTTTCTTTCTGGCTGGTGTTTTTGCCATCCCCGTCGTTGAACAATACCAGATGCCTGATCGGAACGCGCGAGCGGTTATCCAGATGCCACCGCAGCGCCTGGGGGGCATAATCATACATACTCCCCGTCCAGTCGGCGACCAGCAGGATATTGGACCAGCTTTCCTCGAAGGAAGAACTGACAATGTCATTCCCGTCATCGTATTTCTCCCCTCTGAGAATGGGAGCGGCCTTATCCATGGCCACCTTATAGCCGTAACCGCCGGGATCGGCCCATTCTACCGGCGATTTGCTCTCGCGGAACACCTGGTTGCCATCATCATCAACGGTGGGGCGCTGGGCATGGGCGGCAGAGGGCAGGGCGGCCAGGAGAAAAAAAAGCATAGCGTACTTCATGGTTTAATAGGATTATGGGTAAAAACCAGAGCGCAAGAGTATTGTGCCTCGCATTTCCGGGTTCCGGCCATGCCGGGAAGCCTGGTATAAGTTTATTTTTTTAAATTTACCACAAGTTAAGGACTTTTTGCGAACCCCGTTAACCCCTCTACCATGTTATTGACCCCCTCCAAACCGGTATTATTGCTCATTTATTTTTGCAGACAGCAACTACGCCCGCTTTCAACTGGATTCTGCTTACGACTACGCCAGCCAGTCGCTGGAAGCCTATCGGAAACTGGATTACAGGTTTCGGAAAAAAGCCCAGAAACACTTCAATTCCAGCGAGATCAATACCCTGAAACGGGAGGTCGAAGAACGGGCGTTCTTTCATGCGCAGCGGCAAAACACCATTGCTGCTTACGAATCTTATATGGAACGCTACGGCAAGGCCAAATACAAGCTGCGCCGGGACGCCGAACAGGAACGCAACCGGCTGGCCTACGAGCTGGCGCGGGAAGAAAATACGGTGGATGCTTTCAGCCGCTTGCTGAGGCAATATGGCGCCAGTATGAAAGAAAAAACACCGGCTATTAACGCTTCCAGCGGGAACACCCGGAGTTCCCCTTCCCCGGATTGCTGGAACCGGATATCCGCAGGGCCATCGACCACGAAGCGTCGGAAGTCCTGGCCGGCGAAGATTATGAACGCTCCCGGGAATTCATCGAACTGCTGTATTTTACCGGCCGCGGCCGGGCAGATAACCTGGGGGGCGAGGATATCTTCGTCGCAGAATGGAAAGACGGCCAGTGGCAGAACGCCCGGCTGGCGCCTGTCCTCAGTTCCCGTTCCGACAATGAGTCGGCAGAGTCCATATCTGCCGACGGGCGGTCCATGATCCTGTTCAGGCCGGGCAGGTTGTCCTACAGCGAATGGCAGGACAGCGCCTGGCCTGTGCCCCGGGCGCTGCCATCTGCCATTAACTGCAACAGCTGGCAGGCCGACGGCCGCCTGGCTGCCGACGGCAGGGCCCTGCTGTTTGCTTCCCGCAAGGAAAATGGCGATACGGACATCTACGCCTCTCTCCGGCAGCCGGATGGCAGCTGGGCCAACTGGAGCGAACCGGTAAACCTGGGGAGGGCCATCAATACCAAAGGCCACAATTGAGGGTACCGCATCAGTACCGATGGGCAGTTGGCCTACTACAGCGCCGCCGACGGCAGGAACCTGGACCTCTACGAGATCGGGCTGCCCGGCGGCCACGTTGAGCGTGGTGGCGCTGGTATTGCTGGGTTGGCGGTTGCGTTGGGAGCG
>CAZAXA010000510.1:0-4781 GCA_964488965.1 uncultured Phaeodactylibacter sp. | reverse complement strand
TGATCTGTTTTACGAAAGTGAAGTTTGAAAATTGTTCCATTGGTTCGGTTCTTTTATACAATATAACCTTTTTTCATCAACCTCTGTTGGCATTTCCCGGAGGCCTGATCAGTTTTACTTCTGGCTTGTTGGATTCCTGTAAAAATTGATAAGCTGATATTTTATTGACCTCCAACTCTTTACACTCCAGGTAAGTTCCTTCGTGCTCTTCAAAGAAAGTCACTCCCAAATGGGCATAAAGCTTTTTAGCATATCTGGCTTCTCCTTGTGTGGTGATCCCATATTTATAAATTTCCCCCGCTTTTACAGTCACCATAGTGACGCCATTCGGACAACGCAGGCAGGGTCGTTGCATGGTGTAATCCGCGATCAATACATATTGAACCCATACCTCGTGCCGCTTAGTTATGGCTTCTGCTTCTTTTTGGGCCGCTTCCACCTCTGATTGGTCCAAGTTTGGATCATTACGAAATCGTTCCCAAAACTTAGAACCGGCAAAGGCAAGTATAAAAAGAACGATCAGTATTGGCAGGAAAGGTAGAGGATTGTGCCCACCGGTACTTTTCACCGCTTGTTTTTTGTAGCTTGCTCCGGCACTTTTTTGGTAGGTGTAAATAGACATGAGCGCGGTTTTCAGGATTAAGAGCCAAAATCATTCAGCCTGCAGGCGCTTACATGTATCCTGACACTGTCAAGTTTGGTTTAATTATTCTAATTTTGGAATAAATTTAAGGAAAAAACGTAAATAGTCAATTAAAACCAGTATTTTATCTGGTAAATGTGGATAAAATCCTTTTTTAGACAATCATTCAATCTATCCCCAAGATGGAAACTGGAGGACTGACCAGGAAGGAGATTCAGGTCATTGATACCTACTTCGATTACTGGCAAGAACACATAAAAACTATTGAAGACAAACAGCGCGTAGTGCAATTCGAGCACATCATGAGTCATGTGGCCGAAGAGCTGTACGGCCCTCGCATTGCCTTCGAACTGGTTGTTCGGTTCTTTCTGGACGACAAGGAGCCGCTGCCGATGGCAACGGACAGGTAAGAAATCACTTCCCGATACAAAACCTCGAAAATATATTCCCCAACAAATCCTCCGTCGAAATCTCCCCCGTGATCTCCCCCAAATAATGCAACGCCCCCCGGATGTCCATCGCCACGAAATCGGAAGCCACCCCCTCTTCCAATCCTTCCATCACCCTGTCTAAACTCTCGTAGGCTTTTTGCAGCGCCTCGTAGTGCCGCGCATTGGCAACGACCGTCCCCTCCAGGTTGGCCTTTTGGGAGATGACGGTTTCGTAGAGTTTCTCCTTGAGGTACTCGATGTTCATATTGTTGATGGCGGAGATGGGAACCCAGTGGTTGGCGGTTATTGGTTGTTGGTTGTTGGTTGCTGGTTCATCCGAAAAAAAGTGCTCATATTTAGTATACGGGTTCAGGTCCATCTTGTTGGCTACTACCAGCACTTCTACGTTCTCATGCACCAGCTTGGCCAGGTCGGCATGTACTTCCGCGGGCTGGGTCTTGATCACGTCGAAGACGTAGACGAGCAGGGCGCTTTGCTGCACCTTTTGCATCGTTTTTTCCACGCCCATGGCCTCGATGGCATCTTCCGCGTCGCGGATGCCGGCCGTATCAATGATGCGAAACTGTACGCCTTTGATGTTGAGCACCTCCTCGATGGTGTCGCGGGTGGTGCCGGCGACCTCGCTGACGATGGCGCGCTCCTCGTTGAGCAGGGCGTTGAGCAGGGTGGACTTGCCGGCGTTGGGGCGGCCGGCGATGACGGTGTTGACGCCGTGCTTCAGCACGTTGCCCAGCTTGAAGGACTGTATCAGGGCCCGCAGGACGGCCTGTATCTTTTCCACCAGTTTTTTCAGCTCGCCGCGGTTGGCGAATTCTACATCCTCTTCGGCAAAATCGAGCTCCAGCTCGATGAGGCTGGCGAAGTCGATCAGTTCCTGGCGCAGCTTTTTGATCTTGTCGCTGAAGCCGCCGCGCATCTGCTGCATGGCGATGTTGTGGGAGGCCCTGGAAGAAGAGGCGATCAGGTCGGCCACGGCCTCGGCCTGGCTGAGGTCCAGGCGGCCGTTGAGGAAGGCGCGCAGGGTGAACTCTCCGGGCTGCGCCAGGCGCGCGCCTTTTTCGATAAAGAGCTGTATGACTTCCTGTATGATGTAATCGGAGCCGTGGCAGGAGACTTCCACGACGTTCTCGCCGGTGTAAGATTTCGGTTCGATGAAAAGGGAAACCACCACCTCGTCCAGGATGCGGCCGCTGTCGTCCCGGATGGTTCCGAAGTGGAGGGTGTGAGTGGGTTGCTTTGCCAGGTCTTTCCCGTGGAAAACCTCGTTGACGATACTGATCGCCTCCTTTCCCGACAAGCGGATGACGCCAATGGCGCCTATGCCGGGAGGGGTGGCCAGGGCGACGATGGTATCGGTAAGGTTATGTGAAGCGTATGCCATTTAATAGTTTTGAGATCAATGTATTACCTTTGCTTGTTATCAGAAAAACAATAACCTGGGAAAAAGTTTGCTTATGCAGGTTGCCGGAAAGAAAAAGAAAGAGCAGGCAGTATATGGCCTATTCTTTCATTCATGAGGCTCGTGAACATGCCGCATGAAAATTGCCGTGCAAAAAAATCGTTGGTTTTTTACGGCAGGACTCTTTTTTTTGAGTAAAAAACATGAAAACCCATCTATCGCCCGTTTTTTTACCCGTCCTGTTATTCCTGGTGCTGGCTAAGTCGGCCCTTCATTTCTATGCCAATACCCTCTGGGGCTTCCACCGCGACGAGTTCCTCTATCTGTCTTTGGGGCGCCATCTGGACTGGGGCTACTGGTCGAACCCGCCGCTCATCGGCTGGGTGAGCGCCTTGCTGCAGGCCACGGTTGGCGACAGCCTCTTTGCTATACGGCTATTTCCCATGCTGACGAGTTGCGCCCTGCTGGTGTTGGTGGTGCTGATGGCCCGCGAGCTGGGCGCCGGGCGCTACGGGCAGTTCCTCGCAGGGGCGGCCATGTTGCTGACGCCGGCCAACCTGCGGCCGGGCATGCTCTTTCAGCCCGTCATGCCGGATATTTTCTTCTGGAGCCTGCTGGCCTACCTGGTGATCCGGTATATCAATACGGAACACCGCCGTTATATCCTGTTCTTCGGGCTGGTATTCGGGCTAAGTTTCCTGAACAAATATTCCACGGCTTTTGCCCTGCTGGGCATCGCCGGCGCCCTGCTGCTCAGCCCTTACCGGCGGGCGTTGTGGAGCCGGGAGGCAGGCCTGGCGGCGCTGATCGCCTTAGCGCTGGCCCTGCCCAACCTCATCTGGCAGTACCGGCACGGTTTCCCGGTGGTAACTCACATGCAGGAACTGTCGGAATATCAGCTGGTGAATGTGCGGGCCAGGGATTTTCTTACTTCTCAATTGTTCATGAACCTGCCGGTAATACCGGTATGGGCGGCGGGCCTGATCTGGTTTTTCCAGCCGGCAAACCGGCGCTACCGTTTGATGGGGTGGTATTTCGCGCTGGTCTTTCTGCTTTTGCTCGCCCTGCGGGGTAAGCCTTACTATACGCTGGGTTTATACCCGCCGCTTATCGCCGCCGGAGCAGTGTGGTGGGAAAGTGCTTTGAGCAGGGCCTGGCAACGTGTGGCGCTTCCTGCCTTGATGACACTAATCCTTCTGCCTGCCCTTCCGCTGGGATTGCCGGTATTGCCTCTGCCGAAGATGATGCAGTACTGCGCCTACCTCACTGAAGAAGTGGGCTTCGACGGGCCGATGCGCTGGGAAGACGGCCGCGTGCACCCCCTGCCGCAGGATTATGCCGACATGATGGGCTGGGAAGAGCTGGCGCAACTGGCCGTCAGGGCCTGCCGGGCAGCGGAAGGAGAGGATTTTTTCCTCTATTGTGAGAATTATGGCCAGGCCGGGGCTGTGGATTATTACGGCAAAGGACAGGGGATACCACCGGCCGTCAGCTTCAGCGATACCTACCGGCTTTGGCTGCCCCGCACCACATCTGCCAATACGCTGATCTATATCAATGACGAATTAGGGGAAGATGTGGCGGAGTTGTTCGAAGATATCCAGCTCATCGGCGCCATTTCCAACCCTCACGCACGGGAGCGGGGCACTTCCGTTTACCTCTGCCGGCGGCCGCGAAGGCCGCTGCCGGAATTCTGGGACGAGGTGGTGGCTGAAGTCATAGGGAATTAAAAAATATATTGCATACTTTCTCGCCACATCATCTCCACACTTTTTTCACCATTAAAATCCTTCTGCCGATGAAACCTCTTTATCACCTGGCTACACTGGCCCTGTGCCTTTTTCTGTCCTTGCATGCCGCCGCTCAGGCGGCGGATATTCTTGTCAGCAGCCGTAATACCCACTCGGTCAAACGCTACAATGCCGATGGAAACTACCTGGGAGATTTTGTAGCTCCCGGCGCCGGCGGGCTGGTAAACCCGCAGGACGTACTCTTTCATCCTGACGGAACTCTGCTCGTAACCGGTATTGGAAACACTGACGTCAAGCGGTACGACGGAAGGACAGGAACATTTCTGGGCAATTTTACAAGTGGTTATCACCTGGATCGGCCCACTAAAATGTCGATCGGCCCGGATGGCAACCTCTATGTCAGCCAGTGGGGCGCCAGCCGGAACAAGATCGTTCGTTTCAACCTGCAAACCGGCGTTTTTATCGGTGAGTTCTCCGAAGCCGGCGTCCCCCAGGGCTGTGGCCATGCCTGGGATGCCGGGGGCAACCTATATGTA
>CAZAXA010000509.1:0-4781 GCA_964488965.1 uncultured Phaeodactylibacter sp. | reverse complement strand
CCATACCCGGCGACGCCGTTTGTTCGCCAAAAATGCCGGCCCGCGCCGCCATGGCGCCTGTGGAAATGATAAAGAAAGTGGCGGCGTAAATATAAACGGAAGGCTGGCGGAACCAGTAGCGAAGTTCGTATCGGAAGATGGTTGGGAACATAGGGGTTAGGGGTTAGGTACATCTTCTTTTAAAGCCAGGAAATAGGCATCTTCCAGCATGGGTTCTGCCGGGGAGAATGCCGGAGAGGGGCGCTGTGGGGCGTACACGCGGATGTCGATGGAATGCTGTTGGTTGTAGTTCGAAGAGAGGACGTTGTATTGCGCCTCCATGTGTTCCAGTTCCTGCCGGGGGACGGCCGTGGACCAGACCTGCCCCCGGAGGGCGGCGGTAGCGGCGGCCGGGGTGGTGTGCCGCAGCAGCCTGCCGCCGTTCATAATGGCCATTTCGTTGCACAGTTCCCTCACGTCATCGACGATGTGGGTGGAAAAAATGACGGCGCTCTGCCAGGCCACTTCCCGAAGGATGTTGAGGAAACGCCTGCGCTCTGCCGGATCCAGCCCGGCGGTGGGCTCGTCCACGATGATGAGTTGAGGGTTGTTCAGCAGCAACTGGGCGATGCCGAAGCGCTGTTTCATGCCGCCGGAGTAGCTGTCTACATGCTTTTTGCGCAGCTCGTACAGGTTGGTGATCTCCAGCAGTTCCCCGACCAGGCGGCGGCGATCGGCCCGGGAAGCTACCCCCTTGAGGGTGGCGAAATAGTCCAGCAGGTTTTCTGCCGACACCTTGGGATAGACGCCGAACTCCTGAGGCAGGTAGCCCAGCACCCGCCGCAGGCGCATGGGTTCCTGCAACACGTCAATACCATTAAAGGAGATACTGCCGGCATCGGGGCGCTGCAGGGTGGCGATAATCCTCATCAGGGTGGACTTGCCGGCGCCGTTGGGGCCCAGCAGGCCTAACATGCCGGCCCCGGCCTCCAGGTTTAAATTATCTATAGCCCGGACGCCGTTGCGGTACACTTTGGTGAGATTGGAAATGGCCAGTTGCATATGGCTGGTGGTTTGGTGATCTTTGGCGAAGGTAAAGGCAAAGGCCCGGCCCTGCCATTAATGGTGGCGAAGGGTGGGAAAAGCATGACAAAAGGCCCTATTTCGCTTATCTGCCGGAAAATGCGCCCTTCATCACCGGATGAGGGCCTCTGGCCATGTAAATTTGCCATTGCCGGATCTTATGGCCTTTTTGGGCGACAAATGCCAAAACCTCATGAAGGAAATAGCGAAACATGCCGGGCGGCTTCTGCTGTCCAGCAACGTATGGATTTACTTTACGGGCATAATCTTCACCAGCACCGTCTTTGTCTTCATGGAGAACCGCCACGAATGGGCAGTGTACCTCTCCTGCATGGCCAGCGCCAGTGTGTTGTTCGCGCCGGCGCTGGCCTTTTGCAGGTTCCGGAAATGGGCGAGGAGGCAGTTGCCCGTTTTGGCATTCGTACTGTTGTGGTGTTTTTTCTTTTTGGCCTATCCCCTGCTGGTGGAATCTTTGGGCTGGTTTGAACTCATCGCTCCCGGCGACAAGGGCAGGGTGGCCGTCTGGATCACCGGCGCCTGGTTTCTGGCCGCTGAGCTGATCCTGCTGATGGATCATTTCTGGCTCGAAGGCAAAGCAGCCCCCCGGTGGGCCCGGCAGCTCTCCCTGGAAAAGGGCATCCTGTTGTTTACGGCCGTATTTGCCGTTTTTTATGCAGGGCTGGGATTTACCGTACCAGGCAACCCGATCGGCGAAGCTTCCTTTTTTACCGCAGCCAGTTATACGGTCCAGGTTTATCTCATCCTGCTGATCTATTACGGTTTTTACTGGATCAACCATTACATCCTGGTCGACAAAATCTGGAAGAACAAAGGAATGGTCTATTACGGGTTCAGCTTCATGGCGGCCATTCTGCTTTTTTACCCGATAGCCGCCCAGCTGATCTACTGGCTGCCCATGGCCCGGCAGACCGATATCCACCCCGTCAATAATGGGCTGATCTTCGAGGAGGCCAACGCCCTGATCCCTTTCTTCGGAATGTTGTTCAGCATTCCCTTCATCCTGGCGATCAAGTGGCACAGGCAAAACAATGAGATGGCCGCCCTGGCCCGGGAAAAGTCGGAAACGGAGCTTAACCTGCTGAAACAACAGGTCAATCCCCACTTCTTCTTCAACACCCTGAACAACCTGTATGCCCTCAGCATCACCCGGGATGAAAAAACGCCGGAGGTCATCCTGCAGCTTTCGGAGCTGATGCGTTATGTAATATACAAGGGCAGGGAAGAAAGCGCCGCCCTGGCCGAAGAGGTGAAATACATTGAAGACTATATCCGCCTGCAACAAATCCGGCTGCACAAGCAGCTCGATTTTCAGTTTGACAAGGATATAGCCGATGAAAAACTGCGTATTCCTCCCCTCTTATTTATTATATTGGTGGAGAATGCCTTCAAACACGGCATCGAGCCGGCGGAAGGGGCCTGTTTCCTGCGCCTTTGCCTGAAAAGCAAGGGGAACAGCCTGCTGTTTTCCTGCCGGAACTCTTTCGAAGAAAAAATAGCCGGGGAAGGCGGGGTCGGGCTGGCCAACCTCAGGCGCAGGCTGGAACTGCTGTTTCCCGGCCGGCACGATCTTACCGTTGAACAAGCGCAGAATATCTGCACCGCAACGCTGAACCTGAATCTGCCATGAAAATGCGTTCCCTGATCATCGACGACGAACCGCTGGCCCACAAGGTCATCCTGGAATACGCCCGGGAGGCGCCCTTTATCGAAATTGCCGGCCAGTGTTATTCGGCATCCGAGGCCCTTTCTGCCCTGAGTACGCAGGAGATCAACCTCATTTTCCTGGATATACAGATGCCCAAACTAAAGGGCCTGGACTTTCTGAGGGCCCTGAACAAACGGCCCCTGGCCATCATCACTTCCGCCTACGAAGAGTATGCCCTGGAAAGTTTTGAGCTCGATGTTTGCGATTACCTGCTGAAGCCCTTCCGCTTTGGCCGCTTCCTGAAAGCCGTCAATAAAGCTTACGAGCTGTACCAGATGAAACATCCCGCGGCGCGCCCCTGCCCGCCGGCCAGGGAAGACGGCACAGTAGAACCGGGGCGGATATTCATCAAGTCCGATAAGCGGTTCATTCAGCTCAGCCTGGCGGATATTTTTTTTCTGGAAAGCTACGGCAACTATGTAAAAGTGTGGATGGAGAAAGAATTTCACCTGACGCCCCGCACCCTTTCCGGCTTCGAAGCAGAGTTGCCGGAAAGTGATTTTTTCAGGATTCATAAATCCTATATCATCAACCGGCAGTATATTCACTTTGTAGAAGGGAATACCCTGCGCCTTAAAAATGGCAAAGCGCTGCCCATCGGGAAGAGCTACCGGCCGCTGGTAAAACAACTGATCATGTGAAAGGCCATTCAGCAATATCACCCCATCACCAAAATCCTCTCCCTATTTGACCTTTATCCCCAAAACCTGTATTTTCGCAACTTCTTTCGTCCGCCTTTGCCCGTGCCTCGGCGGATGCACATAAACACATAAACACATTTACACACCTCCATGAGCAAGCGAACAGAAATAAAAACCATCCTAACCGGATATAAAGGCCTGCTGGGCCGGGAAGTCACCGTTATGGGCTGGGTGCGGTCCTTTCGTTCCAATCGCTTCATTGCCCTGAACGACGGCAGCAGCATGAAAACCCTTCAGGTGGTGGTCGACTTCGGGCAGTTCGATGAAGCCCTTTTGAAAAAAGTCACCTTCCACGCCTGTATCAAGGCAACGGGCAGGCTGGTGGAATCGCAGGGCGCCGGGCAGGACGTGGAGGTGCTGGCCAGCAGCCTGGAAATCCTCGGCGAGGCCAACCCGGAGCTGTACCCCATGCAGCCCAAGCCGCAGACCATGGAGTTCATGCGCGAGAAGGCGCACTTCCGCATGCGCACCAATACCTTCGCCGCCGTGTTCCGCATCCGCCACGGCGTAGCCTACGCCATCCACAAATACTTCAACGACAAGGGGTACTTCTACCTTCATACGCCTATCATCACCGGCAGCGATGCCGAAGGGGCGGGCGAGATGTTCCACGTCACGGCGCTGGAAGTGGGCGCCCCGCCCCGCACCGAAGACGGGCAGGTCGACTGGAGCCAGGACTTCTTCGAAAAGCCCACCAACCTGACCGTCTCCGGGCAGCTGCAGGCCGAGATCGGCGCCCTGGCCCTGGGCAAGGTCTAGACCTTCGGCCCTACTTTCCGTGCCGAGAATTCCAATACCTCCCGCCACCTGGCCGAGTTCTGGATGATCGAACCGGAAGTGGCCTTCTTCGATATCCATGACGATATGGACCTGGCGGAGGACTTCTGCAAGCACCTCATCAACTACATCCTCGACAACTATCCCGACGAGCTGGCTTTCCTCGATCAGCGCCTGCAGGATCAGGAGAAGAACATGCCCAAAGAACAGCGCCGCCCCATGGGCCTGACGGAAACGCTGCGCTTTGTGGTGGACAATGAGTTCGAACGCATCACCTACACCGATGCCGTCAACATCCTGCGCAACTCCAAACCTTACAAGAAGGGGAAATTCGAGTACGAGGTGGAATGGGGCAAAGACCTGCAGGCCGAACACGAACGCTATCTGGTGGAGAAACACTTCCGGAAGCCTGTCATCGTGCGTAATTACCCGGCCAGCATCAAGGCTTTCTACATGCGCCTCAACGACGAGAACCCGGAGGCGCCGGGCCGCACCGTCGCCGCCATGGACGTGCT
>CAZAXA010000508.1:0-4790 GCA_964488965.1 uncultured Phaeodactylibacter sp. | reverse complement strand
ATAAAAATAAGGGTAGTGGGTTAAATCCGTTGATCTATCCAGCGGGCCTGGAGGCCCGCTCTCCATTTGCGGCTGAAACTTCAACGGTTTTAACCCACTACCAATGCTTACTTCCGGGGAAGTGTTAAAAAACGATACAAGCCCGCAACCGCCTCCAACGCCTATGCCAAAGGAAAAAAAGGATAAGAACTTCATCAAGAAGCCCATTTATGAAGGCGGCCCAAGGGCCATGAAAGCCTTCATCCGGGACAACCTGCGCTATCCTGAAGCGGCGCTCAGGGAGAAGGCCGAAGGTACTGTCGTCCTTAAATATTCCATTGATCACAGAGGCAATGTGGCAGACGCCCGGGTCATTTCCGGCCTGGGTTACGGATGCGACGAAGAGGCCGTTCGCCTGGCCCGGATGCTGAAATTTACCGTCCCCAGGGTACGGGGTGTGAAGGTTCTCTTTCACAGGGACATCAAGATCCACTTCCGTATCCCGAAAAAAAAGGGCCGCCCGGCTCCGGCAGAACCGCCATCCATTCGATATTCCTACACGGAGGAAAAAAAGGCGCCCTCCACTGTACAGCCCCCCAAAAAAGAAAGCGATGGATATTCCTATACCATTTCTTTTTAGGTTGGCAAAGCTTTTCTGTTATATCAGCTGCCGGAGATACATCTGTATAGTGTTCTGCAGGCCGAAATACAGAGCGTCGGAGATGAGGGCATGGCCGATCGACACTTCCAGCAGGCCCTCCACATTTTCTTTATAAAAGCGCAGGTTATCCAGGTTGAGGTCATGGCCGGCATTGAGGCCTATACCGATCTCGCCGGCCAGGCGGGCGCAACGGCTATGGGGGGCTACCGCCGCCTGCCGGTTTACGGGAAAAGCGCCGGCGTAGCCGCCGGTGTAGAGTTCCACCCGCCCGGCGCCCGTTGCCCGGGCGCCTTCCACCTGTTTTTCTTCCGCGTTGATAAAGACGGAGGCCCTGATGCCTTTCTCCTGAAGGCGCGCCACTACCTCTGTCAGGAAGCCTTTTTGCCCGATGGTATCCCAGCCTTCGCTGGAGGTCAGCACTCCGGGAGGGTCGGGCACCAGCGTACACTGGGCGGGCGGGTTGGCGAGCACCAGCTCCAGGAATTTTTCCGAAGGGTAGCCTTCGATATTGAACTCCGTAACGACCACTTCCCGGAGAGCAGGAATATCGGAATAGCGAATGTGCCTTTCATCAGGGCGGGGATGGACGGTGATACCCTGGGCGCCGAAAGCTTCACAATCTTTGGCCACCTGCAGCAGGTTGGGCAGGTTGCCGGGCCGGGAATTGCGGATCAGGGCCACCTTGTTGATGTTCACGCTTAACTTTGTCATACCATATATATATTATGCAGGTTTCCTATCTTACAGCAAATTTAAGAAGAAGTTGATGGAACAGCCGGAAAACAGGACAATACCTGGCCTTGAGCTGTCGCCTGTGGCAAGGCTGCTGCTGTTGTTGCTGCTCATGCTGCTGGGCAGTGGGATCGGCAACGGGCTGGCCTATCTGCTGGGCCAGAGCATGGGGCTTGGGCTGGGCGAGCTGGTTGAAAGTTTCGGCAGGGAAAGTTCCCGGCCGGAGCGCAATTACTTCCGGGCCGCCAACCTGTTTTCCCATCTGTTCACCTTCACGCTGCCCGCGCTGGGGCTGGCCGTAATGCTCTGCCGGCGGAACTGGGCCCGTTTTCTGAGCATAGACAGGGCGCCATCGGCCAATGTAACGAGCGCCGGCATTTTTTTCCTGCTCGGGGTTTTTGTCCTGTCCCAGGCCGCCTACTGGCTGAACAAACAGTTGCCGCTTCCAGGCTGGGCGTCGGAAATGGAAGCTGCCGCCGGGCGCATAGTAGAAGGCCTGCTGGTGATGGAAACGCCCTGGGAGCTTCTTTTCACCATACTGATCGTTGCCGTATTGCCGGCGATCGGGGAGGAACTGGTATTCCGGGGCGTCCTGCAGCAGGAACTGGAACGCGCCACGAGGCGGCCGGCAGTGGCCATCTGGATCAGCGCGCTTATTTTCAGCGCCTTCCACCTGCAGTTCGCCGGCTTGCTGCCCCGCCTGCTGCTGGGGGCGGGCCTGGGTTACCTCTTTTACTGGGCGCGGAGCCTCTGGGCGCCGGCCATTGCCCACTTTGTAGTCAACGGCGTGCAAGTGGCCGGGCAGTACTACTGGCAGCAGGCCGTCCCGGAGGCCAGCATTCAGGAGGTCAACTGGCCTGCAACGGCCTTTGCGGGGCTTTTAGTTGCCGGCCTGAGTTCTTATCTTTACCGGCGGCATCAGAATGATGGAATGATGGAATGAATGACAGAGGGCTTGCTCTGGCACAAATCATATTTAAACTATGAAGGGATTACAAAAGCGCATGGTTACGGCCTTCCTGTTCGGAGCAGTGATGCTGGGAGGCATCTACGGCGGCCCTTATGCCTTTGTGTTGCTTTTTGCCCTGATCACCGGCCTTTGCCTGTGGGAGTTTTTCAATATCGTTTTGGCCAGCCATCAGCGGATCGACCTTATCCGGCGCTTTCTGGGGATGGGCCTGGGGCTGACGCCATACCTTCTGGCCGCGGTGCTGCAGCTCAAGCTGGTCAATGAGAAAGGCCTGTTCATTGCTATATCTTCCCTGCTGTTGTTCCCTTTCATTTTCTCGGCATTCATCTATGAGTTGTACACCCGTTCGGAGCGCCCCTTTGTCAATGTGGCCTATATCGTACTGGGCGTGGCCTATATAGGCGTTCCCTTTGCGCTGCTGCAGTTCATCGCATTTGAAAACGGCGCCTTTTACGCCAACACCGTCTTTGGGCTGCTGGCGCTGACCTGGTTCAATGATACCGGGGCTTATCTGGTTGGTTCCCGCCTGGGCAAGACGCCTTTGTTTCCACGCATATCGCCGAAGAAGACCTGGGAAGGGGCGGCGGGGGGCGGCGCCGGGGCCTTTCTGGCCGGCATCCTGGTATTCACCATTTTTCACGAGCTCCGGCTGGCAGACTGGCTTGTCCTGGCCGCCATCGTCACCGTTTTCGGCAACCTGGGCGACCTGGTGGAGTCCATGCTCAAGCGCAGCGAACACATCAAGGATTCCGGTTCACTGCTGCCCGGCCATGGGGGCATGCTCGACCGCTTCGACGCCTTTATCTTTTTGCTTCCTTTTGCTACGGCTTATCTGCTGTGGGCCAGGATGGGAGGCGCGTAACCGCAACGGGGGCAGGGAGGGAAAGGACAAAAAGGGGCCGTGAAAGTTGTCGTAAATGAACTAAAATACCATTCAGATATTAATTTAGGGGAAAAATCTGCTTTCCCCTTTTGTAAAAACCTGTATGGCCTTCGTAAATTTGTAGAAAAACCAGGCAGAGCTAATGAAAATACATAAAGAAGGGCGCCTTATCATTATCGTTACCGGCATTGCCCTGATCCTGCTAAACCTCCTGTTCGGTTATCTGGCGCCAAACGCCTTTCCTCTGGCCACTATCGCCTCCATATTGTTATATGCCTGGGTGGTTACTTTCTTCCGCCACCCGCGCCGTGAGATTCACCTTCCGGACAACAACCTGGTCTATGCCCCTGCCGACGGTAAGGTGGTGGTCATTGAAGAAGCGGAAGAAACCGAGTATTTCAAGGACAAGCGCCTGCAGATTTCCATCTTCATGTCTCCGATGAATGTGCACGTCAACCGCAACCCCATAAGCGGAACGGTCAATTACCTGAAATACCACCCGGGGCGCTATCTGGTGGCCTGGCACCCCAAGTCTTCCACTGAAAATGAACGCACCACGGTCGTCATCGACAACGGGGAGGAGGAAATCCTCCTGCGGCAGATCGCCGGCGCCATGGCCAAACGGATAAAGACCTATCTGCAGGTAGGGCAGGAAGTTGAACAAGGCAGTGAGATGGGCTTCATCAAGTTCGGCTCGCGGGTTGATGTCTTCCTGCCGCTGGACGCGCAGGTGGAAGTAAACATCGGCGATAAGGTGAAGGGCAACAAGACCGTGATCGCGAAGCTGAGGTATTGAGTTCCTGTCATTTTGCTTCCTGCCAGATGATGGCGCCTTCTTTATTGAGGTAGGCCCAGCCGCCCTCTTTCACTGCCAGTGCCAGCCCCTCGCGGAAAGGCAGGGCCGCTTCGTATTTGGGAGGTATGCGCCACTCTCCTGCCCTGTCGATAAAACCCCAGTGGCCGTTGGTTTTTACCGGCGCCAGGCCGCCGGCAAAAAGGCCGGCATCTTCAAAACGGGGGGGAATGGCCAATTCCCCGTCCCGGCCGATATATCCGAAGCGGTTATGCATAGCTACGGGCGCCAGGCCGTCGGCGAAGTCGCCGGCGAAGGCGAAATGGGGAGGCGCCACCAGTTCTCCTGCCTGGTTGATGAAGCCGTAGAGGCCGTCCTGCATTACAATGGCTATGCCGTCAAAGAATTCGCCGTTGGCGTAGCCCTCCGGCAGCTCGAACTGAGGTTCCACCAGCAATTCGCCCGGCCGGTTGGCCAGCCCCCACAGTTCCCCTTCCTTTACGAAAGCAGCCTCCCCCTGGAAGGGGCGGCAGTCATCGAATTGCGGCACGATGGCCAGGCCGCCTTCCTCATCGATATATCCCCACTTATCAGCCAGGCGTACGGCCGCCAGCCCCTGGGAAAACTCCCGTGCGCCCTCGAACTCGGGGCGAAGGGCCCAGCTGCCGTCCGGCCGTATATATCCGTAGTACCCCCGGCGGCATACCGGCGCCAGGCTGCTGCTGAAATCCCCGGCCTCATCGTACCGCACCTCAATGGCCAGGTTCCCGCG
>CAZAXA010000507.1:0-4793 GCA_964488965.1 uncultured Phaeodactylibacter sp. | reverse complement strand
CCGCCCAGGGTCGTCTGCCCGATGGCCTTCTCATCAGCGACCTCATTGGGGGTGCGGTGCAGGCCGTCGATATCCAGCGAGCTGATCTGGCGGATTTCCTGTTCTGTATCGGTGGTTTCAGGCGCCAGCACATTGCCGTCGCGCCTGCGGTAGGAAGCCAGGGCCGTCGCTTCCAGGTGCTCGCCGAAGGCCAGAGTGGCGGCGGCGCCCCGCTGGAAACTGGATTCGTTGACGGAGCTGTAGGGCCTCAACGCCTGCGCCGTACGCTTGATGTTCATCACGAAGGAGCTCTTTCCCGCCCCGAAGCCGGAATACAGGATCAGCCCCTGGCCAAAGCTCACGGCGAAATCCCCGATGGCCAGCGCCCGGATGGTGCGGTTGTAATCCTTCAGGAAAAGGTGGGCCGAGTAAAAGTCGAAACCCTGGCGGTTGCTGCCGGTGAAGAATTCCTCGCCGCGGTCCTTCTCTGCCGTCAGCCCGTAGCTGAGCTTATTGCTGTAGGAATGTTTAAAACGCAGGTACAACTGGTTGGGGCTGCCAAGGTAGCGCTGCGCCGTTTGCCCTTCCGCCAGCGGCGAATATCCCTCCTGTTCCTCCACAAAACGCGACCAGCGCAGGTACAACTCATTCTGCCCCTCAGCCAGCATCCGGGGTATGGATAAGCGGTAGTCGTCGATCCCTCCATCTATGGTTACGAAGGGCAGGATGCGCCGGATCGTCAGCAGGTCGAAGCTGGGGACGGCCTGCAGCTCGTAGATGGAAATGAGCTCGCCCGCCATGCGGCGGTAGTTGAGCAACTCCAGGATTTGAATATCGGATAATAGCTGCAGGTTTTGCAGTTGCTCCTCATCCGCTTCGTTCAGGTTGACAGGGTTTTCCAGGTAGGATTGCAACTCCTCGAAAACAGTGTTGAAATCAAATTCGCCTTCGCTCTCCGTATTCTGCAGGAAATCCTCAATCACCTGCTGGGTGGCATCCGGCAGTTGCTGCAGGGAATCAACCTGGGCGAGGGCAGGAAAGGGCAGGAGCAGCAGCAATAGGAGAAGGCGCATCATGGGTGTCTGAGTGTTCGGGTAAAGATCGGAATAAATGTGTGAAGTGTGCATGTGTGAGGGGTAAAAACACCCTGGCTGCCAGATTTTGCTTTCCCCAACAATGAGCTTCTCGTCCCTGGCGGATTCTGATATGCAGGGAAGAGAAGGGCGGGCCTTTTGATCCGGCAGTATGTATTCCCCGCTTATGCCAACATTTCCGGACAATGTTTAAGGGGAACAGAGAAGAAAAGAATATATTTGAGCAATATTCGAAAGCGGCCCTGTCTTTTCAAACGACCCATACAGATGAACGATTTAATCCTGCTGGTAAACCCGATATTGGCCGGGTGGCTGAAGGGCCTGGAAAATGCACAGCCCATCACCAGCCTCCAATGTTACGAAGACTGGAAAAACAGCGTTTCTGCCAGGCCTTTGGCAGGCTTGAAAATAGTGGTTCAGTTGGAGCTCAGCTGGGAGGCTGAACATTATTCCCGCTTCCGGGGGTTAAATGTCATTCAGGAAATAAGGAGGGACAAGGGCTGGCGCTATCCGGTGATCGCGACTTCCCTGCTGCCGAAAGTTGGTTTCACCGGCCCGGAAGGTTACAAAAGCCGTGAAGAATTCCGCATTTTGCGGGACCCCTCCATCACATTTCTGCCTTTTGACGAACTGATGGGGGCCATGCGCACTTCCGGTTTAGAGCCTCTTTTTCCCCAGCCCATTGAAGATGAATTCCTCTTTATAGATATTTGCGAATCATTATATGATCGCAGGGGGTATCTCGGGGAGTTTTTTCACGAATTGTTCAACACTATTCCCGGCCTGCTGGAAACTGAAGCGCCGGAAAGTATCAGCCGTTTCATCTTTCAGCGGTTCAACGATTTGCCCCGTATCTTTCCCGACTACCGGCAGGAGCTGGCGGAAATGCTCCGGAAGTTCGAAAAGCAATTTCCCCCGGCCGGCGCTGAAGAAAAGGAGCATCATTATCTGCCTTTCCTGCACGTTATGCAAAAAGAGGCCATCAAAATCCTCTCGGCGGAGAGTATTCCGGCCTATAGCGCCCAGCCCCGGGCGATCCATACCGCATATCTGGATGATAATGCTGAAAACCGCAACAAACTGAAAGGGATACTGGGCAAATACAATATCGAATGCCGGGAAGCTGCCGGCCCGGAGGAATTACTGGCTATTCTGGAGCAGGATAAACACATCCGGACAATTATGTGTAATTATCGTTTCAAAGCCCCTAACGGGCAGTACAGCCGGGAACAAGGCTATCACGTCTGGCAAAAGGTATCCGAAAGGTTTCCCGGGCGAAAGTTCTTTTTCCTCACCGGCATATATGACTCCTTTCTTCCCCGCTTCATGCGGGAGATCAATGCGCTGTGCTTCAGCAAACAGGAGGTCTTTGACCCTGATAACCCGGAAAAACTGTACTTCCTCATCAAGACCCTCATTGAGGAACATGCCCGTCTGGCCAACTCCCCTCCGACGCCCTTTGGTTTTACCAGGCATTTATCCGAGCTTTATGTACGGTATATTAACCATCCGGACTACTATAAATGGGAAAAGGAGGCCAATGAGATTGCCTGGCAGTTCGTCGAAGGCCTCCTGAGAGAGGGAGAGGCCCCGGCCTACGACAAGCTGGTCTTACACCCTAAGATCAAAGAGTCTTCCGGGGAAAAGGCCTTAAAAGCATTCCGGAGAATACTTGTCAACCGGCGGGTATTTTTAAGCCTTTGCCAGTTGCCACAAGTGAGAAACGGGGATTTTGGCTATAAGGAATTGTATTCCATTATGCGGATGGGGTTTCCGGAAACAGAGGAAAAGGAACGTTATGCCAGAGACAGGGTATTCACCGTGATGCGGATCGGGCAGAAAAAACACATCTCTGCCTATTTTCAGGAAAACGCGGATGGCAGCATTTTGCTGGAGGAAGAAATGAGGGCGTTGCGCACCATGGCGGAGAAGATAGGCCGGAACAACCGCCAGGGCCCATAAAAGCTATCGGCTATGACAATATCAATTATTCCTTTTCATCAATTGAAAGAAGGCCAGATCAGCCAGATGGAAGGCCTTTTTGTGTCTTCCTATCCATCCGGGCAGGGGGGCTTGTCCGTGGGCGCCGATCCCATATTCGGCCTGATACGGGAAGGCATTGCCTGCCATTTAGGGCGCGTTTTCATATCAGAAAGGAACGGCCTCATAAAAGGTTATGCCCTTTGCCTGGACAACCTGGACTTCAAGGGCCCTGCCCGGTACCCGGCGCATCTCTTCATGAGTATTTTACCTGACAACGCCAACTTTTTAAAGAACCTGGCCTTCTTCCATAAATTCAGCTTCATCCAGATAGTGGTAGTATCCGCTTCCAGCCAGCGGGAAGGCGTCGGCACCGGCCTGCTCCGGAAGATCAATTCGTTTTACGAAGAAAAGGGGATCGTCCTTCTCGGAAGCCTGGCCGGGGAAAAGAACTGGGGCATACTCAACTGGCTTAACCAGTTGGAATACCTGTTCATCGACTACTTCCCGTCAGGGCCCGACGGGGCCTTGTGGTTCCGGGTAGCGAAGATATTCGACCAAAGCAAGTTCTTTGAGTCGATCAACCCCAGCCTGCTGCCCCATACTTTTAATACGATCATCCCTATTCAGCTCAACCTGGCCACTCAGAATATCAACAAACTGCTGAAACGGCTGAATCCGGGGCCGCGCAACTCCACCCGCATCATATGGTCTTCCTTCTTTCAGTATGGCTTCCCCATCCTTTCCAAAAACTTCGGGATGAGGCATACGTACAACGGGTATTACAAGACCCTGCTGGATGTCGATAAAGAAAAATACCCTTTAGTCGTAGATGTTTTGCGAAAGGTGATAAAATACCAGATAAAGAAAGACTTCGGGCAGGCTGCCAAGGTCGCTTCCGTATCCCCCATCCTTCGCGTTTCCGGCTTTGAAATGTTTATCATCAACGATAACCCGGAACATCATTCCTTCCCTGCTTTCCCCGACCCGGTCGTTTTTGATGTGCGCTCCTTCTCGGCGGCAGACCTGATCGATTCTCCTTATTTCAAAATAGGCTCCCGCTGGAGTTACCGGCAGGAATACAAAGAATGGAAGAGGATAGCGGAAGCCGCTTTCTCCTCCGGCAAAGGCGGGACGGCCCGGCAGGAGTGGGAAAAATGGCTCAGGAGCAAAAGGGCCGCTCCCGAAGAGGCAGAAGCGCTTGAAAGGATGGCCCCTAAACGCCTGCAGAATTACAACGGGGAAGAAAAGGAATTCCTTCGGAAAATATTACTCCGCCGGCGGATTTCGGACGTGGAAAATGCCAACTGGGAGGAATATACCCGCCTGCACCGCGAACTGTTCGAGGCCGACAATACCTGCATGGAGAAAGGGCAGTTGTGGTGCCACGCCATCATCCCTATGTCTTTTTCCAGCGGGGGGGTCAGCGGGCTGATGTTTTCGTTCATCGCCGAAGCGGGGGAGCGGCAGGAAGACAAAGAACAACTGGTCAACGACCTGGCATATACCATTTCCAATGCCTTCGCCAAGAACATGTTCAACATCATACTGAAGCTGCAGGACATCTCCATGCGCCGGTACCTCATGAAGTTTGCCATCGCCACCGTCATGGCCCGCAACCTGGCCCACAACCTGGGCTCACACGTACTTGCCAAGATCACCCAGAAAGACAACCTCGACCTGTTCATCAACCTGGAAGACGAAGAGCTCGGCAGGTCCATCATCGCTCATTTCAACCAG
>CAZAXA010000506.1:0-4813 GCA_964488965.1 uncultured Phaeodactylibacter sp. | reverse complement strand
GTTTCCACGCCGGGCATAAAGCGGCGGTGAGGCGGCATAGCCGGTTCGGCAAGCATCGTCCGGGCGTTGGTAGTGATCCGGCCGCCCTCCTGAAGGAAGGGCAACCCGAACGCGATATGGTGGCCCCACATGATGTCCAGGTGGGTGCGCGACTGGTTGGCGAGCCGCTCCCGGATAAAAAGGGTCGGCTGACCGGCGCGCAGGCTCAGGGTTTTCTCGATGCGCACCGGCACCCGCAGGGGGCTTGCCCACAGTTTAACCGCCACCTCC
This sequence comes from uncultured Phaeodactylibacter sp., assembly GCA_964488965.1. Taxonomy (GTDB): domain Bacteria; phylum Bacteroidota; class Bacteroidia; order Chitinophagales; family Saprospiraceae; genus JACJXW01. The sequence continues at coordinate 4,543 of CAZAXA010000506.1, read as the reverse complement.
TCCGGGCTATCCTTAACTATAGCGCTTTTCCAGGGGATCATCCACACCTCCCCGTGCTGCCCCAGGGAAGCGCCCCGGTAACTGAAGGTTGGGCTGTTGGGCAGAGCCTCCTGCCAGCCTCCGTAGTAGTAATCCTCCATCTGGTTGGGCGTGTCCCGGATTTGCGAAAAATGATGGCGGGGATTGATGATCCCCTTCGAAAGCCGGAGCATGAAGTCGATCCCGGCGGGCTTGTAGTAAAACTCGAAAATGTCGCTCCCCCTGCCGGCCAGGATGCCGATGCGGAGGTAATCATTCTCCATCCAAACGGCCTGCATGCCTTTGTAAGCCCAGTCGTCGGAGATAGAACAGCGGCCGGTAGGGAAAAGGGGTGGTGGCATGTATATTTTTGATTTTTGATTTGGTTTTTGATCTATGGCTCGCCGGATCAGCTTTTGGGGCACAACATAAAAATTTTATCTAGTGGCGGAGGCAGATCATAAATCATTCAATCCGCTATTGCCTGCATAGCCCCCCTCATATATCCCAGGGCGAAGGCCATGCCGGCGTGCCAGGGCGCCTTGCAGGCCATTTCCGGCGTATGGTCCGGGATGAGTACGCCCTGGTAGTTGTTCTCTTGCAATAAGCGCAGGGCCCGAACCATGTCAATATCGCCTTCATCGACAAAGGCTTCCCGATAGCGGGGTACTTTGCCGATGACGTTGCGAAAGTGGATATAAGCGATGCGCCCGGCGGCAGCATGGCGGCCGAGCAGTTCATAAATGTCCCCATCCTGCATTTCCTGGAGCGTGCCCATGCAGAACTCAAAGCAATTAGCGGGGCTGGCCGACACCTCCAGCAGGCGTTCGTACTCCGCAGGCCGGTAAAAAAGCCGGGCCGTGCCGCGCAGCTCCGCAACCGGCGGGTCGTCGGGATGAGCCGCCAGCCGGACGCCGTTCTCCTCCGCCACCGGCAGCAGTTCGTTCAGGAAGTACCGGAGCCGCTCCCACATTTCCTGCCGCGATACCGGGGCCACAACCCCTTCCGGGGCATCGGGGTCATAAGTCATGTTCCAAACCATACCGTTGGGAATGGGGCGGTTCACATCGACGGCATCCTGCCTGAACTCTACCGACATGGCCTGCCCCCGGCCCGAGGGGGCGCTGGCCCAGCCCCAGACGCCCGCAAGGCTGAAATAATAGCCCATCACCGGGATGCCTGCCCTTCCCACATTGCGGATGGTTGCCTTGAGGCCTTCCATCTGGCGGGCCTTTTTGGGGCCGTCCAGCAGTATGTCGTACCAATGAGCCGGGTCGAAATTCTCAATAGCGGCCAGAGCAAGGCCGTGAGACTCCACCTGCCGTCTCAGGGCGGACAGTTCTTCATACGCCCAGAGTTTGCCCTCATTGCGGGTAACGCCCCAGCCGCCCAGGTAATCGCGGGTGAGGGAAGGGCTGTCGCCGCCCTTGACATAGTCGACCAGTTGAGCGACGATATGCGTGGCGCCCGCCTGCCGGGCAAAGCGGAAGTTGTCGTCATTGAGCAAACTTCGGTAAAGGCCTAATCCGAGTTTCATAAAGGTTTGTATTCCTGATGGAGGCTATTCCGCCGGCCCAACCCGCCCAGCGCGGCATACCGGTTAAGCTGATCACAGAATCCGGGTTAATATAGAAAATTCCTGACAAGTTCCTCAGGAAAAGAGCCGTATTCAGTTGCTTTTTCCTAAATTTGACTGGAAGCGCCTTTAAATTTGTACCCATAACTTTTTGCGCCTTCAAATTCCAGATCCATGAATTTTTCCTCCTTCCGTTCCGGCCCTTTTTTCCCGATCCTCCTTCTGGCAGCTTTAACCGTTATAGCGGGCTGCAGGGATGAGAAAGCAGATTTTACATCCGGTTCTTTTTACCCCGAACTGGAAGAGCCTTCCGACACTACCGGAGGCGACACCACCATTATCGTGGAAGGCAACTGCTGGAAAGAACCGGTCAGCATAGCGCGGGCGGAAAGCTTCAACGCCCTCTTCACCCGCTTCGGCGGCGGCTGGACCGGAGGGGACGCCACCTATTCTATACCGCTCCCCGATGGGCGCAACCTCTGGCTGTTCGGTGACACTTTCCTGGGGACGGTCCGCGCCGACCGTTCCCGGCCCGCTTCAGGCCTGATCAACAACACTTTTGTGGTTCAGGATGGTGAAGGACTTACAACCCTCTACACGGGTTCGGCAGGCAACGCCTCCGCCTTCGTCAAGCCGGCGGAAGAGGGCTGGTGGTACTGGCCGGGGCATGGGGTAGCCCGGAACGACACCCTGGAGGTTGTGCTTTTCGGGTTTAAAAACGTGGGCGGCGGCGCCTGGGGGTTTGAATATACGAGTATCGACATCGCCCGCTTTTCCCTGCCGGATATCCGCTTACTGTCGATCGAAAGAAAGGTAGAGGCCCCAAGTGTCAACTATGGCGCCTGTATCCTGGAGGAAGACGGCTATTACTATTTGTACGGAGCGGAAAAGGACGGCCTGCTGAAATACCTGCGCCTGGCCCGGGCGCCGGCACGCGAAGGGCTGGCGGGGGAATGGGCTTATTATGATGGTACGCAATGGGCGGCTGATCCGGCCCGCAGCGCCCGCCTGTTCGCCAATGTGTCGGAACAATTCACTGCCTTCAAGCACGAAGGGCGTTATTATCTGCTCACTCAACACCACATCCTTGGAGGGGAAATATACATGTATCGTTCGGAGGCGCCCTTCGGGCCATTCACGGAAAAAACCCTGATCTATTGCACCCCGCAAACAGAGGGAGACATTTTCACCTACAACGCTTTTGCGCACACGCAGTTCCTGAACGACGGAGCGCTGCTGGTTTCCTATAATGTCAACTCCCTGAATTTTTCCGACGTCTTCACCAATGCGGATAACTACCGGCCTTATTTTGTGTGGGTGAGGGGATGGGAGTGAGGGAAAGCCTTTATCAGCGTTTTATGATCAATATCTCCTGGTTGCTGAATTCCATCCAGGCGAAGTCGTAAACGTTGTGGTAGGTTTTGCCCTGCCGGTTGGTGTAGATGCCGGTAAGGTAATCGAAGTGGAAGCCCATTTTCGTCAGTTCCAGGCGGGCGATCATCATTTTTTTTCGTTTTTCCCCCATGATGGTTTGCAGGATCTCGTGGTTGCGGTGGAGGATACGGTCCACATCCCGGGTAACGGAGCGGGTTTGGCGGCGCTGTGTGGCGTTGAAAGCATTTTTGCAGGACAGGGAGCAGTATTTCTTGTCAGCGCGCCCCTGTAGTTTGATCCCGCAATTCAGACAAGCCCGGGCCATTCTTTCCAGTTTTTAGATCAATGATTGGGCCATCCAATTTTATCCAATAAAAAACGATCTTTACCCGATAATAATCGGTTACAATCGCAAAATAATGATTTCCCGTTGATTATGGATAAAAATGGATTTAAATTTGGGAGAAAACGTGATAAAATATGCCAGTTTTTACCTTAACCCCCTATAGTATTCCGCTCACGAAAGAAACGCTTCGGCAGGCCCGCCTGATACTGGGGGAGGCTACCCGAATGCCGGCGGGCATTCCGGCTGAGATACCGGAAAAGCCTACCGTCCCTGTGTCCAAAAGGCCGGCCAAACAAAGGCCGGAGGCGCCGCCTGTGCCGCATGAAGGCCAGGCTTTGGAATTGGAACGTATGTTGGTACTTAAACGCTACAGTTACAATACTCTAAAGAGTTACCGAAGTATATTCAGGGATTTTCTCGGTTTTCTGGCTGGCCGCCATCCTGCTGATGCTGCCAAAGAGGATATCTTACGCTATATGGAAATACGGATCCGGGAAAACAAGTGGTCTGAATCTACGCAAAATACTGCAATTAACGCCCTGAAGTTCTACTATGAGAAAGTATTGAAACGGCCACGCACTTACTATGAACTGCCGCGGCCAAAAAAAAGCTGCCGTTTGCCCACTGTCCTGAACGAGGAAGAGGTCATACGCTTATTCAAGGCCACGGACAACCCGAAACACCGCGCCATACTGATGGCGATTTACAGTGCAGGCCTGCGGCTCAGCGAACTGATCAATCTCCGGATAACCGATATCCATTCGGGGAGCATGGAAATATTCGTCTTTGGTGGCAAGGGGAAAAAGGATCGCTATACTGTCCTTTCTCCGGTGCTCTGGGAAACACTTCAAAGATACCTGGAGGTGTATCGCCCGGATTATTGGTTATTTGAGGGACAGGATGGCGGGCAGTACTCCAAAAGCAGTGTTCAGAAAATATACCGCCGGGCTGCTGAAGCGGCGGCGGTGAATCCTTATTCTACAGTGCATACTTTACGGCATAGCTTTGCCACTCACCTTATGGAACGGGGCACCGATTCCCGTTATATTCAGCATCTTTTGGGGCACAATTCTTCTAAGACTACGGAGATTTATACTCATATCACTGAACATCGCCGTCGGAAGTTGAGAAGCCCGCTGGATTTTCTGAAAAAAGATGATGGCAACATTGTTCCTGATTGGGAAAAGGGTTAATTTGAGGGCACATAGGGGGTATAAACGTAAGTGGGG
>CAZAXA010000505.1:0-4814 GCA_964488965.1 uncultured Phaeodactylibacter sp. | reverse complement strand
CCCACCTTTGCCACTACGCCAACATTTCCTACCGCATGGGCAACACACGGCTGAAAATCGACCCTGCCACGGGAAAGTTTGAAGACAGAAATATCATGGAAACCTACTGGAGCAGAACGTATGAAAAAGGATGGGAGCCGCCGAAACTGTAAATAAATTAAAGCCGATTCCGGCGCCCCTCCCTCGATAAATTGCCATATTTGCAGATCGTCTAAATGTAATACTATTCGTATGGCGGATAAAAAATCGATCGCAGTGCTAACCAGTGGCGGCGATGCCCAGGGGATGAATCCGGCAGTGAGGGCAGTCGTACGCGCTGCTGTACATAAAGGCTTTGATGTTTACACGATTTATGAAGGTTATAAAGGAATGATCCTGGGGGGCGACTATATCCAGAAAGCGGGATGGTCGTCGGTTGGAGGGATACTGCATAAAGGCGGCACGGCTATCGGCTCGGCGCGGTCAGAAGAATTCATGACCACAGAAGGCCGGCGCAAGGCCGTACTCAACCTGATCAGCCGGGATATTGACGCCATGGTGGTGATCGGCGGCGATGGAAGCCTGACCGGCGCCAATGTGTTGCGGCAGGAATGGGCGGAGCATATCGACGCCCTGCTTGGGGAAAACAAGATCACCAGGAAGCGCGCCGAAAAGTACCGCTCTATTTTCATCACGGGCCTGGTGGGGTCTATCGACAACGACATGTGCGGAACGGATATGACCATCGGCGCCGATTCGGCCCTGTTCAGGATAACCGAAGCGGTGGATGCCATCATCAGCACTGCCGCCAGCCACCAGCGCACCTTCGTCATCAAGGTCATGGGCAGAAACTGCGGTTATCTGGCGCTGATGGCCAGCCTGTCCTGTGGCGCCGATTGGGTCTTCATTCCGGAAGACCCTCCCGAGCCGGGTGAATGGGAAGATAATATGTGCGCACTGCTCAAGGCCGGCAGAGAGGCCGGAAGGCGCGATAATATCATAATACTGGCAGAAGGAGCCCGCGATACGAAGGGCAACCCGATCGGCAGTTCCTACGTCAAGCAGGTACTGGAGGAACGCCTGGGCGAAGACACGCGGATAACCATCCTCGGGCATGTACAGCGGGGAGGCGCTCCCAGTGCCTATGACCGGTACATGACCACCCTGCTGGGATGCACTGCCATCGAAAAGATCGCTGCGAGTTCCCCCCATGATGAACCCCTGCTGGTTGGCGTACAGGAAAATGATGTCATTACCGCCCCTCTGATGGAATGTGTGAAAACCACCCATGGCGTACGCGGCCTGATCCAGGAGGGGGAGTATAGCAAGGCCATGGAGCTTCGCGGAGGGGTTTTTGCCGAAGCTTATGAAACATTGAAAGTGATCATCCGCATCTTGCCTAGAGAACCCTCTCCGGGCCAACGGCGGCTCAGGATCGCCGTTTTACACGGAGGAGGGCCGGCAGCGGGTATGAACACGGCTGTCCTTACGGCAGTCCGTATAGGCCTGGACCAGGGGCATATCATGCTGGGCGTCAGCGACGGCTTTCGGGGGCTGGTTGCCGGCAGGCTAAAGGAAATGGACTGGATGAGCGTTGGCGGCTGGGCCACCATGGGCGGAGCAGAATTGGGAACGAACCGGAAAGTATTGTCCGGTACCGACTTCTATGCTATTGCCCGGACCATTGAAGAACATAAGATCGACGCCATCCTGATGATCGGCGGCTGGTCCGGTTATCAGGCCATCTACGACATGTACCAGAAGAGGAAGGAATTTCATGCCTTCAATATTCCCATGGTCTGCCTGCCGGCGACGATCAACAACAACCTGCCCGGCTCGGAGCGCAGCGTCGGCTCCGATACGGCACTGAACAACATCGTTCAGGTGGTGGATAAGATCAAGCAATCGGCCGTGGCCTCCAAGCGTTGTTTTGTCGTGGAAGTGATGGGGCGCGACTGCGGTTTCCTAGCCCTGGTCAGCGGTATTGCCACCGGCGCCGAACGGGTCTACCTGCACGAGGAAGGCGTAAAGCTGAAAGACTTGCAGAAAGACCTGGAGAATCTGGTGGAAGGGTTTTCCAAGGGCAAGCGGCTGGGGCTCATGATCCGGAATGAGCGGGCCAATCCCCTGTACAGCACTTCCTTCATGGCGGCTTTGTTTGAAGAAGAGGGCGGCGAGCTGTTCGATGTCCGGCAGGCTATTCTCGGCCACCTGCAGCAAGGAGGCGACCCTTCTCCCTACGATCGGATACTGGCCATCAGGCTCGCCCGCTTATGTACGGAGTACCTGATCAAAGAATGCCTGGAGGGCAACAAACAGGCATCCTTCATCGGCCTGCAGAAGGGCAGGGTAGAGTTCGTCGATATGGCCCGCTGGCCCGAACTGGTAGATGCCGTACACCAACGTCCGGTGAAACAGTGGTGGATGAATCTGCGCCCTATCGCAAAAATGATGGCCACTCCTCCTGATGGGGCCGATTACTGACGGCTGGCCCAACCGCTAAAATTTTTCTTTGGCAATGGCCGCGTGCAGCTCATTAACCTTCAGGAGGGCTGCCGAACCATACCAGGGGTGCAGTTCCATAACCAGGCGGCCGGCCTGGACGGAAGGGTCTGTGGCAGTCAGCGCTTCAGCTTCTTCAATGGTCTGCACATCGAATACGTAGATACCCCGCAACTGGCCCTCATCCATGAAGGGCCCGGCGAGCACCAGCTTGCCCTCTTCCGCCAGCCGGCGAATGTTGTCCATATGGGCGCGCTGCAACCGGGCTGCCTCCAGCGAGTCCTGGCTCCGGTTGGGGCCTGCTTTGAGAAAGGCCATTACGTATTGCTTCATGCCGTAGGGGTCGGCGCCCAGTTCTTCGGCAAGCGCAGCATTGAAACCCGTGGAATCTACTGCTTCCGCTGATTCAGAAGAAGCTTCCTGTACGGCAGATGGGGCAGGCTGGTTGCAGGCAGCCAGCCAGAGCATGGTGAGGAAAATAAAAAACCGGGCCATGGCGATAGTTTTTTGTTTGCCTGAAAATTAGGAAAAGTTGATGAATTCCAATACTTCATTCCAATCGATAGCCTTCTCGCCATCAATGACAAGCATCGCCGGCAAGGGTTGCCGAGGCTGCCCGTACTGCTGAAAGCTCTCCCAGATGTGCTCCATATACCAGTCCGGTTCTTTGCCCCAACGGAGGTCCTGTGATTTTCGATCCAGGAAAGTATGCCTGCCGATCTCCACAAAAAAGCACTTGTCGTAAAGGGCATTGGTATGTTCATCGTAAAAGGCCATCAGGCCCTCGGCGATGACCACGTCGCTGCTCTGGGCATGGGCTGCTATGACCTGCCGGAACCACTCAAAATCGATGGAACCGGGATGCTCCCAGTCCGTTTTTCCCCGTATCCTGGGGATTTGTTCTTCGGGAAAAACGAAATCATCCTGATGTAGGATAATGGCGGTAAGGCCCTGCTTCCGGAAATGCCTGGCCAGGCGCCTGGCCAGCGTCGTTTTCCCCGACCGGCTTACTCCGCCGATGCCGATAATCATTCTTTGTGTACTTTTGCTTGTAAAGGCCGAATACCCAATGGAACTGACCGCACTGCAAGTTATGGAATTTATCGCCGTGGTGAGCGGCATGACGCACGTCTATCTGCTCACCCGGGAGAAGATCATCGCCTGGCCCTTCGGGCTGCTCAGCGTGGGGCTGTACATCTTCATCTTCGCCGGGTCCCGTCTCTATTCCGACATGATCCTGCATTTCATCTATGTAATCCTGAACATTTACGGCTGGTGGAACTGGGCGCACAAGGGGCAGGAGGAGGACAAGCTTCCCGTCACCCGCCTGACAGGAAATGAGATCGCTGCCTGGAGCGCCCTCATCCTGGCGGGTTTCATCGTATGGGGCGCCCTCATGAAGGCCAACACCAACGCCGACTTCCCTTACCCGGATGCCTTCACCACCGTAGCCAGCCTGGTAGCCCAGTTCCTGCTGGCCCGCAAAAAACTGGAAAACTGGATCATCTGGATCATCGTGGATGTTGTGGCCATCAATATTTATGTGCTGAAGGGCCTGTATCTGACGTCCGGTTTGTATGGGGTGTACCTGTTGCTCTGCATCAAGGGGTGGCGGGACTGGCGGCGCTCCATGGGCTAATGCTTTGCCTCCCACTCTTCCAGGTAACGAAGGCAGGCCACATCCTCCTCATCCGTACTCGGTTCATTGGCGAACCAGGCGTCCAGCATCTCCCGGGCGACTTCTTCAGAGGTAGCGCGCAGGCTCATACAGAGGATATTGGCGTCGTTCCACTTCCGGGCGCCGGCCGCCGTTTGGGCGTCTCCGCAGAGGGCGGCCCGGATGCCCTTCACTTTGTTAGCGGCCAGGCTAATGCCGGTGCCTGTCCAACAGCAAAGCACCGCCTGATCGTATTCGCCGGCCGCTACCCTTTCGGCCACCTCGATGGCCACTTTCGTCCAGGGGGCGGGAGTGGCCGCCAGTGCGCCAAAGACAGCCACTTCATGGCCTCGTTTTTTCAGCTCTTCGGGCAGAACCTGCGCCAGGTGGGCCTTCATATCACTGCCTATCGCGATCTTCATAGGTGGTTTTTGGTATGAAAATAAAACAAATCGGCAGTTTTGCATCGTTTTTCAGCTGCTGTATTAGCTTCTGAAACGTGCGATCTTATTGGCAACCGGAAAATGGACATCATTGTTTTTGCCGCCGGCCGGGAGTGGCGGCTGCGGTGATCTCCGCCTCACCATTTAACCTGGGGGCAGCCGGCTTTTTGAGGACGCCCTAGTGCCGGAGGCACTAAGTCTCTTTACGCTTTTCTTGTTTTTCGGCGGCCTTA
>CAZAXA010000504.1:0-4828 GCA_964488965.1 uncultured Phaeodactylibacter sp. | reverse complement strand
CCTGCCATGATAAGCGCTGAAACCATAGGAGTGAAAATCAGCACTGCGCCGATCATCTGTATGCGTATCTTTTCACTGTTGCTGCAGCGGAAATAGATATCCGGAGCAGCCCCGGCCAATCGGGCCAAAAAGGGTACGCAAAATTTCAAAGGCTTGTTTTTCATGATGGGTCACACTTTTTCATTCAACAATTGGGAAAATTCTTCCAATACCTGTTCGTACTGCCCGTTCCAGCGGAATATCATACCCTCTACCTGACGGCGTATGGTCTCCTGCAGAATCTCCGGCCGCTGCAGGGCGTCCTGCAATTTTTCCTCAATCAACTCCCAAAACTGCTGATTGAGCGCTTCCAGTTTCCGGTTGAGTTGAAGGGCATTTTCCTGATAAATGGCCCGCACGGCAGATTGCATGCCCGAGCGGCCCGCCAGCAGAAGGCTGTTGCAGGCTTCCTGCACGAAACGGACATTGGCCTCGGCAACAGCCTTCATACTCTGGTTTTTATGTTCCAGCGCCAGCCTGATGGCCTCTTTCTGCTGGTTGAAGTGTACCTGTAATAGTTCTCGTTCTCCCTGGCTAAGGCTCAGCCGCCCCATCCAGGATTGCTGCTTTTCCAGTATGCTGTCCACCTGCCGGATTAGCATAACCTCTCTTTGCTGAGCGCTGGAAGCAGAATGGTTGAAAGTATTATGAAGCTGTTGTAGTTCCCGCCGGGTATTGTCGGCGCCTTTCTGAAGAGGATATTCTCGGTTTAACATGGCCTTATTTTTTAAGTTAGCAGATCAGGAGTTGTAGCGGCGGCAGTTCTGGCTGCGCATCCACCGCACTTTGGCTGCCGGGTGAATGCCCAGCGGGATAAAAGCCCCGGCAATGCCGAGACAGACATAAAAGGGCATCTCCCGCCCCAGGAATACAGAACGGAAAGTAGCCGTATATATACTGCCTATAAGAAAATTCCGGCGGCAGGTTTCATATTCGCCCAAAACGCCTCCCAGTTTGAAAGCAAAGTTTTGCCCGGGGTTCAGAATTTCTGCCCTCTTCTGGTCAATAAAATAAGAAAAGCGGTCAAAACCGGGGTTTGTAAGGCATAAAGCGAGGAGAAGCAGGAAAGGGAATGCCTTAGGCGGGGTAAAAATCTTACTTTTCATAGTTTTAAGGATTGAGGGGTAAGTAAATAACACTGGGCATGGCAGTACCTCGCCGCCAGGGGGCAGCCGATAAATAAAAGGCCTGAGAATTAATTAAGCCTCAATGTGGCCACACACTAACCTAAGGCCGCTATAGCACTACCCGTGCCAGGATATAAAGGGAAGGATACGTTGGGCTTCAGTCGATTTTTTAACAGAAAGGAGCAATTGTAAAATCAAAGAATGTTTTGCAAAAAGGCTAATCATACTGCAATAGTTTTAGGGATCAATGAATCTGCAAACAAATCTACTCATCATTGAATGGTATGTCAAATTTTCATTTTTAAACTGTCTTTTTTCATAAAAAATGACGATCTTATCAAAAATTTTGAAACTTTTATTTTTTATGAAAAACTATCAGCGTTTTTGTACTGCTTACCACCTGCTTACAACCACTGATCCGATTTATACCCAGGAAGAGATTGTGAGTACCCTAAAATCAACACAATACAACATTTCTGTCCCTACCCTGTCCCGGTATCACAGCTTTAATCAAACCGATGGGGTACAAAAGCTTTCCGATCTGAAAAAACGAAAGATTACAGCCTGGCTTCAGAAGCTGGAAGAGTTGCTGATTGGCAGGCCTTTTAACCAATACCGTTTTGTGCCTCAACATAACGAATACGTCTCCGAAGAAGGCGAATCGTTCAAACTAATGGATCCTCCTCGTTCCGCTGAACGAATTGCACTTGAAGATTCAGGAGTATTAGGCTATTATGATGGCATACCTACCGGTTATATTCACCGAGAGTTTGCCAAAGCGCAGAAGTCTATCCGAATACTTGACACTTACCTGACATCCGTTGAAGACCTGAAAGTAGGCTTCAAAACCGCCCTCCAGAAGGGATGCCAAGTCAACATCCTCTTGGTTGACCCCAAATCGATGAGTAGCAAACTACGGACCAAGGGGCTGTCCAATCACAATACTGATGTCAGCTCCCGGGTCTGGGATAACCTGAAAGCTTTAGAAAGCCTAAGTGAGTTTCCCAATTTCGAAATCCGCCTCTTCGACAACATCCCGGCAGTCAACCTCTTCTCTTTTGACGGCCGAATGATTTGCGGGTGGTTCTGGAATAAAGCCTTTGCTGTGCACGGGCCTTACCAGGAAATCGAGAACAATACGCGATATACTCTTGCACAATATATTAACCGGCACTGGGAGCATACGTGGGCAGAAGGCATCCCCGTACGAAAGGCTAAACACCCTTCCACATATATTCCCAAATCCAACCGAATAACCTATAATTGTTACTACCTGAGAAATAAAGAGTACGAATCTTTTCAACTGACAATAAACTCAAAGAGTAATGAGGCTTTGATCGAGAACACGCCAAGCGGCTCGGTTTACCGGGGGCACGTCACTCACCTTCAGGGTTACGCACATGTCACCGTAGAAACCAACCCCGTCTTATCCAGGATAAAATACGATGAACGGATTGCTTCCTTTCTCATCAACACCGGCAGGTATAATGCGCTGGGCACACAGGAGGTGGCAGTGGCAGCCTATACCAATGTTTCACCTGAAGGGCGCGCCTTCGCCAATATTATGGTGATGGTAAACCAAAACCGGAACACCAAACAGGATGAGGATATTTCCGAGGCTGAAAGGGTGGCCATAGAAGCTTTCCTTAAAGGTACGGAGTTAAAAATCTCTGATGGCAATATCTACACTTTTCAGGAATTGAGGGAATCGGTTGAGCAGCGCAAATCCTTAAGTTACCTGGAATACCTCACCGAACTGAAGGGAGAATACATCCTCTATGTGAGCAACGTAAAAGCCGGCAAGCCCGTAGTAACGCGTTTCCCGATGAAGGTACATCCCGGCGGCAAGGTAGAATTCCGGGGCAGGCGAAAGATCACCACCGGCAGCCTGGACCCGCTCAACCTCCGCAATATCATGATGACCAAAACATCAGCGCACGGCGAGCTTAACTACGTTTATATGCTACAGCCCACAGACAAAGATGACCTCTCTCACCTTTGGGGATATATGATTGGCATCGGCCGTTTGGACCGCCCTAAATACGCCGGCGTCTTTCTTGAAAAAAAGGCGGCCGCCTTTTCTCGCCAATTCCCCTTCGAAGATGTTCTCCTGGGGAGCGATACTTATCAAAAATGGGTTGCGCCGGATGCTTTGGGAGAAATGTTTGATAAAGCCATGAAAAACGTCATATAGTGAAAGTACGCCCCATCATCTTTAACGACAGGCGCCGGAATATACCTTCACACTTTGCCGCAGGCCTTCCCAAAGCAACCCTTGCCGCCCTTCTTTTGTCTTTGAGAGTGATGAAAAGTGTTACGCAGAAAAAACGATAAGATGAAATACTTTGCAATTATCCTGGTAGCCGGCCTGTGGGCCTGCCGGCTGCCGGCCCAAAACACAACACAAGAACGCGCCTTCCTGGGTATCTTCTCCGAACAATTATCCGAGGAAAAGGCCCGCAAACTGGGCTTCGACAACCTGTACGGCAGTTACGTCACCCGCGTGGTGGAAAACAGCGCCGCCGAACGGGCGGGAGTCCAGCCCTTCGATTACATCTACGGCATCGACGAATACCGCACCGGCGAAGAACAAGGCCTCACCAGGATCATCCACAAGTATGAACCTGGCCAGTCGGCTGCTTTACACCTCTACCGGAAAGGGAAAAAACAAAGCCTGAAGGTAACTTTTGGCACGCGCGGGGAAAGCAAAAGCGCACCACAGGACAAGTGCGAGAAACCTTTCTTCGGCATCAGCGCCGACGGGATGGATACAGGGGAAGCCGACGGGATTATGGTCAATATTGTCGACAACTCTACGGCCAAAGCCATCGGCATGGAAGACGGCGACCGTATTGTCGCCATCAATGGGTATTCCATGATAGACTGGCAGGACATCACCACCGCCATCACCAAAATGAAGGTCGGCGATGAGATCGCCGTCGAATTCCTCCGCAAAGGCCAGAAAATGAAAAAGAGCGGCCCTATCAAATCGCTCTGTGAGACTAAGCCTGAAGAAGCCGCAAAGATGAGGATCGGCGTAGCCCCTCAGCCCGGCCAGTGGTTCGACCGCTACTTTAAGAAAGGAGAGGATGGCGCCGTCGCTCCTGAACCGCGCTCCGGCGAGGAAAATGTAAGGATCGAGATCCAGAACGTCGGCGCCGATGAAGCGGCAAAGCTGAAAAAGGAAAAAAACATCGAGCTGAACGCCGCCAATAACCTGGCCCTTGAGGATTTCTCCCTGGAACAGGACGATGGCGCCTTCGGGATGGAGTTCACCCTGCCCAACAGCGGTGAAACGAAAATCCGCATCTTCAACGAGTCCGGCCGGATGATCTACCAGTACGACCTGGGCAATTTCTCGGGAGAGTTCCGGGATAATGTCAACCTGTACCAGAACGGCCCGGGCCGCTACTTCCTGGAAATCCGGCAGGGCAGTAAAGCGGCGGCAAAGAAGATCACGCTTTCTTCAAAATGAATGAAGAATGAGGGATTCCGGCGGCCGGAGGAATGCGCCGCCCGAGGCGCCACGCCAGGGTGCGGTTTATTTCATCAGCCGCTACGCTCGTGTCCTACCGTGAATGCCCGGAGGCCCGCGAAAACTTTCCTGAAGCAGGTTTTTCGTATGATATCGCCTTTTTAGGGGCTGCCAGAGGCAGCCTTCG
>CAZAXA010000503.1:4610-4835 GCA_964488965.1 uncultured Phaeodactylibacter sp. | reverse complement strand
CGGGAGACGAATCCGAAGATCACGGAGCTGCAGAAGCGGTTTGATCTGCGGCCGGATGAGTAGGATAGAGGGGGGTTGCTGGATGGTTATATGGCTATATTGCTATGAGGTTGGGGGTTACAAAATACAGCTAGCCTTGGAGAAAGATTAGTATCAATTAAGATCATAACAGGTAATAATATCAGGCAGCGATTTTGATAATTGCCGTATGTTTTTGTGCGGCAG
>CAZAXA010000503.1:0-4600 GCA_964488965.1 uncultured Phaeodactylibacter sp. | reverse complement strand
AAGAGCTGCAAAAATATCCTCTCGGGTAAGTTTGGGAAAATCTTCGAGAATTTCCTCCATAGTCATTCCTGAAGCCAGATAGCTTAGAATGTCTCCTACTGTAATCCTCATATTGTCATACGGTAGAACGATAATATGGAACGCCCCTTCCCCTTGCCAACCCACACCTTTGTGATACAAAAGTGATCTTATTGTTAAGATCAAGACAGTTTATTTCTCTTAAATTTGGTGCAGCAAACCGAAAATGGGTTCATATGCTGATTAAATAGCTGGAGAGTGCCTGTATATGTCTTTCAGGCTGAGACACCACTTCTTTCCGGCATTCTAAATTAATAAAACCATGAGCAACCAATCCCTCTGGTATCTTGAAAATATCGACGTCACCGGCATCTTCTGCCCCAAAAAGATCAGCAGGGGCGACATGGAGCAGCACGTCCATAAGCATTTTGAAAAAGGAGAATACATCTACCTGCCGGATGAACATGCCGACAAGATCTACTTCCTCACGGAGGGCCGTGTGAAGATCGGCGCTTACGGCGACTCCGGCAAGGAGATCACCAAAGCCATCCTTTCTACCGGCGAAGTGTTCGGCGAGCTGTCCCTCATCGGGGAAGAGAAGCGCCGCGATTTTGCTTACGCTATGGAAAACACCACCGCCTGTGTGATGTCAGTAGAAGATATGAAGGGTATGATGCGCGACCACAACGCTCTCAGCCTTTTCCTCATGAAGATCATGGGCTCGCGCATGCTGGAGATGGAGCGGCGCCTCGAGTCCCTCATTTTCAAGGACAGCCGCACCCGCATCATCGAGTTCCTGCACGAACTGGGCGAGAGGAAGGGCCAACGCGTAGGCTACGAAATGCTCGTCCGCAAATTCCTCACCCACCAGGAAATCGCCAACCTGACCGCCACCTCCCGGCAGACCGTCACCACCGTGCTCAACGAACTGCGCAACCGCAACCTGTTGACTTTCAACCGCAAACGCCTGCTCATAAGGGATATGGAGCAGTTGAGGAAGGTGGCGAAGGAGTAGGTTTCCGGAGTTTCTGAGGTTTATTGTCATGAAACCAGAAACCAGCCCCCTCCCCCTCACCTCACCAACTGCACATCCCCCGTCAGCCTCCTGACAAAACCGTCCAGGAAGCGCACTTCCACCACGTAGGCATACACTCCGGGCAACAGCGTTCTCCCCCGGAAAGCTCCGTCCCATCCTTTGCTGCTGTCGTTGGTATAAATATCCGTCGCCCTGAAAACCAGTTCGCCCCAGCGGCTGAAAATGCGGAAGGCCGCGATCTCCTCCGCCCTGCGGCTCTGCGGGTAGAAGGTGTCGTTGCGGCCGTCGCCGTTGGGGCTGAAGGCATTGGGGATGTACACCTCCCGGTCCTTCAGTACGCGCACGGCAACGGAATCCAGGGCGGTGCAGCCGTTGGCGTCGGTTACGGACAGGTAGTAGGTTCCATCGAAAAGGGGGCGGAGGCGGAGTTCCGGGCAGTTGGCACAGGACAGTGCGGAGAGGCTATCGCCCAGCCATTGGTACGAGAGGGGGGCGTCGCCCGCCAGGCCGGGCTGCAGGGCCAGGCTGTCGCCGAGCAGTATCTCCAAATCCGGCCCCAGTTCGAGGCTCAGGGAGGGTTCGGTGATATCAACCGTTGCGGTAGCCGTATCGCATCCGCTGCTGACCGTGACGGAATACCGGCCGCCCTGAGTAACGGCCAGTTCCGGCCCGGAGGAACCGTCGCTCCACAGAAAATTCCCTCCGGAGGAGGCAGGCGACAGGGTGGCCGTTTCGCCGGGGCAAAGGGCATCCGGGACGGGGCCGAAGCCGATGTAGAGGGAGTCGATGAAGACGCTGGTGGAGTCGTTCTGCACGGCTGTGGCGGGGTTGTCCGATACGGCAATATCTCCCAATCCTTCGGGCAGGCCGCTGAGGGTGGCCTGGTTTTTATAAACGCCGTAAGCGCCCTCAGGCACAGCGACGGTGACGGACAGGATGCTGAGCCCTTCCGGCAGGTTGATGCCTTCGATCCGCAACCGGTTCGTTCCCGGGCCGCCGGCAGTGATGGTTCCGCCCGCGGGATTGTCGATGCCGGTGATAAGGAAGCCTTCAGGGAAGACATCATCGAAGGTAAGATCCAGTTGTGTCCGCCCGGAGGCGTTGGCCAGCTCGAAGTAATAGGTCAGTTCGCTGCAGGGGATGGCGCGGTGCGGCGCCGCCCGTTTTTTCATCTGTACCGTGTACGGGCAGGAGCAGCCGTCGCTGCGCTGGGCCGCCGGGCCGGTAGCCTCGATGGTGACCCTGCCGGTGGTTTTGTCGATACTGAAGAAGGTATTCTGGCTGTTGGCGCCGATAGAGCTGCCATAGCCGTACAGGTTTCCGAAAGCGTCGAAGAAGATGGAGCCCAGGGTGCCGCCCTTCACATCCGGCGCGAAAGGAGTGAGGATCAGCCCCTCCTGCCAGTCGATGATGACCAGCCGCTGATTGACGGCATCCCAGCCGTAGAGCGTCTCGTCGGTGGGGTCGAAGGCGATGTCGTAAACGGCGGAGTTGTTGTTGGGGAAGTTTTTGACGGTAGCCGGATAGGAGAGCGATTCCAGGCCGATGGAGATGATGGCCTCGGTAGAACCGTTGAAGCCGCCGCTGACGGAGAGCACCATCAGGTAACGGCCGTCAGGGGTGACGTCGCCTGCAGGGTAGCCGGCGCTGGGCGGCATACCGGCGGGCAGGCCCAGTAGCGTGGCATCGCCGCTGCCATCGATGCGGTACAGCTCGCCGGTATCGGAGTTGACGGCGTAGATGTAATTGTCGACGGAGCGGTAGCCCATACCGTTGATCACAAAGCGCTGCGGCCCGGCGGGCAGGCCGTGGAAGGTGACATTGCCCGTGGCCTCGCTGATCTGTACTTCGTAGAGGGAACTGGAGTTCTGCGGCGCGATGGCCAGATAGAAGCTGCCCCGGCAGACGAAAGGCTGCTGCGCGGTGAGGGTGGAAATGAAAAAAGTGCAGCACAGCAGAAAACCCAGATAATATCTCGGGTGAATGGTTTCACTCTTCATAGCTTTTGGTGTGTGCGAAAAGAAATTTGAATATAATCTTTTTTGGTGCTGGCCTCCCTGCGATGCTTCCTTTTTTTGGCAACGCGGCTTGCTTTTTTTTGACCCTTCTTTGACAAATCCTGTGGGCCTGGCTCAAGGCTGATTTGTAAATTTTCCAGCTAAGTACTTTTATCCACAAATAATTTTTATTTTTGGAGAAATCTACTTGAAAAAAAGCAGATTTTACCACTGATGTTTTTTTTATTGGAAAAATCTTTGGGAACAAGTAATTGTGTATGCAAAGAGAATTAATTGGCCGGGAAGAAGAAAAGAAGATTTTGCAACGTGCGTTGGAATCCGGCGAAGCGGAAATGGTGTCGGTAATAGGCAGGAGGCGCATTGGAAAAACATTTCTTGTCAATGAGGTTTACAAAAAGCATATTGTGTTTTCAGTTACCGGCATTCAGAATGCGCCCCGGAGTGAGCAATTGCGGAATTTTGCCAATAGCTTAAAAGAGCTTGCTCCCGAAGCTGTGATCATCAATCCTCCCAAAGACTGGCTGGATGCCTTTTTCCTTTTGATTGAATATCTTAAACAAAAGAGCCAGAAAAGAAAATTAGTCGTATTCCTGGATGAACTGCCCTGGATGGCCACTCATAAGTCAGGCTTTTTAAGAGGGCTGAGTTATTTTTGGAACAGTTGGGCGGTTCAACAAAACATTGTTGTAGTTATCTGTGGTTCGGCTGCTTCCTGGATGATCAATAAAGTAGTCAAACACAAAGGAGGCCTACACAATCGGATCACCAAGCGGATTCATCTTCAACCCTTTACTCTGGCAGAAACGGAAAATTACCTGCAAAGCCGTGATATCCATTTTGACCGCTACCAAATCGTCCAACTTTATATGGCGATGGGCGGCGTTCCACATTATTTGAAGGAAATTGTAAGAGAAGAAAGTGCGATTCAGAACATTAATACAATATGCTTTTCCCCCAATGGCCTGTTGCGGACAGAATTTTCCAACTTATTTGCTTCTCTTTTTGCTCATGCGGAAAGCCATATTGCAGTTGTCAGAGCATTGGCCAGGAAACGACAGGGGCTGACCCGCCAACAACTGGTAGAAGCAACGCAGCTTTCAGCAGGTGGGCCTATTTCGAGGGTATTGGAAGAACTATTGCATTCCGGATTCGTTTCGGCTTTTCGTCCGTTCAGGAAAAAGAAAAAGGAAAAATTATACCGGTTGACAGATGAATATTCGCTTTTTTACCTCCAGTTTATTGAAGATAAAGAACACGAAGGTGGAGATGTTTGGCATCATTTGAGCCAAACCCAGGCATTTAAAACCTGGAGTGGCTATGCATTTGAAAGTATTTGCCTCAAGCATATTCCACAAATCAAAAAGTCCATGAGCATTGCCGGCATTTATTCTTTGTCTGGTTCTTTCTATAAGAAAGGCACAAATACCGAAGCAGGGGCTCAGATCGATTTAATAATCGATCGCAACGACCACGTCATCAACCTTTTTGAAATAAAGTTTTACAATCAACTTTATACGCTAACCAAAGC
>CAZAXA010000502.1:0-4840 GCA_964488965.1 uncultured Phaeodactylibacter sp. | reverse complement strand
ATTATTTTATCCAGAATGCGGTGATTGCAAAATTTGTGCTCCAAACATGCTCTTATGAGCGCTGCTTGCCGCCACAATACCGGCAAATCACCGGCAAGGACAATACTTGGAGGATCGAACGCAAAAACCTCAACTTCCGCATACACCTCAAAAGGCTGAGCCGTAAAACAATCTGCTTTTCAAAGAACGAAGAAATTCATGATAAGGTCATCGGGATGTACATCAACCGCTACTACTTCAAGCACGGAAAATTTGGAGCGGCCGCAGTAGCTTGATCAACCTATTTGACCCACTACCAAAAATACAACAGAAAAATCACTGGCCCATTTTAATCCATTCTGCCACATCTGGCACCAATTGTTGTTGTGCATTGTGGGGGAATTCAGTTTTTCCGAAGGGTAGAAATAGCCGTCGAGCCTTGAGCCCTGGCTGAAAAAAGAAAGGGTGTCGCAGTTATTTTGGCCAACGGCAAGAACAGGAAAAAATAAAAGGGGCAATAAAAAGGCAGTCAATGTTTTCATGGCATATTGTTTTGAATTCAGAGTAATGGCACCGGAAATCGCTTTGCTTTTTTCAGTCTTTTATTTCCCGGCCATCGGGATTACCCCCAGTTGCACCATCAGCCCAAAAGTATCCCTCACCACCCAGTCCTCCACGATTTTTCCGTCTCTCAGCTGGTGCAAAATGAAACCGTCCATGCGCACTTTTTTCCCCGTGGGCGGGATGGGGCCAAACTGCCCGGCCTGCGTTCCAGTGGCCGTGAAACGCACGGCCACTTTGTCATTTTCCGCCACCATGTCCTCGATTTGGAAATGAATGTCGGGAAAAGCAGCGCTCAGTTCCCGCATCCGCTTTTTGTTACCTTCCGGGCCGCCTTCCAGGCCGTTGGGGTTGGACTTGTCGTGGTGCACCCAATCGGCGGCGTGGGTCTGGTCAACGATGCCGAAATTTTTACGGCTCCAGCCTTCTTCGTAGAAATGGCGGACGGTCGTTTTGTTGGCTTCCAATTGACTCATTGATAGAGTTTTAATCCTACAGCTTGCGTCACCCAGCCTTAACCCAAAAGGTGACGACAAGCGATACAAATCAACAAAAAAACTTTAGAAATTACCTGTTTTAAAAAGACTTTTTTGTCTTAAAAATTAAAAACCAGGCTCACTTGCTGCCCTTCACCTTCAGCGCATACTTCCCCGCAAAGGGGTGTTCGGCGCTCTGCTCCACCTCGAAGTTTTCGAAATCAAACACTTTGCCCAGCCAACCTTCCGGTTTCCCATCCTCCCATTCGGTATTTTCAAAACCGGCGTTGGCCAACGGGATGGCCTCCCACTGGCCGGGACTGGCCTCGATGCTCAGTCTGAACTCATCGAAATAGCCGGCGCCTGGGGCGTGCTGGAGGGCCCCGGAGTTGAGCATTTCGGCGCCTTCGTCAACGGTGCCCTCGATGGTGTAGGTGGCCCATTCCGTGCTGCGGATGGGGCGGTCGTCCATGTTGTCGAAAAAACCAATGTTGCCGCTCGCTTTGAAATCACCCGGCCCGGACGCAGGGCAGCGCGATGCATCACTCTTTCTGAAGATGGGATTCCAGAATGTTATTGGGAGTGACTATTACCAGGGCATAAACGAGCACCCCATCCTGGCAGCATGCCACACAGAAGGTTTGGGCTTCTCCCGTTTCATTGACTGTTTTCTGATAATAGGGGCGCAACTCTGCGATTAAAGTTTCGCAGGTGGGGCCGGAGCAACCGCCGTCCTTATCCCCAATATTGTTCAGGCAAGCATACAGGTCTGCCTCGCTGATATTCAAGGGTGGCGCAGGGAGGTACGTTATTTCAACGCCTTCGATATTTTTCTGCAAGCCGTCCGCACATTCTATTGGGGTATGTTTCGCTTGCGCAGTTTTGCCTGTGGCCAAATCCGTGACCACAACCTTGTAGGAGTTGCCGCAGACGCATTCGATGCGGGATCCACTGGCGACGATGACATTTCCCACTTTCCATTCAACTGAATAATTGTCTTCATCGAAAATCTGGAAATCATTGTTGTTCGGCTCGTACACCGTCAATGACTCGCCCTCCCGGTAGCATACATCGCTTTGGATAGCAATGAGGAGGGGAACGGAATCAGGGACACCGGGGAATTGACGCTCCTCTTCACAGGAAATCACGAAAAAAGTGAGCAGTGCCAGAATTGGGAGAAAGATTTGATGTTTCATTTTCAAAGGGTTTTTTGTTTAAGAGGAAACCTTGCGTTGAAGGAAAACCTCCCCCACGGCAAGGCAGGAAAAATCATTAGCCAGTCCTCAAAAGGCCAGTTCATAGTTGCTTTATGATCCATTGCTGAGAACTATTGTTCTGCCAGGGGCGGGTAACAAGTGCATAGTCATCGGAGTTTTCATAAGCATCTACATAGCGGCCTGTCTTTTTTTGTTGTATGGTATAAGTGTTGTTGCCTAAAGGAGTCAGTACCCATTGCTGGGAACTGTTGTTCTGCACAGGCCTGGTCACAAGCCCATAATTATTTGAGTTTTCATACGCATCTACATAACGGCTTGTCTTCTTCTGTTGAATAGTATAAGTATTGTTTCCCAGAGGGGTTAGTATCCAATGTTGAGAACCGTCATTCTGCCAGTCCCGGGTTACAAGAGCATAATCTTTGACGGTTTCATACGCATCTGCATAGCGGCCTGTACTTTTTTGCTGGATGGTATAGGTTCCGCTTTGAAGTCCGCCATACGAGGTTGGATTTTGGCTGTTTTCAGATGTCTGGCCAGGAAGTTCTGATGTTTTTTGGCCGTCTATAAGCACATCGCTCAAAATACCCCCAATTTGGGTTGCCGCTTCTGATGTCCTTTGTCTGTTCTCCTCCATATTTTTCTGAGCCTGCCCGGCATACCGCCCGTCGGGAAACAGGGTCAGATATTTTCCATAATTTCCATTACGGAAAAGCAAATCTTCCAACAAGGCATTGGCTTCGTTTTCATGCCTTTTGAATTGAGCATCCCGATAATCTTCCAGCAATTTGATCTGCTGCCTGTCTCTAGTTTCGTTTAATATCTCACTCCATGCCGTTTCGTCACTTACCGCTCTTCTGGCAATGGAGGTGTATAATCCGGATGGGTATATATCCAAATACGATAAAAAGGCCTCCCTGGTGCCAATCTGCCCTGCTTCCTTCCAATCCCGCTCTTCATTGAAGGCTTCCGGGTTGACGCACGCCTTAATGAATTGCCGGACCTTTTCCTTTCTCTTGAACATATCCTGTGCATCTTCGGCAGACAAAAAAATGGAGTTTTGCAACAAAATCTGTTGGTTGTTCAGCGCCTGAAAAGAGACCTGAAGCCGGATCGCGCCGGAGAAATCCTTATCGACGGAGCCAAACAATACGGTTTCCGCTTCAATAGTTTTTAAGCTCTTGCTGGTGGATTCGGACATGTTATTTACCGACTGGATCGCCGCCTCATTTTCAACCTGGCTGAAAAGGGATGCGTAGTTGCGCCGTTGCAACACGATGCATTTGCCCTCCTGGGTCAATGCTTCCTCGACTTCATTGGCCAGTTGTGCTGATTCTACAGCAAATCTTCCGTTGCCATCAGAAAATGGCCAGACGTAAATGTTCTGGCAAATATTAGATTGCGCAAAGAACAGTTGAGGGAGGAGAAAAAAGCAGAAGATGATGGATTCTTTCATGGCGCTAAATTTTTGAGGACTATTTGTCCATGGTTAGTAAAAGTTAGAGTTATTACATATCAGTTTTCTTAATCACAGGGTAGGGCAATCCTCATGTCTCCGGAAACTTTGCGCTTAATATCGCACACCACCCTGCCGTTCCTTTTTAATTCGATCAAGGTATTCCCTTCAGTTTCTTCCACTTCGATGGTTTTGAGTAAATGCGTTTCTTCAATAACTACAGCCTCTTCCCCATTCACATAAATTACCGCATCACTATTATGGCTGTTGAGCATTAAAGTAACTTTGAAGATTTTGGCAGCTGCTTTTTCCACTTTTGGCTCCGCAGGTGCAGAAGTATTTCTGCTGACGGATTGCCCCGCAGGGTTACTGCCGGCATTTTTTTCGGTTTCCCTATCGGGTGTCGCCGGGTTTTTATGGCCTATGCCCGTTCCGGGCATTCCCTTAAGGCGCTTTTCATTATCTTGACCGCCTTCCCCGGGCACAATTGCTTCCGTTGCCGAATCTGACCGCATCCGGCCATTAACCGTATCCTGGTCTGCCAGAACATTGAATGGATTAAAAGCCCAGTAGATGCCCAGGGCTACCAAACCAAGAATGGCAGCCAGTCCTATCAATTTCCATAGCCCCCTTTCGGTTGTTATTTTTCCTAAAACCGGCCCCGGCCTCTCAAGGGCATTGAGCGCCCCCAGAATACCATCCATGGTTTTGGATATCTCCAGTTCATAGGCCTCACTGGAAATGACATTCTTCCTTTTGTCGCTCTGCGCCCGGTTGTATCTGGATTTCAGATGTATAAAGGTGTCTATATCCACCTCTGGGTGCTCTTCTGCAAATTCGAACAACAGGCCGAAGGCGGCATCCAGGTCGGATGCCGAGAGCAAAGCTTTTGCCTGTTGGATCAGGGTGGTTTTATCCATGGTAAAGCAATTCAAAAATTATTTTTTGGCTTACAGCGAGTCTTTCACGTCATTCTGTATCGATTAAAAATCGGTGTTCAATGGCAGCAACACTCAATGAGGAGGGTATTCGGTCGTCATTCAATTTCCACCAAAGCATGCTTTACAAGTTGACATAGGTGGCAAAACCTTCCTTACTTCACAGCCGAATGGTATATCGGCGATCCTTTTAGCTTCATCTTCATCACAAGCCGC
>CAZAXA010000501.1:0-4851 GCA_964488965.1 uncultured Phaeodactylibacter sp. | reverse complement strand
GGGAAAGCGATATTTTGTTCAGAAAGCCAGAAAACAGGCATTCTTAAAGGTAGTGTATCGGTATTATTCAATTACGGCAGACAACCCGCGCTCGATGAGGGCGTCCTTTTTGGGCTTGAGCACGCTCTTGGGCGCTGTCTTCACCGTAGCCTTCCCCTTGAAATGAATAATGAGAGAAAGCTGTTCGGCCTGCTCGTGGCTATGGTTCAGCACCTCCACGAAGCACTGTATGACCCATTCAAAGGTATTGTAGTCATCATTATAGACAATGAGCTGCGCCTGTTCGCCAATATCCGAATCCGAAATTTCTTCTTCAACGATGACTTCCTCCAGCTCTTCTACTGTTTGATTGTACAGCTCGTTCACCATATTTTCGGATTTTATTTGAATTATTATAATTCTTGCTCTCGGCCGCCTGTTATTTCTCCGTAACTACCCGATACGGCTTAAAGTTTCCTTAACGGCATCAAAATCCGGAATTTTCCCGGCGTTGTCCAGGACTTCCGCATAACGCAACACCCCCTCCCGGTCAATGACAAAGGCCGAACGCTTGGCAACTCCCCTCATGCCCAGGGCGAATTCTTCGTACAAGGCCCCATAGGCGCGGGAAACTTCCTTATTGAAGTCGGAAAGCAGGGGGAAATTGAGGTTTTGATCCACCTTGAATTTTGCCAGCGTATAAGGGGAATCCACGGAAACGGCCAGCACCCGGGCGTCGGCGCCTTCGTAGTCGGCAATATTGTCACGCATAGAACAAAGCTCCGCGGTGCAAACGCTGGTAAAGGCCATGGGAAAGAAAAGCAGGACGACTTTCTGCCCTTCGTAATCCTTCAGGGAAACTTCCTGTTTATCAGAAGAGAACAGCGTAAAAGATGGCGCTTTATCACCAATACTAACAGACATAACTCGAGTTGATTTTTTTGGTTAACGAAAAAACCGCCGGGCGGCGCCTGGCACGTATCAGCCATGGGTAAACAAACGATGGCCGCGTCCGTTTAAATCCGGCTATTGATTTTTCGATACCTAAAGATAAGGAAAGTCTGCCAGATTTTTTTGTTTTGCCCCCGGGCCGGAATTCACGAGCGATGAAAAACGGGCCTTCCCGGGAACTTCATTCTGGGCTACCCTTCTAACGTTGGACAGAGAAGCAGGAATATAGATTCCTGCGCTGCCCTGGAGAGGTAAAGCACGGGAATCTATATTCCCGCTTCTCGTAGGATGAAAACATCATTGTCCAACGTTAGACGGGCAGCCTCATTCTGCCCTATCTGTCGGCTTTTGCCTCCAGCCTTGCCATCAACCCGGCAGCTGGCTCTAAACACGGAGGCCGGAACCCGGGCAGGTTCCGGCCTTCATGCCGAAGTTCTTATCAGGAAGCTATATTGTTTCCTTTGGCGCTTCGGGTTGTTCTTCCTCCTGTTCGTGAGGGATGCCATTGCGCTTGGCCTCGTTGCCGTCCAGGCCATGGGGGCGCGAGCCGATCAGGCGCTCCACGTCGGACTTGAGCAGCACTTCCTTTTCGAGCAGGGCCTGGGCCAGCACTTCCAGTTCATCCCGCTTTTCGGCGAGCAGCTTTTTGGCGCGCATATACTGGGAGTCCAGCAGCCTGCGCACCTCGTCGTCAATCAGGGTGGCTGTTTCATCGGAATAGGGCCGCTGGAACTGGTCCTGCGACAAGCCGTAGAAAGATACCTGGCCTACCTTATCGTTCATGCCGAAGATGGTGATCATGCTGTAGGCCATCTTCGTGACCTGGTCGAGGTCATTCTGGGCGCCGGTAGAGATTTTTCCGAAGACGATGGATTCGGCTGCCCGTCCGCCGAAGGTCATACACATGCGGTCGAGCAGTTGCTCGGTGCGGGTGATGTATTCTTCCTTGGGCAGATACTGGGCATAACCCAGGGTGCCTATGCCGCGGGGAACGATCGTCACTTTCACGAGGGGGGAGGCGTGCTCCAGGTACCAGCCGCAGATGGCGTGGCCGGCCTCGTGGTAGGCGATGATCTCCTTCTCTTCCGGAGAGATCAGCTTATTCTTTTTTTCCAGGCCGCCGATGACGCGGTCCAGGGCGTAGTTGAAATCGTCCATATCCACCGCCTTTTTATTGCGGCGGGCGGCGACCAGGGCCGCTTCGTTGCAGATGTTGGCGATATCGGCCCCTGCGAAGCCCGGGGTCATTTCGGAGAGCACCTCAGGGCTTACATCCGGGCCGGTCTTGATATTTTTAAGGTGTACGGCAAAGATGGATTTCCTGCCTTTGAGGTCGGGGCGGTCGATGCCGATCTGCCGGTCGAAGCGGCCCGGGCGCAGCAGGGCGGTGTCCAGCACGTCCGGCCGGTTGGTGGCCGCCATCAGGATGACGCCTTTGTCGGTGCTGAAACCGTCCATTTCCACCAGCAGTTGGTTGTGGGTGTTTTCCCTTTCGTCGTTCCCACCCTGGAAGCTGTTGCGCCCCCGGGCGCGGCCGATGGCGTCGATCTCGTCGATGAATACGATACAGGGCGCCTTTTCCCGGGCCTGCTTGAAGAGGTCGCGCACGCGGGAGGCGCCCACGCCGACGAACATTTCCACGAAGTCAGAACCCGAGATGGAGAAGAAGGGGACGCCTGCCTCGCCGGCTACCGCTTTGGCCAGCAGGGTCTTGCCGGTGCCGGGAGGGCCTACCAGCAGCACCCCTTTGGGTATCTTGCCTCCGAGGGCCGTGTATTTCTTGGGGTTTTTCAGGAAGTCGACCACTTCCATAACTTCCTCCTTGGCTTCATCCAGCCCGGCGACATCTTCGAAAGTGACCGTTACCTTGCTGTTCTGGTCGAAGAGCGTGGCTTTGGATTTGCCGATGTTGAAAATCTGGGCGCCCGGCCCTCCGGCGCCACCGCTGACGCGGCGCATGATGAATATCCAGATGGCCACGACGATCACGATGGGGAGCACCCATCCGAGCAGCGGCGTCAGCCAGTTCTGTTTGGTCTCATACTTGGGGCTGACCTGTTCGTCACGGGCAATGCCTGCGTCATCCTGAATATCCTGCAACCAGGTTTCGAAAGACTCCACCGAGCCGATCTCCCGCCAGTAGTGGTAGCGGTTGCCGCCGAAGCTGCTCTTGGAGGCATCGGAATAATAGTCTTTCCGTTGCTCCATGGCGCTCGGCTTGATATAGATGTAGGCCCGTTTTTCATTGACGACGATCAGGCGCTCCACGTCCTGGCGCACGATCATATCGCCCAGCCGGTTGCGGTCCACCTGGTCACGGGCGCCCTCGGACATGCTGTAGAAGTTCAAAGCCAGCAGGAACAAAGCTATGATGCCGTATATCCAGTAAGAATTGAACTTCGGCCCGGCTGGCTTCCCATTCTCGTTATTGTTATTATTTGTGTTTTCCATTAAACATTCCTCTTTTGAACTGCCCGTTACTCAGGGTTACTAACGGCGGGTTTCAAAAAATTTACCCTTAGTAACGCAGCAACCTCCATTTCGTTGCCAAATATCGGCCAAAAGCTATAAAGATCCGTATTCTGTGAAGCGAGCGTCGCCCCAAAGTTGTTCCAGGTCGTAAAAGGAGCGCGTATCCCGGTAGAAAACGTGCACTACGGTGGTGAAAAAATCAATGCAAATCCACAGTGCATTGCGTTCTCCTTCTACATGAGAAGGCAATGCCATGCCTTCTTCTTTGACCCGTTTTTGTATGTTGTCGGAGATGGCTTTGACCTGGGTTGTGGAATCCCCCTCGCAGATTATGAAGAAATCAGTTGGCGCATCTTCCAGGCGGCGCAGGTCGAGCTTGACGATCCCTTTGCCTTTGATGTCCTCAATGCTGTCAATGATCAATTCGTTCAACTCTTCGGTGGTGAGCTTACGCCGCTGAACTTTAACTTGTGAATTCAAACTCAGATTTTATTAGTTTTGTCAATGAATAAGTGCTTAGAGGCTTTGCATTTAAGCAAATAAAATTACCAAATTATTTTCTTTTGCCTAAGGAAAACACCCTTTTTATCGGAAAGGTTTTTCAGGAGTTTCCCGTACTGCCTTCCACCAACCTCTACGCTCTGGAGCTTTTATCAAAAAGCAAACCAAGTGAAGGGACTGTCATTTCGGCTGTATGCCAGACCGCCGGAAGAGGACAAATTGGCAGCTCCTGGGAATCCGAGGCGGGTCAAAACATCACGATCAGCATTATCCTTTACCCCTCTTTTCTGCCTGTGGGCCGGCAATTTTTTCTTACCCGGGCAGTTGCTCTTTCGGTCAGGGATTTCGTCACAAAGTACACGGAAAAAATGGTGAAAGTCAAGTGGCCTAACGACATCTACATCCGCAGCGGCAAAGTGGCCGGCACGCTCATTCAAACGTCGGCCAGCAGCAAAGGGTTCCAGAACTGTGTGGTAGGGGTCGGGCTCAACGTCAATCAGCAGGTGTTTCCTCCCGGCCTGCCCAACCCTACTTCCCTGAGCCTGGAAACGGGCAGGGCCTACGAGCTGCCTCCTCTTATCCGGGAGTACTGCCATGCCCTGGAGCGGCGCTACCTTCAGCTGAGAGGCGGGCAGGAGAAGGCCCTAGAGGAGGAATATCTGGAACATCTTTACGGCATGGGGCAGATGGCGCTGTTCGAACGGCCCGGCGGAGGGCGGTTTACAGGGCAGGTTAGCGGGGTCGGTGAAGAGGGGCGATTGCTCATACGGCACGATGAAGGGATAGAGGCATTCAACCTGAAAGAAGTGAAACTGGTGGAGCTGACGGGCCAGGGGGAGGGAGATTTTTGATTTTGCCCGTTTCTGTGGACCGGGTAAAATTTTTGATTTTTGACGGTCCTTTCGCGTAAAGCGAAAACAAGTTCATTGACATAGCGGATGCAGATAA
>CAZAXA010000500.1:0-4853 GCA_964488965.1 uncultured Phaeodactylibacter sp. | reverse complement strand
GAGCGTCTGGCCGTAATACCAGAGAGAAAGAACAGCGCCCGCCAGGGCCAGCGGCACGGTGAACATGATGATGAAGGGGTCGACGAAGCTTTCAAACTGTGCTGCCAGCACCAGGTAGATCAGGACGAGCGCCAGGGCAAAGGCAAAGACCAGGCTGGACGAGCTTTCGGCAAAGTCTTTCGACGGGCCGGCCAGTTCGGTATAGAAACCATTGCCCAGGGTTTGGGCGGCGATGGCGTCCATGGCCTCGATGCCCTCCCCGATGGTCTTGCCGTCGGCCAGCGCTGCCGAGACGGTGGCCGAGACAAAACGGTTGAAACGGAAAAGGGTAGGCGGCGTGGTTTGTTCCTGCATGCCGATGACGTTGTCCAGTTGGACCATCTTACCGTCCTTATTGCGGACATAGAGGGAGCGTACATCTATGGGCTCATTGCGGCCTTCCCGCTTCATCTGGCCGATCACCTGATACTGTTCGCCGTTGCGGATAAAGTAACCGAAGCGTTGCCCGCTAAAGCCCAGTTGCAGGGTTTGAGCTATATCCAGCACCGAAACGCCCAGGTCCTGGGCTTTGCGCCGGTCGATATTGATGGTCAGTTCCGGTTTGTTGAACTTCAGGTCCACATCGACAAAACTAAAGGTGGGATCCTTGCCGGCGGCTTCCAGAAAGCGGGGCAGGGCCTCCCGTAGCTGGTTGAAGCTGGGCGCCTGCAATACGAACTGAACCGGCAGCCCGCTCCGGCGGTTGCCGATGCTTTGCTCCTCGGAAAGGAAGGTAACCGCTCCGGTCAGTTGGCTGACCGGCCCCCGCAGGGAGTTCAGGATTTCGGACTGGGAGCGCTCCCGTTCTGCCGGATCGCTGAGGATGATCCATGAAAAGGCCGAGTTGACAGAAGTGGAGGCCCCAAAACCAGGCGAAGTGACCGAGCCGACGCTCTCCGCTTCCGGAGCATTCTCCTTGATGGTTTTGACCAGCTTTAATACATAATCGTCCATGTATTCGAAAGTGGAGCCTTCCGGCGCGCGGGCGACGGCACGAATCCGGCTGCGGTCTTCCAGGGGGGCCAGCTCGGAGGGCAGGCCTTTGCCAAAATAGTAGATCATGCCGCCGGAAATGGCCATGATGGCCAGGCCCAGCCATCGCGCTTTCATGAAGCCATTGAGCAGATAACGGTAACCGCTGGTAAGGCTGACGAAAAAGGGCTCGGTAAGCCGATAGAATAAAGGTTGCCGCGCCCGCCGTTTCAAAA
Source organism: uncultured Phaeodactylibacter sp. (assembly GCA_964488965.1). Taxonomy (GTDB): domain Bacteria; phylum Bacteroidota; class Bacteroidia; order Chitinophagales; family Saprospiraceae; genus JACJXW01. Next base: position 3,606 of record CAZAXA010000500.1, on the reverse strand, counting down.
TCTTGGAAGACAGCATAGGCGTCAGCGTCAGGGCGACAAAAGAGGAGATGAGCACCGCCCCGGCAATGACCACGCCGAACTCCCGGAACAGGCGGCCGGTAAGGCCCTGCAGGAAGATGACCGGCATAAAGACGGCGACCAGCGCCACGGTGGTGGCAATAACGGCGAAGAAAATTTCTTTGGCGCCCAGCAGGGCCGCCTCCAGGGGCGCCATGCCTCCTTCGATCTTGGTGTAGATATTTTCCAGCACCACTATGGCGTCATCGACCACCAGGCCGATCGCCAGCACAATGCCCAGCAATGTCAGTACATTGATGGAAAAGCCGGCGATGTACATGATGAAGAATGCCCCGATCAGGGAGATCGGGATCACCAGTACCGGGATGATCGTCGTCCGCCAGTCCCGCAGGAAAAGAAAAATGATGAGTACAACCAGGCCGAAGGCCACATAGATCGTCTGGTTGACCTCTTCGATAGATTCCCGGATGTATTCGGTAGTATCAAACCCGATACCCAGTTTGATATCGGGCGGCAAATCCTTCTTGATCTGCTCCAGCCGGCGGTAAACTTCATCGGCAATTTCGATATTGTTGGCGCCGGGTTGCGGAACAATGGCGTTGCCCACCATAGGGGCGCCATCGCGGCGCAGGACAGTTCGCAGGTTTTCTGGCCCGAGTTCGGCCTGGCCTACATCCTTGAAGCGGACGATCCGGCCTGTTTCTTCTTTCAGTACAAGGTTGTTGAACTCTTCAGGAGTAGTCAGCCGGCCTTTGGTACGGACGGTCAGTTCCGTATTGGCGCCTTCAATACTGCCGGAAGGCAGTTCTATATTTTCCCTGCGCAGCGCATTCTGCACGTCGAGTGGCGTCATGTCATAGGCCGCCAGCTTTTCGGGGTCGATCCACAGGCGCATGGCATAACGCTTGGAGCCCCAGATGCGGATTTCGCTGACGCCATTGATGGTTTGCAGGCGTTCCTTGAAGATGTTGTCGGCAATATCGGTCAATTCCAGCAGGGAACGCCGGTCGCTCTGTATATTGAGAAAGATGATCGGGTCGGAATCGGCATCCGCTTTGGAGACGACCGGAGGGTCGGCATCCGGAGGCAGGTTGCCGACGACCTGGGAGACCTTGTCGCGAACATCATTGGCGGCCGTTTCCAGGTTGACCTCCAGATAGAACTCTACCGTGATGGTGCTCCGGCCATCCCGGCTCACAGAATTGATGGACCGGATGCCGGCGATGCCGTTAACGGCCTCCTCGATGGGTTCCGTGATCTGGGATTCTATGATATCGGCATTGGCGCCCACATAGGTGGTCGAAACGGTAATAACCGGCGGGTCGACGCTGGGGTATTCCCGGATGCCGAGATAAGTCAGGCCTATGATGCCAAACAGGACGATGACGATGGACATCACAGTGGCCAGGACAGGGCGTTGTATGCTTAAGGATGAAAGACTCATGGGGAGGTGATTTTAGTTCAGCTCGGAAATAGTGACGGCGGCGCCCGGGCGTATCTGCAGCAGGCCAGTGATGATCACGGTATCGCCCGGCGAAAGGCCTTCCGTAACCTGGATGAGGGATTCCCGCCGCAGGCCGGTTTGGACTTCCACCTGTTCGGCTTTTCCGTTGCGGTACACGTAAACATTCTGGGTATTCAGTTCCGGCACGATGGCCTGGGTCGGGACCAGCAGCGCATCGCCGAACTCCTGAAGATCAACGGTCACATTGGCGAATGCTCCAGGCAGAATGCTTCCGTCGGCGTTGGAGGCGGTCGCTTTCAGGCGGAGCGTCCGGGTATCGGGGTCGACCTTGGGTTCCTTGGCGATGACGATAGCGGCATAATCCCGATCGATGCCATCCAGGCGGAAACTCACCCTGGCGCCTTGCCCGGCCAGGTGGCTGTATTTTTCCGGAATGTTGAATTCCAGTTTAATAGGGTTGGTGCTCACCAGGCTCACGATCGGGGCGCCCGGGGCTATATAGCTGCCTTCACTGACCAGCCGAAGGCCGAGCCTGCCGCTGAAGGGAGCGCGCACCATCCTTTTTTCCAACTGGGCGTCGACGAGGGAAAGCTCTGCTTTGACCTTTTCGACCTCCGCCACGGCTATTTCATATTCCTGAAGGCTGACCCCCTCTTTTTTGTATAGGGCTTCCAGGCGTTCGGCGATCTTTTCATTAAGGTTGCGCTGGACCACCAGCCGTTCCCGCTCAGCGCGCAGTTCCTCATCATCGAGTTGGATCAGCAAGTCCCCTTTATTAACTTGCTTGCCCTCCTGGAACAGTATTTTTTTGATCTTTCCCGGCACTTCGCTGGTAATGGCCACCTCTTCGTTGGGTATCGTCGAGCCATTGACTGTGATGATATCCCGCATGGCTTCCGGAGCGACCCTGATGGCCTCGACCGGCACGGCAGGCCTCGCTTCCGGCCCCGGAGCGCCGGCCTGCTCTTCTTCCGGAGGCTCAGGTTTGTTTTTGCTCAGGATATCTGACTGGAACAACAGGAATCCCAGGGCGACAATAGCAATGGCTATGAGGGCGATCGTACGGGTGGTTCTTTTAGTCATAAACGGTTTAAGTAAGTGTCAAGTAGTAAAGTTAATTCTTTTTGGCATTTCTCCCTATGCCACTTCTTTCAACTTCTTCTTCAGCGCAAAAAGCTCATCCCGGAACTGTGCCGCGGTGATGAAGTCCAGTTCCTTTGCCGCTTTTTTCATCTTTTCTTCCGTTTCCGCCATCATCCTTTCAATCTGCTCGCGGCTGAGATAACCGATCAGCGGGTCAGCGGCCAGGCTTGGTTCGTCCGGCTCAATGTAGGCGCGCTCTTTGGTTCCCCGGATGTCCAGGATGGATTGCTTGCTGAGGATTTCTTCCCGGCTTCGGCGCACCGTTTCGGGTATGATGCCGTGTTCTTCGTTGTAGGCCATCTGGATGGAACGGCGGCGGTTGGTCTCATCGATGGTATTTTGCATAGCCTCCGTCATCTTATCAGCGTAGAAGATCACCAGGCCGTTGGCATTTCGGGCGGCGCGGCCGGCGGTTTGCGTCAGGGAACGGTTATTGCGCAGGAAGCCTTCCTTATCGGCATCGAGGATGGCGACCATAGAGACCTCGGGGAGGTCGAGGCCTTCCCGGAGCAGGTTGACGCCCACCAGCACATCGAACTCACCCAGGCGCAGGTCGCGCAGGATTTCTACGCGCTCCAGCGTATCGACCTCGGAGTGGATGTAGCGCACCTTGATATTCAGCCGTTGCAGGTATTTGGTCAGTTCCTCCGCCATGCGTTTGGTCAGGGTGGTAACCAGGGTGCGTTCGTTGCGTTCCATGCGCAGTTTAACCTCTTCCATGAGGTCGTCGATCTGGTTGATGCTGGGGCGCACCTCGATAGGAGGATCCAGCAGGCCGGTCGGGCGGATGAGCTGCTCCACAATGACGCCGCCGGTCTGCTCCAGTTCATAGTCGCCGGGCGTGGCGCTCACGAAGACCACCTGGTTGATGAGGCTTTCGAACTCTGTGAAGTTGAGCGGCCGGTTATCCATGGCCGAAGGCAGCCGGAAACCGAAGTTGACCAGGCTGAGCTTGCGCGCCCGGTCGCCTCCGTACATGC
>CAZAXA010000499.1:0-4854 GCA_964488965.1 uncultured Phaeodactylibacter sp. | reverse complement strand
ATGGAGAGCGGGCCTCCAGGCCCGCTGGATAGATCAACGGATTTAACCCACCACAAAGGGATTTAACCGTTTTGTACCTGCCGAAAAGAAGCTTTCTGTTTGAAATGACAGAAAAAAGTGTAATTTTTACAATGTCACAATCGGCAAAAAAATGTACTGATGAAGCACTTGATCGAGATTTCCAGGATCGTTACCAAGCGGAAGGTGCGCAAGATAGAAATTTTCGATGACCAATCTTTGCGGCACAAGAAAAGCAAGTTCAATGAATTCTACGAAGCCTTGCGGATGAGCAAGTTCAAGTCGGACCGCGATGCCGCCAGTTTATTGTACAACTGCGGCCCTACCGACCCCAAATACCGGCAGCTGAAATCGAGGTTTCGCAAACGCCTGCTCAATACCTTGTTTTTCCTGGACGTCAACATACCCTCTGCTTCGAACTATGACCGGGCCTATTATTCCTGCAATAAAGACTGGACGCTGGTCAAGACCCTGATCTGGTACGATGCCCCGCATACCGCCGCTCACCTGGCCCGGCAGGTGCTCACCACCGCCCTGAAATTCAAATTTGCCGATATTATTGTCAACTGTTCGCGTACCCTTAGGGAATATGCCGCCGAGAATGGAGATGAGCGTTCTTTTGAAACCTACGATAATCACATAAAAGAGTACGCCCACGTCCTGGATGCCGAAATCCGGGCTGAGGAATTGTTCCAACGCGTGATCATGAACTATCACCTGCCGCTTTCCAGAAACCTGGGGCTGGCTGAGCGCATCGACTCTTATTGCGAAGCGCTGGTAAGCCTGTCTGAACAGTACGACTCGCCCGGCATTTTCTACAATATGTACCTGGTCTGGATGTTCCGCTATGAAATGCTGAGAGATTTCGAGGCCATGCTGGAGGTCTGTGAACAAGGGGAAAAATACATCGAAAAGCACCCCATATACAAGCAGGAAAGCAAACTTATTGCTTTCCAGACCAAAAAAATGTCGGCCTATCTCCACCTGCTCAACTACCGCGATGGCCGCGTTACCGCGGAAAAATGCCTGAACAGCTTTTCGGAAGGCGGCGACACCTGGTTCACTTTCATGGAATACTATTTTCTGCTGGCCATGCATACGGAAAACTACATCAATGCCATCGCTATTTTCAACCGGGCGTCCGATAACTCTAAATTCAAAAAACTGGACAATATCGCGCAGGAAAAATGGAATATCTTCGAAGGCTATGTCAATTACATCATTGAAAGCGAAGGGAGGAACAACCCCGTGCTTCAGCTGCAGCGCAAAAGGTCCTTCCGGGCCAATAAGCTGCTCAACAGCCCGGTGCTTTACCCCAAAGAGCAACGGATGTTCTCGGTGCTGATGATCATCCTTCAGATCCTTTTCCTGCTGGAGCGAAAGAGCTATATCGGCCTGGCCGAGCGGGTTGACCGCCTCAAGAAATATGCCAACCGCCAGCTTCGCAAAGAGGAATTCCATCGCCCTGTTCAGTTCATCCGCCTGCTGCAGCAACTGAATAAGGCCGGTTTTCAGCTCGATGACCTTTCCGGCATCAGAAAATATTACGACAGCCTTGCCGAACGCCCGTTCTTTTACCGTGGCGCCATCTCCGAGCTGGAGGTGATCCCCTACGAACAGCTTTGGCAGCGTATCCTGGCATATCTGAAGTAATGCCTTATATTTGGCGCTGAAAACGCAATACTTTGAACAAGATCATAATCGCCATCGACGGGCATTCTTCCTGTGGCAAGAGTACGCTTGCAAAAGGGCTGGCAACCCAGCTGGGCTATGCCTATATCGACTCCGGCGCCATGTACCGCGCTGTTACTCTTTACTTTCTCCGCCGCCATATCAGCCTCGAAACCCCGGATGAGGCCCGCCGGGCGCTGGAGCACATCGACATTCGCTTCGACGCCGGCAACCATGCCATCCTCAACGGCGAGGATGTAGAGCTTGAAATCCGCCAGATGAACGTTTCCAACCACGTCAGCCAGGTATCTGCCATACCGGCCGTACGCCGCGCCATGGTCCGGCAACAGCAGGCCATGGGCCGGAGCAAGGGTATCGTTATGGATGGCCGCGATATCGGCACCGTAGTATTCCCCGGCGCCGAGCTGAAGATATTCCTGACCGCCTCCCCGGAGATACGGGCTCAGCGCCGCTTTAAAGAGCTGCAGGATAAAGGCGTGGCAATCAGCCTGGAGGCCGTCCGGGAAAACCTGCTCCAGCGAGACCACATCGACTCTACCCGGGAAGATAGCCCCCTGCGCCAGGCGGAGGATGCCATTGTCATTGATAACAGCAATATGAACCAGGAAGAACAACTGGCCTACGCACTGCAACTGGCCATCGAGGCAGGGGCGTAGGGCTTTTTGTTGCTTGTTGCTTGTTGCTTGTTGTTTGTTGTTTGTTGCTTGTTGTTTGTTGTTTGTTGTTTGTTGTCCCGAAGGGATGCTTTGGCATTTGTTGTTAAAATACGGCCAACAATTCAGTCCATGTACTTATGTCCAATACGATGACGATACAGGAACCCCCCCGGCCCATGCGGCGGCTTTTTCAATACCTGAACAGCTTCCGGGCAAGCCTTTGGTTTTCTCTCTGTTCCAGTGTGATCAACAAGGTTTTCGACCTCATGCCTCCCTTCCTCACCGCCTGGCTTATCGACTCGGTGAGCGGCAACGTGCCGGCCTGGATCACGCGCTGGACGGGCCTCAGCGGCCTTTGGCCCATTGTGGTTTTCCTTGCGGCGCTCACTTTCGTCATCTTCGCCCTGGAAAGCCTGTTTGAGTGGTTCTACCAGCGGGGGTTCCGGCGCCTGGCGCAGCGGGCCCAGCATGGCCTGCGCATGGAAGCGTATCAGCGCATGCAGAGCCGCGAGCTGGCATTCTTCGAAAACCAGCGCGCCGGCAACCTGATGGCCATGCTCAACGACGATGTCAATCAACTGGAGCGCTTTTTGAACAATGTCTTTAATGAGATCATACAACTCATCACCCTCATCCTCTTTGCGGGCTGGGCCCTCTGCGCCGTCTCCCTTCCCCTGGGCCTGCTGGGGATGGCCCCCATTCCCTTTATCGTTCTCGGCAGCTTTTATTACCAGAAGAAGGTGGCGCCCTTCTACCGGGCTGTCCGGGAAGGAGTAGGACAGTTGGGCGCCCGCCTGGAGAACAATATTGCCGGCATACTCGTCATCAAAAGCTTTACTGCTGAGCGCTTCGAGATGGAGCGGGTCCGGGAAGTTTCGGAACAATACCGGGACGCCAACTTCCGCGCTATCGGTTGGAGCTCGGCCTATGTGCCCCTCATCCGCATTTTCATCAGCATCGGTTTTGCGCTTACGCTGCTCGTCGGCGCTTACTGGATTTTGTTCGAACCCGGGCGCTTTACCATCGGCAGCCTCGCTTTCTTTGCCATGATGACCCAACGCCTGCTCTGGCCGGTAACCCGCCTGGGGGTCATCTTTGACGAGTACGAACGCGCCCGCGCTTCCGCCCGCCGCATCTTCGGCCTGATCGATACTCCCGGCCAGGTCAGCAACCCGGAACATGCCCGGCAATTGCCGCCGGCAGCCGGCCACATCCGGTTTCGGGATGTGGACTTCCACTACAAGGAAGGGCAACCCGTACTGCGCAAACTGCAGGCCGAAATCCCTGCGGGAAAGGCCGTCGGCATCGCCGGGCCGACCGGAGGAGGGAAAACTACGCTGATCAAATTGCTGCTCCGCCTCTATGACGTCACCGGAGGCAGCATTCAACTGGACGGGATCGATATCCGGGAGCTTAAGCTTGAAACCCTCCGCAGGCAGATCGCCCTGGTCAGCCAGGAAGTGTACCTTTTTCACGGCACGATCCGCGAAAACATCGCCTACGGCAGGGAGGATTGCTCTATGGAAAGCATCATACAAGCAGCGAAAAAAGCCCAGCTGCACGATTTTATCCAGTCGTTGCCGGACGGTTATGAAAGCATCGTCGGTGAAAGGGGGATCAAACTATCGGGCGGGCAACGGCAGCGGCTGAGCATTGCCCGCGCCATACTTAAAGACGCTCCCATACTGATCCTCGATGAGGCCACCAGCGCCGTGGATACGGAAACCGAACGCGCCATACAGCAAAACCTCAACCGCCTGGCGGAAGGCAAAACGGCCATCATCATTGCCCACCGCCTGTCAACCATACGCCATGCCCACAGCATCATTGTGATCAGGGAGGGAACCGTAACGGAGCAGGGGACACATGAAGAACTCCTCCAACTCAACGGGGATTATGCCGAGCTGTGGAGGGTACAGGTCGGGGAGGTGGAAATGAAAAGATGAGTAAATGACGGCGTCTCCTAAAGGTCCCGGGTGGAATTTCTGTCTACCAGAATCTCTTTGAGTTCTTTCAGGAACTCATACTGATGGGGCAAGACCTTTTTGAAGGCCTCCTTGAGGACGAAGAAGGCGCCCTTTTCCATTTCTGCCAGTTCATCCTTCAGTTGCCGGGCGTCTTCATACAACATAGCTTTCAGAGAAGGAATCTCATGCCAGTCGCCTTCTACCGCCCAGGCCTCTTCGGTATCGCCGCTTGACTGCTTCACGGGGTCCAGTTCTATAAGGCGTTCTTCATCGCGCAGAGACCGGGAGCGCGTGCCGTCGAACGCTCCTTTGGGTATCTCCCAGTTTTCTCCCTCTTTGGAAGGATTGACCAGAAACACTTCCAGCCCTTTCTCACGGAAACGGTAGATGATCAGGTTTGCTTTCTTAAAAAGATTCATGATACAGCATTTTCGGCCTGTAGCCTGAAGGACGAATTTTAAACAAGCAATAAACAGTGAATTCGGAAAAAGGTTTCAAGGTTGGGCGACGGAGCAAATATA
>CAZAXA010000498.1:0-4888 GCA_964488965.1 uncultured Phaeodactylibacter sp. | reverse complement strand
GGGCAGCGCAGGAATCTATATTCCTGCTTCTCTGTCCAACATTAGAAGGGTAGCCTGCCTGGGTTGAAAAGCGCCGGGGCTGAAGCTCATCTGTAAATCAGCTACTATCTCACGATGCAGACAATATCAGAAAAAGCTAAAGCAGGCGAAGAGGCCAGGGAGAAGGCCGTGGCTAAGCCTGCATTAAAAGGAGGCTATTTCATCATTGGCGATACGCCGCCCAAAGATGTTTTCATCACCGAAGAGCTGGCGGAAGAACATCGGATGATGGCAGAGATGGTGACGGAATTCTGCGTCCGGGAGGTGCAGGAACCTTTCTTCCGGCGGGGGCGCGAATTGCTGGCCACCGACAGATCGGACCGGGAAGAAGTGCTGGCCCTGCTGAAAAAAGCCGGCGAACTGGGCCTTTGCGGAGTCAGCATACCGGAACAATACGGCGGCATGGGGCTGGATTTCAAGGGGAATACCCTGTTCTCTATGGCCGTAGCCAATGGGTTCTCCTTTGCCACTACCCTGGGTGCGCAGACCTCCATCGGCTGCCTGCCTATCGTGTATTACGGGAATGAGGCCCAGAACGAAAAATACCTGCCCGGCATCGCCAGCGGAGAACTGATCGCCGCCTACGCGCTTACCGAGCCCGGCGCCGGGTCGGACGCCAACTCCGGCAAAACTTCCGCCACCCTGAGCGCCGACGGGCAACACTACCTGCTGAACGGCCAGAAAATCTGGATCACCAACGGCGGGTTTGCAGACATCTTCATCGTGTTCGCCAAAATAGACCAGGACGAGAAACTCTCCGCTTTTATCGTCGAACGGGGGTTTGAAGGCTTCTCGGCCGGGGCCGAGGAAAAGAAAATGGGCATCAAAGGCTCGTCAACAGTACAAATCTATTTTGACAATTGCCGGGCGCCGGTGGAAAACCTCCTGGGTAAGCGGCAGGAAGGCTTCAAAATAGCCCTCAACATCCTCAACGGCGGGCGGATCAAAGCCGGCGCCGGAGGTGTCGGCGGCGCTCAGCTTTCTCTGGCCAGGGCCGTGCAGTATGCCGTAGAACGCCGGCAATTCGGCAAGGCCATCGCCGACTTCGGCGCCATACAGTACAAGATCGGCGATATTGCCATGCAGGCCTTCGCCAATGAGGCCGCCCTTTTCCGCACGGCCCACAATATCGACTGTAAGGAAGCTGAGCTGAAAGCCGCCGGCCTGCCCGAAAACGAAGCCAGGGCCGGGGCCGTCCGGGAGTTTGCCATCGAAGCCTCCATAGTGAAAGTCAAAGGTTCGGAACTGGTCTGCTACGCTACCGATGAAGCCATACAAATCCACGGCGGCATGGGCTATGCTCAGGAAACCGGCATGGAAATGGGCTACCGCGACGCCCGGATCACTAAAATCTACGAAGGCACCAATGAGGTGAACCGCCTGCTGTCGGTTGGGGAACTGGCCAAACGCGCCATCGTTTCCAAAGAGCTGAACCTGGCGGCCGCCGGCAAAAAAATACCGGCCTTCCTGCTCCGGCAGTTATTGCCCTTCGGTTCAAAAGCAGGCTTTGCCCGGGAAGAGCGCCTCGTGCAGGGCCTCAAAAACGCCTTCCTCTTCCTTTTCGGCATGGCCGGCCGGCATTTTGGAAAAAAGATGGCCGATGAACAGGAGATCGCCATGAACTTGTTCACCATCTTATCCGAAGCTTTTGTGGCGGAGAGCGTACTGCTGAAAGTAAAAAAACTGGAAGGCCTGAAAAACCGGGATGAAAAAAAGCTCGCCATCCAGCGGCAGATGATGCAGCTCTACCTCTACGAAGCCCTGGCCTCAGCGCAAAAGGCCGCCGCCGAAGCTGCCGCCAGCTTTCCCGCAGGCAGCAGGAAACGCGCTTACAGGCGCATGGCCAATACCTTGCTGAAACCCTATGACATCAACCCGAAGCAAATCCGGAGGGAGATCGCTAGGTTTGTTATCGAAAAAAGAGGATATTGTTTCTAAAGTATTTCCGGGCTTCGGTGTAGCGCACGAAAAGCCGGATACCGGGCCGCCAATACCAGGCAAGCATGCAAAAAGTAGTCATCATAGACGGTTGCCGTACGCCTTTTCTCCGTTCCGGCACAGATTACATGGATCTGATGTCCTACCAGTTGGGGGCTTATGCCATCAAGGGGCTGCTGGTCAAAACCGGCCTTGATCCGGCTGTGGTGGACAAAGTAGTTATGGGCAATGTGATCTCCAATATCCAAACGCCCAACGTGGCGCGGGAAGCCGCCATCACGGCCGGCATCCCGGCGGCGACGCCCTGCCATACCGTCTCGCAGGCCTGCATCTCCGCCAACAGGGCCATTGCGGATGGCTGCCTGGAGATCATGGCCGGGCAGGCGGATACCATCATTGCGGGCGGGGTAGACCATACTTCCGATACGCCCATACAGTTCCCCCGCAAGATGCGGAAGAAGCTGTTCAACGCCCAGCGCCTCAAAACCCTGGCCGACAGCCTGAAGTTCGCCGCCTCCCTCCGATTTTCCGACTTCGTGCCGGAGCGCCCGCAGGTGGCCGAGTACACCACCGGCAGGATGATGGGGGAAGACTGCGATATTATGGCGGCGCGCTTCCATCTGAGCCGGGAAGAGCAGGATGAATACGCCGTGCGCTCTCACCGGCTGGCCGCCAAAGCTCATGAGGAAGGCCGCCTGCCGGGGGAGATCGTGGAGGTGAGCCTGCCGCCGAAATTCAAGCCCATACGGAAAGATAACGGTATCCGGAGTGATAGCACCGTGGAATCTGCCGGCAAGCTCCGGCCCGCCTTCGATAAAAAATTCGGAACCCTTACGGCGGCCAACTCCTCTTTCCTGACCGACGGGGCGGCCGTTGTCCTGATCATGTCGGAGGAAAAGGCCAGCGAACTGGGTTTACGGCCCAAAGCGGAGATAGTGGACTTTGTCTTCACCGGCCAGAGCCTGGAAGAGGAACTGCTGCTGGGGCCTGCCTATGCCGTTTCTAAATTGTTGCAGCGGCAAAACATGGGCCTGGAGCACATCAGCGTCATCGAGTTCCACGAGGCCTTCGCCGGGCAGGTCCTCTCCAACCTGAAAGCTCTGGCCTCCGACGAATTTGCCCGCCGGAAACTGGGCCGGGATAAGGCGGTTGGAGAAATAAATATGGACAGGTTCAACCTCTGGGGAGGCTCCCTTTCTATTGGCCACCCCTTCGGGGCGACCGGCGCCCGCATCGCCGCCACTACCGCTAACCGGCTGCAGGAAGAGGGCGGCGCCTACGGCCTGCTGGCCGCCTGCGCTGCCGGCGCGCACGGGCATGCGATGCTGTTAAAACGACGGGATAAATAATATGGGGCTATCGCCGGATAATTAAGACGAAAAATGCAACTCGAAGAATTCATCACCATAGAAAAGCAGGGCGGCATCGCTACCGTCTGGTTCGATCACCGGCAGGAAAAGATGAATATCGTTTCTCCCGCTGTCATCGATCTGTTTGACCCTCTGATGGATCAGATCGAGGCCGACCTCGACATCCTGGCCGTCGTCTTCATCAGCCGGAAGCCTGATTTTATGGCCGGGGCAGACATCAAGGCCTTCACCATCGAAAAAGAAGGAGACTTCCGGCCCTTCCAGGAGCGGGGCCACCGGGCGCTGGAGCGCATAGAAAACTCCAGAAAACCCTTCGTGGCCGCCGTCCATGGCACCGCTTTCGGGCTGGGTACCGAACTGTCACTGGCCTGCCACGCCCGCATCGCCACCCGCTCGCCTCGCACGAAATTCGCTCTGCCGGAGGTGAAACTCGGCCTGCTGCCCGGAGGCGGGGGTACCCAGCGCCTGCCACGGCTCATCGGCATCCGGAAGGCTCTCGACATGATGCTGGCCGGTAAGAACATCTTTGCCTACCGCGCCAAAAAATGGGGGCTGGTGGATGAGCTGACCGACGAAGGCAAATTGCACCAGGCCGCCGTGATGATGGCCCGGCGCCTGCTCAGGCAGCCCATTGGCCGGAAACCGAAACGGACAATCACCGAAAAACTGCTGGAGGGTAACCCCCTGGGCCGGAAGATTCTCTTCAGCCAGGCCCGGAAAATGGCCTTCCAACGTTCGCAGGGCAACTACCCCGCTATACCCGCCATTATCGACTGCGTGGAAGCCGGCTACGAAAAGGGCATCAGGGCGGGTTATGAGAAAGAGCTGGAACTGTTCGAAAAGCTGATGCTCAGCCCGGAAAGCGACGCTCTGCGCGCTCTGTTCTTCGCCATGGCGGACAATAAGAAAAACCCCTGCGGAGAGGCCCCAAAGAGGCTGAAAACCCTGGGTATGATCGGGGCGGGCTTCATGGGCGCAGGTATTGCCGAGCTGAGCCTCAGCCAGGGTATAGATGTACTGTTGAAGGACATCAAACCCGAGATCGTCAGCCAGGCACAGCAGCAAATCTGGAAAAGCCTGCAGAATAAGGTACAGCAAAAGGCGCTGACAAAAATCGAAGCCGAAGCCCTGATGGCCAGGCTGCGCGGGCAACTGAACTATGACAATTTCGACAGGGCCGATATCGTCATCGAGGCGGTGCTGGAGAAGATGGAGCTGAAAAAACAGATCATACGTGATGTCGAAACCCACTGCCGGGAGGATGTCATCATTGCCTCCAACACCTCATCGCTTTCTCTCACCGAAATGGCGGAACACGCCCGAAGGCCGGAGATGGTGATCGGCATGCACTATTTTTCCCCTGTACCCAAAATGCCCCTGCTGGAGATCGTAAAGACGGACAGAACGGCGGAATGGGCCGTCGCCGCCTGTTATGACCTTGGCATCCGGCAGGGCAAAACCTGCATCGTCGTCCAGGATGGCCCCAGCTTCTATGTCAACCGCATCCTGAGCCCATACACCAACGAGTGCCTGCTTATGGC
>CAZAXA010000497.1:2386-4889 GCA_964488965.1 uncultured Phaeodactylibacter sp. | reverse complement strand
GAGGCGTCAACTTCAACAAAGGCCTGACGGACAACACGGACCTGGCCGGCAGCCTGCTCTACAACCGCTTCCACAACAACCTCGGCCGCAGCCTGCGGCGGGAGAGCTTCCTGGAGGGCGGCGCCTTCATCACCGAAGAGGAAAGCCGGCAGCGCACCCTCAACAACAACGAGCGCCTGAACCTGCGGCTGGACCACGACATCGACTCCACCCAGTCCGTCCGCTTCCGCTCCAGCGGCGCCTATAATACTACCGAGCTGGAAAGCAGCAGCCTGGCGGAGAACTTCAGCGGAGGGCGCCTCAGCAGCAGCAGCAACCGCTTCAACCGCGCCAACGGCCACCAGTCCAGCTTCGACGGCAGCCTGCTGTACCGCAAGCGCCTGGGCAGGCCGGGCCGCGTCTTCACCGCCGACGCCAGCTTCAACAGGCGGGACCTGCGCCAGGCCCGGCAGGTCGACGCCGTCAACCTGTTCGGGAATACCATAGATACCTTGCTGCAGGAACAAACCCGCGATGACGAGTCCCACACCTTCGGCGGCCAGGTTTCCTGGTCCGAGCCGCTGAGCAGGCGCAGCTACCTGGAATGGCGCTACGCTTTCCAGCGCAACCGCTCGGATTTCCGGCAGGAGGCCTACGATATCGCCGACGGCCAGCCCGCCTTCAACCCGGCGCTGAGCAATGCCTTCAGCAGCGATTACACCTACCACCGCCTGCAGAACGGCCTGCGCGCCAACGGCAAAAAACAATCCCTCTGGGCCAGCCTGGCGCTCCAGTATGCCCGCCTTAATGGCCTTTTGGCCAGCGCCGATACCACCATCCGCCAGGACTTCAGGAACCTGCTGCCCGCCCTGCGCTGGGAATACGAGTTCAACCAGTCGCAACGCCTGGAGTTCGATTATTCCACCTTCGTACGGGAACCCGGCGTACAGCAACTGCAGCCCATCGCCGACAACAGCGACCCTTTCAACATCTACCTCGGCAACCCCGCCCTGCGCCCGGAGTATTCCAGCGAGCTGAGCCTGCGCTACTTCACCTTCAACGCCGCCCTGTTGTCCAACTTCTTCAGCACCCTGTCGTTCAACTACACCGATAACCCCATCGGCCAGGCCTCTGCCATCGACGATAAGCTGGTGCGCACCACTCAGCCCATCAATACGCCCTATGCCTGGCGCCTGCGCAACAGCGCCAGCTACGGCACACCCCTCCGCCCGCTGAAGAGCCGCATCAATGTCGAGGCCGCCCTCGCTTACAGCCGCAGCTTCAACGAGATCAACGGCCGGGAAAACCGCACGGATCAGCGTTCGGCCTCCACGGACTTAAAACTGGAGAACCGCTTCAAGGAGAAGTTCGACCTGTCAGGCGGCCTGCGCCTGGAATACAGCCAGGCCCGCTACTCCATACAGGAGGGCCTCAACCAGGACGTCTTCAACCAAACCTGGTATGCCAGCCTGCAGCTCAACCTGCCGCTGGGCTTCACCCTGTTCAACAGCCTGGATTATGATATCTTCACCGGGCGTACCGCCGGCTTCAACCAGCGCATCGCCCGCTGGAACGCCTATCTGGCCAAATCCCTTCTGCAGAACAAGGCCGAACTCCGCTTCTCCGCCTACGACCTGCTGAACCAGAACCAGGGCATCAGCCGCCGGGCAGAACTCAACTATGTGGAGGACGAGCGGGCCAATGTGCTGGCGCGGTACTTTTTGGTGAGTTTTACGTATTCGGTGAACGGGCTGGGGGAAAGAGAAGGGGGGATTCGGATGGTTCGCTGACCTGTTATTCGTTATCAGCGGAAAAAACGTTGGTTCCTGGTTTTTGGTTTTTGGTTTTTGTAGCTTCCAGTGTGCAAATCAAAAATCAAAAATATTTACCATGAGCCTCCTCTCCCGCACCCTCCTCGCCTGCCTCCTGCCGGCCGCCTATTTTCTCCACCTGCTGGAAGAATACTTCGCCGGCCCGGGCTTCCCTGCCTGGCTGTCGGGTTTTATGGGCGCCGGCCTGTCTGCCGGCGATTTTCTGATTATCAACGGCATAGCCTGGCCGGCGACGGCCCTGTTCGCCCTGGTTTACACTCTGGGATGGAAAAACGATGTGATCCTGCTGGCGATGTGGACGGTGCTGTTCATCAACGGCCTTCTGCACCCGCTGTCCTGCCTGCTGTCCGCTTCCTATTCGCCGGGGACGTTCACCGCCGCCTTCCTCTACCTGCCGCTGGGCTGGCTGGCCTTCCGGGAAATCCGCCCCGGGCTTTCCGGACGGCAACAAGCAACGGGCTTCACCGCCGGCGTTTTGATCCATACCCTCGTGACGGTAGCGGCGGTGAATATCTGAGCGGGGAACCGCAAAGCTCCAATACGCCAATACTCCATTGAAGGGCTTTTCGGAGCGCCCTCATAGATTAAATTAACGTAAGGTTTGACCTGATAAACCTGTTTTTAAAGCCAATTAAGCCAGGTTGAGGTTGAGGCTCAGGTTGAGGTTGAGGCTCAGGTTGAGGTTGAGGCTC
>CAZAXA010000497.1:0-2286 GCA_964488965.1 uncultured Phaeodactylibacter sp. | reverse complement strand
TGAGGTTGAGGCTCAGGTTGAGGTTGAGGCTCAGGTTGAGGTTGAGGCTCAGGTTGAGGTTGAGGCTCAGGTTAAGGTTGAGGCTCAGGTTGAGGTTGAGGCTCAGGTTAAGGTTGAGGGAGGCTGCGGGGCAAGAATTGCTCATGAAGCAAAATTGATCCATCTTTCCCTGGAAACACTCTGTTCCCCAGGCGCTCTTTGTACTTAGCCTCAGCCTTAACCTCAAACCTCACGTTAAATTAATGGCTGTCCGCAGACAGGCCGTCGCCGGGGCCATCCTCCCCGCCCGGCAGGGCGGCATTGCTTTTGCGGAACATCTTGCGGAAGCGCAGCCGCTGCCGGTAGGGGAACACGTCGAAAATCTCTCCCCGGCGCAGGCGCTCCTGCACGCCGCGCCAGAAGGTGACCTCGTAGAGGTCGCCATGCAGTTTGTAGAAGAGCTCGCGGATGTCCTGCCGGCCGATGAGGAAACGAGGGAATTCCTCGGGAAAGACATCGTTGGGGCCGACCGAATACCAGGGTTCTGAAGAAAGCTCATCGTAGTAATCGCGGGGCTCGGGGATGCGCCGGAAGTTGTAGTCGGTCAGGAAGCCGATCTCGTCGTAGTCGTAGAAGACCACCCGCTTGAGGCGGGTGACGCCGAAGTTCTTGAGCAACATATCTCCCGGGAAGATATTGACGGCCGCCAGTTGCTTGATCGCCTTGCCATATTCGTTGATCACCTCTTCGGCCTGTTCGGGCGTGGCCGTCTCCAGGTACAGGTTGAGCGGGATCATTTTCTTTTCGATATAGAGGTGCCTGATCTCCACGATATCGTCGTAAAGGCTCACTTTGGACGGGGCCGCCTCCAAAAGTTCCTCCAGCAGGCCCGGGGAAAAGCGCTCCCGGGGAAAGGTGAAATTCTCGAACATATAACTGTCGGCCATCCGCCCTACCCGGTCGTGGAAGAAGACGATCTCGTATTTTTCCTTGACCTCCTGCTCCGTCACCTTCTTGGGCGGCGGAAAGCTGTCCTTGATCACCTTGAAGACCATGTTGTAGGAATGGAGCGTAAAGACCGACATCACCATGCCCCTGATGCCGGGAGCTATGACGAACTGGTCAAACGAACGGTCCATATGCCGCAGGAAATCGCGGTACAGCACCGTCTTGCCGTGCTTTTCAAAGCCGATGGAGTTGTAGAGTTCGTCCATGTTTTTGGTGGGAAGGATGGACAGCAGGAAGTCCACCATCTCGCTGACGATATCGACGTCTACCAGGAAATAGGAGCGGTTGTAGCTGAAGATAGAGCTCACCTCGTTGTGCTCCAGCAGGAGGGCGTCGACATAGATGCCGTTGTCTTCGTGCAGCAGGGGCAGGATAAAGGGGAAAAACCGGTCTTCCAGATGGAGGCGGCCGACGATATAGGCGCCTTTATTGCGAAAAAAGATCGACTTGAGCATTTCCAGGCGGGCATTGCGGGGCAGCGTATCCTGGCTTTCGAAGAGTTTTGCGTTGAGCACCTCGGTGATGTAGCCGATATCGCGCTCTATGTCTTCCCACGCAGCGTCGAAGGTATAAAAGGAGAAGAGCTGCCGGACGACGTGCTCGATGGGTTTGATGAGGAAGAAAGTCTGATAGATGGGCACTGTGGAGCGAAACTCCCGGTAAGAGCCCGTAGCGTGGACGAACATGAGGTCTTCATCCACGCTGAGGCCTTTGTGGCTGTGCCGGAAGACGGAATTGTAAAAGGTCTCCGCAATGTTCCGGGTATTGAAATTGATGACCTCATCGAGGTAGTTCTCCTTGATGCGCTTCCAGGTATCGCGGTCGCGGGCGCGGCTGCCGAGGAAGTCCAGCACCTTTTCGGTCGTCCGCCCCACCTGGTTGCGGTACAGGGTCAGGCGCTCGCGCGAATCGGCCTGTACGCCGTGCCAGTCACGGTTCTCGAAGCGGATCTGCGCCCTCTTGGTGATCCGCTTGTACTGATGGTAATACTTCAGGTATGCCCCCAGAATGAGATGGGCGGCATCGTAAGGTAATAGCTTTTCAAACATGCTGTTACGGAATATTATTGCCCGGACGCTTATGCCAGCTACATCAATAGGCTATATACACTATTGAGGGCGCTCCGAAATGCCAATTTCAGAATTTTAACACCTCAACACCTCAACACCTCAACACCAATCCCCCCTACCCCACGATCAACTTCTCCAGCACATCCCCCACCAGGTAGGCCACTCCGGCGGCCAGGGCCCCGAGGATGAGGGTTTCCAGGATGCCCTTCCCGTGGGAAGTTTCGGTGAC
>CAZAXA010000496.1:0-4899 GCA_964488965.1 uncultured Phaeodactylibacter sp. | reverse complement strand
GAACTCTGCGCCAATCTAAACATACTATCCTCATGAGCAAAGTCGGCCGCCCCGAACGCCACACCCAAAACCGCGTCATCCGGCTTTTTCAGCAAAAGCTCGGCTACCGCTACCTCGGCAACTGGGAAAAGCGGGCCGGCAACCGCAACATTGAAGAAAACATCCTGAGAGCGTACCTGAAAAAGCACTACGCCGACAACCTCATCAACAAAGCCCTGTACCAACTCAATCAGGCCGCCAATGATCAGGGCAAAAAGCCGTACTACGTCAACCAGGAAGTATATACCCTGCTGCGCTACGGCGTCAACGTGCTGCCGGAGATCGGGAAGAACAAGGCCACCGTCCGGCTGATCGACTGGAACAATCCGGAGCGCAACGACTTTGCCGTCGCCGAGGAGGTGGCGGTCAAGGGCGTCCACGACAAGCGGCCCGACCTGGTGCTGTACGTCAACGGCATCGCCCTGGGCGTGATCGAGCTGAAGCGCAGCACGGTCTCCATCCTGGAGGGCATCCGGCAAAACCTGGACAACCAGACCAACCAGTTCATCCGGCCCTTCTTCTCCACCGTTCAGCTGGTCATGGCCGGCAACGACCACGAGGGCCTCGCCTACGGCGCCATAGAAACCAAAGAAAAGTACTACCTGCGCTGGAAGGAGGCCAATGAAAAAGACAACCCCAACGATACCTACCTGCTGCAGCTCAACGCGCCCATCCGGAAGCTGGCGGATTCGGTGGAGCACCGTCTCGACAAGAACATCATACAGCTGCTCAACAAGGAGCGGTTCCTGGAACTGATCCACGATTTTATCGTCTACGACCGGGGCGTCAAGAAGATCTGCCGCCACAACCAGTACTTCGGCGTCAAGGCGGCGCAGGAACACGTCCGGACGCGGGAGGGCGGCATCCTCTGGCACACCCAGGGCAGCGGCAAAAGCCTGACCATGGTATGGCTTACCAAGTGGATACGGGAACACGTGGACCACGCCCGGGTGCTGGTCATTACCGACCGCACCGAGCTGGACGAGCAGATCGAAAAAGTATATAAGGGAGTAGACGAAAAGATCTACCGCGCCAGAAGCGGAGATGATCTCGTCAATAAGCTGAACGCTACCTCTCCCTGGCTGCTTTGTTCGCTGGTGCACAAATTCGGCGCCAAAGAGGAGATCAGCGAAAAGGATGTCGACAACTACCTCGACGACCTGAAGAACAACCTGCCCACCGACTTCCGGGCAAAGGGCGACATTTACGTTTTCGTGGACGAGTGCCACCGTACCCAGAGCGGCAAGCTGCATCAGGGTATGAAGGCACTGCTGCCCGATGCCTTGTTCATCGGCTTCACCGGCACGCCCCTGCTCAAAAAGGACAAGAAGGCCAGCCTGGAGGTCTTTGGGAAGTACATCCACACCTACAAATACGACCAGGCGGTGAAGGACGAGGTGGTGCTCGACCTGCGCTACGAGGCCAGGGATGTGGAGCAAAAGCTCAACTCCCGGGAAAAGATTGACGAGTGGTTTGAGTTGAAGACCAGGGGGCTGACCGACTACGCCAAGGCGGAGCTGAAGCAGCGGTGGGGCAACCTCAAAAAGCTGTTCAGCGCCAAGTCCCGCCTGGAGAAGATCGTCATGGACATCATGATGGACATGGAGAAGAAGGAACGCCTGCGCAACGGGCGCGGCAACGCCATACTGGTGTCCGATAGCGTGTACAATGCCTGCCGCTACTACGAGCTATTCCAGAATGCCGGGTTGAAACAATGCGCCATCATCACCTCCTACACGCCTTCGCACCGGGACATCAAAGGAGAAGAAACCGGCGAGGGGCGCACCGAGCGGCTCACCAAGTACGACATCTACAAGAAGATGCTGGGGGAATACTTCCATGAAGATCCCGAAACGGCCGTCAATAAGGTGGAGCAGTTTGAGAAGGAAGTCAAGAAGATATTTGTAGAAGACCCAGCGCAGATGAAGCTGCTCATCGTAGTGGATAAGCTGCTGACGGGATTCGACGCGCCGTCCGCCACTTACCTCTACATCGACAAAAGCATGAAGGACCACGGCCTGTTCCAGGCCATCTGCCGGGTCAACCGACTGGATGGGGAAGACAAAGAGTACGGTTTCATCATCGACTACAAAGACCTGTTCAAAAGCCTGGACAAGGCCGTCAAGGATTACACCTCCGAAGCCTTCGACGCCTACGATGCGGAAGACGTAGCGGGCCTGCTGGAAGACCGGCTGAAAAAAGGCAAAGAGCGGCTCGATGATGCTCTGGAGGCGGTAAAAGCCCTCTGCGAGCCGGTAGCGCCGCCCCGGGAGCAGCTCCAGTACCAGCGCTACTTCGTCGGCAACCCGGAGGACAGAGAAGCGGTCAAAGACACCGAGCCCCAGCGGAGGAGCCTCTACAAAGCGGTGTCGCAGCTGGTCAGGGCGTACGCCAACGTTGCCGACGACATGGAAGAAGCCGGCTACCACCCGGCCACGGCCCAGCGCATTTTCGAGGAGGTGAAATTCTACAAAAACCTGAAGCAGGAAGTCCTCATTGCCAGTAACGAGTACATCGACCTGAAACGCTACGAGCCCGGCATGCGGCAGCTGATCGACTACTACATTGGCGCCGAGGAAAGCCGCACGCTTTCCACCTTCGAGGACCTCGGCCTGATAGAACTCATCGTCGAAAAGGGCGAAGCTGCCATCCAGGATCTTCCGCAGCGTATGCAAAAAGATAAAACCGCCATGGCGGAAACCATAGAGAGCAACCTGCGCAAAGTCATCATCGAGGAACGCCCCAGCAATCCGGCCTACTACGAAAGAATGAGCGTGCTGCTGGATGAACTCATACAGCTCAGAAAGGAAAAGACAATAGCTTATGAGCAATACCTGAAGCGCGTAGTAGAACTGGCCGGGAAAACCCAAAAGCCGGGTGCCGCTTCTCCGGACTATCCGTCCGCCATCAATACCGAGGTAAAAAGAGCGTTATACGACAACCTCTACCGGAATGAAAAGCTTACTGTGGCGCTGGACGAAGCGGTTAGATACACCAAAAAGGACGCCTGGCGGAAAAACAAGATCAGAAAGAAAGAAGTGCAATTTAAGGTGGAGGAAGTCCTGAACGAATATGGCATCCATACGCCGGAGGAAGTGGAAAGGATCTTCAACCTGATATGCCAACGGAAAGAATATTGATGGATCAGATCACAGTCAGCGGCATCACGGTGGACATAGTGCGCAAGGACATCAAGAACATGCACCTGGCGGTGTATCCTCCGGACGGGCGGGTCCGCCTGGCCGTCCCCCTGCGCGTGACGGACGAGGCCGCCCGCTTGTTCGCCATTTCCAAACTGGGCTGGATCAGGCGCCACCGCCGCAGGTTCGAAGAGCAGGAACGGGAGCCGCCCCGGGAATTCCGGGAGCGGGAGAGCCATTATTTCCTGGGCCGCCGATACCTGCTCCGCATCCGGGAAACGGAGGGCGCCGGCCGGGTGGAGTTGAAAGGGAATACCCATCTCGACCTGTACGTCCCCGAAGGCGCTTCCCTCGAATACAAGGAGCGCACCCTGAACGAATGGTACCGGAAGCAGCTCAGGCAGATGTTGCCGGAAATGGTGGCCCGCTGGGAGCAAACGATGAACCTGAAGGTTAATTTCTGGGGCGTCAAACGGATGAAGACGAAGTGGGGCTCCTGCAACATCGAGGAAAAAAGGATCTGGCTCAACCTGGAACTGGCCAGGAAGCCCGTCTCCTGCCTGGAGTACATCCTGGTGCACGAGATGGCGCACCTGCTGGAACGGTATCACAACGGCCGCTTCAAAGAGCTTATGGATCATTATTTGCCCAACTGGAAGCATCGGCGGGAGGAGTTGAACCGGCTGCCGGTGAGGCATGCGGAGTGGGGTATTGATTTGTGGAAGCTAGACTTGACAAGTTTTCCATAGGTGAGCGGCCGACAAATTTGTCAAGTCTTTCTCACGCCGCCTGCCGCAACAACGCCCCGATGATCTCCAGCATATCCTTCCTGAAAGCAGCCTTATCGAAGCCTTTGACTTCCCCAGGCCGTTCCAGGCATTTCAGGAAGCCTTCCAGGACGTATTGGCCGTATTCCCAGTCGTTCATCTGGAGGGCTTTTTCGTAGTCGAGGTCTAGGGTTAGGTACCAACGCTTTCACTTTTTCAGGTATTCGTTTTTATTGCTTCTGTGTTGCACAGATAGTTTTTCACTAATGATCGGGCTATAAGTGATGCCCTTGACTACATCACCATAGTCAGAAAGGTTGATCCTTTTGTTAACATAGCCTATTACGTAACCTATATTACCCTTATTTACCAAAACGGGATCTACCACTAACAATATAAAAAATTGGGGCGCTTTCAACTCCATTAACGGTATATTTTATTGCCCGGAGGGCGTTTCAGCCAGAGGCCTGTGTTTTTCAACCTTCTGAGGTTTTCAGGATGCACCTTATACAAATAGATGCTGTCCATCTGTACTTTAAAACAATGGTAGTGGGTTAAATCCGTTGATCTATTCAGCGGGCCTGGAGGCCCGCGCTCCAATTGCGCCGAAATTTCAACGGATTTAACCCACCGCCAAAACAATAGTCTTTTGTGCCATAGTTCTGCTCTATCAATTATGCCACCTGCTGCAACTGCTCAAACCGCAGCGCTTTCAAGTCCTCCTTGAAAAGAGCGAAATCAAAATCTTCCGGCAGTTCCATCTCTTCCATTGCCGCAATGAATTGCTCCAACATCAGGCGAAAAAACTGAGTTTCATCTGCTTCGATGGCTTGTTGGGGGGCTATAAGGTATTGTACCTCCAGCGTCTTTTCGGACGGAATATATTCACTGATGGGCGGGAATACTTCGCCTATAAGTGGCGAAAAGGAAATGTGTTTAACCCCTTCACCGTA
>CAZAXA010000495.1:0-4902 GCA_964488965.1 uncultured Phaeodactylibacter sp. | reverse complement strand
CCCGATCCCGAACTTGCAGACCCGGAAGGGGTGCTGGCCATTGGCGGCGACCTCTCCCCCCAACGGCTGCTGAAGGCCTATGGCATGGGAATTTTCCCCTGGTTCGGCCCCGGCGACCCCATCCTCTGGTGGTCGCCCAATCCCCGCTTCGTCCTTTACCCGGAGGAACTCAAGGTGTCCCGCAGCATGCGTCCCTATTTCAACCAAAGCAAATTCGGGCTCACCTACGACCGGCAGTTCGAAACCGTCATGCGCCGCTGCGCTGCCCAAAGGCGGCCCGGCCAGCGCGGCACCTGGATCACCAGGGGGATGATCGAAGGCTATACCGGCCTTCACGAGATGGGCTATGCTCATTCGGTGGAAGTACTGCTGGAGGGAGAACTCGTCGCCGGCCTTTATGGCATCGCCCTGGGTAAGGTTTTCTTCGGCGAGTCCATGTTCACTATGGTCAATAACGGTTCCAAGTTCGGCTTCATCAGCCTGGTGCGCCAGCTCAGGGCCCATGGCTTCAGCCTGGTCGACTGCCAGCAGGAAACCAGCCACCTGGCCAGCCTGGGCGCGCGCAGCATACCGCGCCGGGCATTTCTGGATCATCTCCGGCAAAACCGGGCGGAACCTACCCTGAAGGGCAGCTGGGTGCACTGGGGAGAGGAAGGCGATGCTGGATAATGGCCTGCCCGCCGGCGGAAGAGGGGTGTTTTTATGGTTTCTGGTTTATGGCCGGCCAGAAACCATAAACCCATAACATCAGCCTTTTCGTTTTATCATCACCTTTGTCACCTCACAGATTTGTACGGCAGCGCCTTCAGGATATGCCGGATGCCCTGCAGGTGTGTTTCGCGTTTATCGTTGGCCTTGATCTTTATCCAGGGGTTGGCCTTGCCATCAGTTCTCCCGAACATTTCCTTTTTGTAGTGGGTGTATTCGTCCCATAACTTAAGGGCATTGAGGTCGACCGGCGTGAGTTCCCAGCGGCGCAGAGGGTCTTCACGGACGGCTTCGATGCGTTTCTTTTGTTCCTCCCTGGAGATGGAAAGGTAGAATTTGATAAGCCGGATGCCGTCGCCGATCAGCATGTTTTCGAAGTGGTTGACCTCGTTCATGAAGCGCTCGTACTCATCCGGGGTGCAGAAGCCGTTGACGGGTTCCACGATGGCCCGGTTGTACCAGCTGCGGTCGAAGAAGGCCATCTCTCCCCGTTCGGGAAGCTGCTCGATATACCGTTTGAAGTACCACTGCCCCCGTTGTTTGGGCGTCGGTTTTTGAAGGGCTACCAGGCGCATGGAGCGGGGGTTAAGGTGATCGGTGAATGCCCGTATACAATCTCCCTTGCCGGCGAATTCGCGCCCCTCAACGATGACCACCACCCGCTCCTGCTCTTCCACTACCCAGTTCTGAGCCTTGATCAGTTCGGCCTGCAGCCGGATGAGTTCCTCTTCATAGGCCATCTGCCCGGCCACATCGTGAAAGTCGGGCTTCTCCTTCATCAGCAGGTATTCGATAGCCCGGGAAGAACTCAGCATTTTTAATTCCTTTTCGCTGAACATAGCTGTGTTTTTTTGTGGTTCAATCCTGCGTCAACATGGCCCGGTAGAAGCGATGGATAACGTTGGGGTCCGGGTATAAGATGGTTTCTGCATCTTCCTTGCCATCATAATCAAACAGGGAAAGCACATAGCGGATGCTTTCCAGGCGGGCTTCCAGCTTGTTGTCCGTCCTGACGATCACCCAGGGGCAGAAGTCGGTATGCGTCCTGAAGAACATCTCCCGTATGTAGTGCGTGTACTCATCCCACAACTGCCGCGCCTTTTTGTCGACCGGGCTGATCTTCCATTGCTTGAGAGGGTCAACCTCCCTGGCTTCGATCCTCTTCCTTTGTTCTTCTTTGGAAACGGCAAACCACAACTTGATGATCTTGACCCCGTCCTCGTAGAGCATGTGTTCAAATTCCGGCACCTGCCGGAGGAAGCGTTCGTATTCCAACTCGTTGCAAAAGCCCATGACCGGCTCTACCACGGCGCGGTTGTACCAGCTGCGGTCGAAGAAAACGATCTCTCCCGGATTGGGCATTTCCTTGATGTGCCGGCGGAAATACCATTGGCCTTTTTCTATGTCGGAAGGCTTGCCCAGAGCTACCCCCCGGGCGGAGCGGGGATTGAGGTAACGGCGGAAACGCCGGATGGCGCCGCCCTTGCCGGCAGCGTCCCTCCCCTCGAAGATCACCGCCACCCTTTTGCTCTTCTTCATGATCCAGTTCTGCAGCTTGAGCAGCTCGATCTGCAGCTTCTCCAGTTCGTCTTTGTAGATGAGCCGCTCCTCCACCTTTTGCAGGTCTACGTCCTTTTCCAGGAGGAAAGCCATGAGTTGCTCCCTGCTTTGGATTTTCGCTATGTCCTGGTTGGTAAAAATGACGCTGTTCATAAAAGGAAATTTTATTTTTCAGGTTCAGCAGTGTTCCGGCTAAGATGTGGATGCTTTTTTCTTTAATGAATGATCATTGTCACCGCCTCCCCCCGGATCGGGCCGGATGGCCGTTTTTTTTTAAACAAATCAGGAGAATGCTTATTTTTAAGTAATGTGGTAAATATTAAAATCAGTCAAAATGAAAAACCTGACCTACACCCTGTTTGCAAGCCTGTTTCTGTTCCAGGGCTGCACCCCGGCCACTCCGCCTGAGGCCGCCGCCGAAAAGAGCGGCCCCACCCTGGCATCCTATTTCGACAACACCGGCAGGGAGGACGCCTTGTCCGGCGGCGTCCGGATGATCCCCATCTCTACTCCTTCGGGAGAGTTTAAGGTATGGACAAAGAGAGTGGGCAACAACCCCACTCAAAAAGTACTTTTGCTGCACGGCGGCCCCGGTTTTAATCATGAATATTTCGAAGTTTTCGACAGTTATTTTCCGGCGGCGGGTATTGAATACTACTACTACGACCAGCTTGGCTCTTCCTATAGCGACCAGCCGGAAGACACCTCTCTATGGGTAACGGAACGCTTTGTGGAAGAGGTCGAACAAGTCCGCAGGGCGCTGGGCCTGAACAAAGATAACTTCTATCTGCTTGGCCACTCCTGGGGCGGCATTCTGGGTATTGAATACGCCCTGAAATACCAGGAAAACCTGAAAGGGCTGATCATCTCCAATATGATGTCTTCCATCCCGGCCTATGTGAAATACGCTGAAGAGGCGCTGGCCCCCGGCCTGCCCGCGGATGTGCTGAAGGAGATTCGGGAGCTGGAAGCCGCCGGCGATTATACCAGCCCGCGCTATCTGGAACTGGTACAAACCCACTATTACCCCAGGCACGTACTGCGCAAGCCTCTGGAAGAGTGGCCTGAGCCGGTTCTGCGTTCATCGGGCAATGCGAACTACGACATCTACCTGATGATGCAGGGCCCCAGCGAGTTCGGCGTCGTCGGCGACGCCACCCTCAAGGAGTGGGGGCGCACCGAGGACCTGCCTGAAATTACGGTTCCCACCCTGACAGTCGGCGCCGAATATGACACCATGGACCCAAAATACATGGAAATGATGGCGGGCAAGCTGGCCAACGGCCGCTATCACTACTGCCCCAATGGCGCCCACTGGGCGATGTACGACGATGCGGACAATTACTTCCGGGGGGTGATACAGTTTATTAAGGATGTGGATGAGGGGAAGTTCTGATCCCCCCTCGCTCCTCCGGCACGGAAACCGCCTCCACGAAAGATCATTTCTTCAATACGACCTTATAGAGGTCGGAACGCCGGTCTTTCAGGGTATTGACGCTGCCAAATTCGTGCAGTTCCTTCAGCAATTCCAGGCTTACATCGGCAATGACGGTCATCTCGGTGTTGGGAGTGGCCTCAGCCCGTACGGCATTGGTGGGAAAGGCAAAGTCGGAGGGTGTAAATATGGCCGACTGGGCGTAGTTGATGTCCATATTGTTGACCCGCGGCAGGTTGCCCACACAGCCCGCCAGAACGACGTAACACTCATTTTCGATGGCCCGCGCCTGGGCGCAGAGGCGTACACGGTTATAGCCGTTCTGGGTGTCGGTCAGGAAAGGGACGAAGAGGATCTGCATGCCCTGGTCGGCATAAATCCGGCCCAGTTCCGGAAATTCGACATCGTAGCAGATCAGGATGCCCACCTTGCCGCAGTCCGTATCGAAGGCCTGCACCTTGTCGCCGCCCACCATTCCCCAGGCATCGCGCTCAGAGGGGGTGATGTGTATTTTCTGGTATTTTTCCCAGGTGCCGTCGCGCCGGCAGAGGTAAGATACATTGTAGAGGTGCCCGTCCTCTTCCACTTTAGGCATGCTGCCGGTGATGATGTTAACATTGTAGGAAACGGCGAACTCCGCAAACTTTTCGCGCAGGGGTTCGGTGTAGCCTGCCAGTTCGCGGATGGCGCGGGCCTCGCCCAGGTGGTTGTAATCCGCCATCAGCGGGGCTTCGAAAAACTCGGGGAAAAGGATGAAGTCGGATTTGTAGTCACTGACGGCGTCCACGAAATATTCTACCTGTTCCACCAGGGCGTCGAAGTTGCGGAACAGGCGCATCTGCCACTGTACGATCCCGATGCGGATAATATCTCTGGGCAGGTTGATCAGCTTTTCTTCTTCCTGGTAATAGATGTTGTTCCACTCCAGCAGAATTGCGTATTCCTTGGATTCCTTATCCTCCGGCAAATAATGCTTGATGATCTTTTTAACGTGAAATTCGTTTGACAACTGGAAAGTGAGGGTAGGGTCGTAGATTTCCTTGAACTTCACTTTTGCGATGTACTGCCGTGGGGTAAGGTCGTCGGCATAATCCTTATAATTGGGGATGCGGCCCCCGGCAATGATAGAGCGCAGGTTGAGGTTTTCGCACAGCTCCTTGCGGGCGTCGTAAAGGCGGCGCCCCAGGCGCATGCCCCGG
>CAZAXA010000494.1:717-4906 GCA_964488965.1 uncultured Phaeodactylibacter sp. | reverse complement strand
TATTGTCAGAGCAGCCCTTGAAAGGGATGGGTGGCTCATTACGGATGACCCCCTGAGGATTGAAATTGGGGACAGGGCCATAAAAATCGACCTTGGAGCGGAGCGGTTGATTGCAGCCGAGAAGGGAGAAGAAAAGATTGCTGTGGAGATCAAGAGCTTTATAGGTGTATCGCAGCTTCAGGATTTTTACCTGGCTTTGGGGCAATTCAGCTATTACCAGGTCGCGTTAGAGAAAACGGAACCGGATCGGAAGTTGTTTCTGGCTGTGCCGGATGTGGCTTACGGCACTTTTTTCAAAGAGTCCATGACCGCTGAGGTTGTCCGCAGGTACGAAGTCCGGTTGCTTGTTTACGAAATATTAGGACAAAAGATCATTTTATGGGAAAGATAGAAACATATAAGGCAATTGCCAGGAAGCTTGTAGAAGAAATTGCACTGCTGGGGGCAAAGCCGGATTCTCCGGTAAAGACCCAGGTGATCAGGGATGAGGAAGGTGGCCATTACCTTTTGTTTTCCAATGGGTGGAGAGGTTCGGAAAGGGTCTATGGCTGCTACCTTCATATTGATGTTGCTGATGATGGCAAAGTGTGGGTACAGCACGATGGCACTGATGTGGCCATCGCAGAAAAACTCATCGAAAAAGGTATCCCCAAAATCGATATCGTCCTCGGTTTCCATGCGCCTTTTGTACGGGCGGATACGGGCTTTGCTGTAGCCTGAGGCGCAAAAAAAAAGCCGCCTGTGGGCGGCTTTGACAAAGAGCGTTATTCAAAAAAAAATCCAGTTAACCCTTCAATTCTTCATCGAGGAAAGCAGCAAAGCGTTGTTTGCTGTTTTCCAGTATCAGCTGGGCCCTGACAAGCCCATGTTCCTTGATCAGGGCTTTCAGGCCGTACAAGGCCGTGTAGAGTTCCGGGGGCAATTGCCGCTCCAATACAATGTCTCTTAGTTTCTTCTGTACAAACAGGTAACGGTGTATCCGATCCAGTAGTGAGGCAGTTTGTTCGTTCTGGCTGAGCAGATCGGGCATGAGCGCCCGGATCAGTTCAGCCACCTCCGGTACGCGCAGTACCTCGTGTTGAATCTCATCCTGCGGCGCAGCGCCGAACAGGGCGAGGGGAGCATGACGTGTTTCCATTATAAACTTCGTATTTCGATTACGGTATTTGCCTTTCAAAGATGCTGTCAAACCTTGGGAAAAAGGGGCCGGCGCCCGCCTGAAAAAGCAGTCTTTAAACCAAGGGGGGCTACCCAGCATGGTTCACCAGCTTGCCCCCTCCCGGGGCCTAATCAGCCGGCAGGTGAATCTCCAGCCTGCGCCTCAGCCGGTGGATGCGCACGCCCACGGTGGAGGGGTTCATCGCCATGAATTCGCCGATCTCCTTCATGGTGTAACCCTCCAGGTAGTAGCGGAGGATTTCGAGCTCTTCTTCCGAGGCGAGCTTCTCAATGTCCCGGAGGAAGCTGTTGATGGCTTCCTCGGTGCTGTAGTGGCCGGGCTTTACTTCCCGTGGCGCCCTTTCGCCTATTACCTCGCCGATGCGCTTGATGCTCTTGCTCTTGCGTATCAGGCTGAACAATTCCCTCTGCAGCATCCTGAACAGGTAGCCATTCCCATATTCGCTAACCTTAACGGCTATGGCCGGGTACTTGGAAACCAGTTTCAGGTAGAACTCCTGCAGGGCGTCGTCGGCGAAGCTTGGGTCGAAACCGTACCGCTTGCACCAACCGCAGGCGAAGGAATACAGCGGCTTATGGCAGGGGCCATAGACGCCTAGAACGAACTCGTCCCGTTCCTTTTCGTGGCTTGACTTTTGAGTTGACATCTCGAAATATTGAAAGGGTTAAAAGAATTCGGTGTCTGGTAGCTTTTCGTTTGTGTAATACCTGATGCAGCCGAACTGCCTTTTTTTCAAGATGTGCCAATATTAAGCCTCTGATCTTTGCCTGCTTTGCCGGTGCAGGGCAAGGCCTGGCCTTCGCCACTCTTTATTATCAAAACACTTTGCCGGGGCGGCCCGGTTGGGCCCGGCCGCCTTTTTCGAACAGCAGGCGGCCAAACATTTCTTTGTGGGCCTGCAGGTGGCTGTCCAGTTCTTCGGGCGACTGCAATTTGTGGTGTTCTATGATGGCTTTCATGCCCTCCAGTATGGTAAGGATGATGTCGAGGTATTTCTTCTGTTCTCCGGGCCGCAGGGACTGCCGCAGGCGCTGCCTTATTTCCTGGCGGCAGGGGGTTGGTTGCCAGGGTACGGGGAAAACGTAAGCTCTTAGCCGGGCCAGAAGTTGCCGGTCCTGGGCCGCTGCCGGCGACAGGCATTGCAGTACTTCTTCCACAGCGCGGGGATAGAGGGTTCGGCCCGGGCCGGGACCTCGTAAGGCCAGGCCGATGGCATGGCCAGCCTCCGTTGGATTACATTTTCTTTTTTTCATGGCAGCTGTTTATTTTTTTAAATATATAGTTCCAGCCACCTGTCAATAAAGGCCTGCAGTTGCTGCCGCAGGGCCTCTATGAGGGTAGCCTCGTCGTTGAAAAAACCGCAGGGCACAATGTGGCCGGGGTTCAGCAGGAAACTGTTCACCAGATGCCGAACCTGCGGAGGGGCGATCCTGCTGTAATAGAAGCCGGTGGCCCACAGGGATAATATGGTGTAGTACTGCTCTATGGCGGCTTCTATCTCTTCGGCGCCGGCTTCCTTGTCCTGCCTTTCACCTGACGGGCAGGGGCCTGGCGCCGGATCATGCAGCGCCCGGAGCTTCGCCTGCCGCAGAGCGTTTAGCAATTCGAGTATTTTGGGAAGTTCCTTCATTGGTATGTGTGTTTGAACATCCTGAAATTTCCATTCCACTCGCTTTCATTCCCGCTTGTAATAGTATGATGCAGCTGAGGGCGGGATTTTTTCAGGGGGGTGAAAATTTTTTCCTTCTTTGACAAATCCTGTGGACAGTGCTTCAGGCGGAAGCAATGCGAATGGAAGGAGCAGGGGTTTCGCCTGAAGCACTGTCTCCAAAACACAGGATTTGTCAAAGAATCATTTTTTCAGGAAGGCAGGGTTTAAGATTCTTCGCCACAAAAACACCAAAAGGCTGACGCCTGCGGCCAGCATCATGACACTACCCTGCATTCGTCAGGACACAGAATCCCGCGAAATTTCGTGCGGATTTTGTGCCTTCGTGTTTTAGTGGCGAAAAGGGCAAGCTTAAAATTCCGCGCTCATTTTTCACAAAAGCACAGTTTTTTGAAAAGTTCCGAAAAAATCAGGCGCCCGGCTGCATCTTATATGTGATAGCGCCACGAAAACAGCTCTTTGGCAAACAAAACTAAAGAGCACAAAACAGGAGTTATGGATACCCTCAGTTTATACCTCGTACTGCTGCTGTCCGGCATCATCATCGGCGGGGCCATTGTCGCCATAGTGCTGCTGCCTATGGCGCAGGCCCGCCAGTACGGCTACCGGCCGCATCTTTATGCGGATGGCTATGAATATAGCCCTTATCCGCCAAGGCGGGCGGCGGCCCTGCCGGCCACCTTGCTGTTCTTCCTGCTTTTGCTGGCGGCCATCTTCCTGGCCCGGCAGCAGCAGGAGCCTCCGGCAGTGAAACCGGATGCCGTGGAACATACTTCGGTTTACCACGATACCGATAGCTTGTATAAACCCTGATACTTTAAGGCGGAAGCTTGCCCGGCTGAGGAACGAAGACGGGGCGGAAACCCAGAAACGAGGAACAAGTACCCGCAACAGCCCCCTCCTGCACCGAACCCAAAAGGCATCCTGGTAGCTTTTCTTTTCCAATTTTCTGCAGCCCCGGCGGGGCCCACCCTGGCCCTGCCGGCTGCCGCCAGCGGTGGCTCAAAGAGGGGGCATCCACCTGGGGCCGGACAGGTTGTTGGTTGTTGGTTGGCCCATCGGAGCAGCCCCTGAACGAACAACGAACAACGAACAACCAACAACCAACCAAACCACCAACCACAGCGAGAATGGACGGCTCAAAAACAAACCTTTAAATCGCTGTTATTATGGAAAACATCCCTTTCTTCCTGATCATCCGCCTCCTGCTCGGCCTTGCCGCCGGCATCTGGCTGGCCCGAAAAATGCGGGGCTTCCTCCGATGGCTGGTGATACACCTCATGCCGGTGCGCTACCGCGTCTCGGAACAATCCTTCAACATGCAGACCCGCATCAGCGCC
>CAZAXA010000494.1:0-707 GCA_964488965.1 uncultured Phaeodactylibacter sp. | reverse complement strand
TGCGCAGAGTTTAGCCAGCGAGCGCGAAAAAGGCACGCTGGCCTACCTGCTGGCCCTGGGCGTGGCGGCTTTCGTGTACGCCGGCCTGGGCAAGGCGTGGGATAGGATCAGCATGCCCCGGGTAACTAAAACAGAAACTACCGGGATCAGCCCCTCCTCCCTGGAGCCGACATTGCCCTCTGCGTACTCCGCCCCCGCCTATGCCCCTCCGGAAGAGGCCGCCCCTTCGCCGGAAGAGCTTCCGGCGCCTGCCCCCGCGCCGCCCCCTGCCGCCAGGCGGGAACCGGAACCGCCGCCCGCCGCCCGCCCCGAGGCTTACGAAGAAAGCGGCAGGTACTTCGTGCAGCTCTACGCTTTCCAGGAGGAAGCCCGCGCCTGGGCGCAGAAACAGTACTGGGAAGGCCGCCTCTCCCAACGGGCCTGGGTAGGCGTGGCCGCCGGCGAGCCCATCCCCTACAAGGTGCTGGTTGGGCCCTTCCCCCGCCGCCAGGATGCCCGCCAATACATGCGCTCCCAAGGGCTGGCAGGCTTCCCCCGCGAACAAGATGACATCCGTTTGTATAAAGATTGAGCAGCCGGTTTCCATTCTCCAAGCAGCCCGCCAGAGGGCAACACGCCACTTTGGCGGCTGTTTTTTACACGCCCCTGCTCAACCTCAACACCTCAACACCATCCACCATGCCCCACCTCATCTGCTACGACATCAC
>CAZAXA010000493.1:0-4925 GCA_964488965.1 uncultured Phaeodactylibacter sp. | reverse complement strand
CCGCCAGGAAAGCCCTGCCAGCCGCAGCTTTAAGAAACTGCCGGCCGGGGGGCTGAGAGGAAGTTTCTCAAAGCGGCTGCCGGGGTGAATACGTATGAAGCGCCGCTAAATCAATATGTTGCGCTTCTGCAAAAATGGCCTTCCTTTTCTCCTTTCTTTCCAGTATCTTTGAGTATTGCATTACCCCTTCCGTCGATACCCCTTCCCTGATTTCACCCGAATGGGCCATCCCGGCGCCATAAAGCGGCGGCATGTCTGGACAAAGCCTGCCCTCCCGATCCCTATTACCTCAAAGCCGTCCTCAGGAAAGGCATAAGGTATTGATTTTTAATTAAAACCTCTGGCGCAAAACACAACCAAACCGCCGGAGCGCCGTATAAGAATATAGCCTACAGGGGTTAATAATTTTCCCGGGTGGGCATAGAATGGGGTGGGCGGCCTGATGTACAGGTTTGCTTCTTCTTCGAAGATCACATCCCGGCCGTTTATTAATACTATGAATAAATACAAGATCCTATGAGTAACTACCACTACGCTAACTTCTCCTCCCTTCGCTTTGCTCTGCTGCTGCTACTGGCCCTGGCCGGGCAGGCCCTCTCCGCCCAGAATAAAACCTGGACCAATGGAAACGGAACCGGCAACTGGAATGACCCCGGCAACTGGTCGCCCGCAGGTGTTCCTACCAGTGCCAGCAGGGTCATCTTCGATGATACCAACGGCGATAACTGCACTGTCGACGTCGACCCCGCCATCGCCCGGCTGACGGTCGAAACCGGCTATACCGGCATTGTCGGCCTGGGCAGCAAGACCCTGACGCTGGGCGGCAACCTCATCGTGGAAAGCCCCGGCAACTTCGACAGCGGGGCGGGCAAGGTGCTCATCGGCTCTACCTCCCGCATCGACTGCGCCGCGCCGCTGTACGACCTGGAAATCGATGCCGGCGCGGCCAGCCGGGTCAGTATCTCTCAGGATCTGGAGATAACCAACAACTTGCTCATTGAGCAGGTTGGCGCCCTCGGAGGATCCTTCACTTTCCGCGTAGGCGGCGATATTACCGTCAACGACTCCGACCTGGCCAATGCTGCTTATATCGTTGCGACGGGCAGCGGCGCCCTTTCCGGCAGCGGCGTCATCCGCCGGCTGCGCATCGAATTGGGCGCCAGCCTCAGCCTGGCCGGCAGCTTTACGCTCGATAACGACTTTGACCTCGAGGGCGACGGCTCGATCACCGGAGCCGGCAAGCTCATCCTGGGATCCAATGGCAACCTGGACTTTTCGGGCTCGGTACCCAATGTGGAGATCAATACTAACGACCCGGGCTTAAACATCAGCCTGAATCAACCCTTCGTCATATCCGGCAGCCTGACGATCACCGAGATAGGCGACCTCAATGGCAGCAGCGAGTTACGGGTGGGCGGCGATATCGCCGTCGACGACCCCAATGTCGCCGGCAATTCTTATGTAGTGGCCACCGGCAGCGGAGATCTTTCCGGCGCCGGGGCGCTGCGCCGGCTCAGGGTAGAAGGGGCCGCCAGCCTGAGCCTGGCCAATGATTTCACCCTGAGCAGCGGCTTCCGCCTGGAAGGCGCGGGCATGATCACCGGCGCCAACCGGCTCGTCCTGGGCAGCAACGGCACGCTCGACTTTTCGGGCACGGTGTCGAATGTGCTCATCCATACGGCGGCCGCCAATCAGAGCATTAGTTTATCCCAGAATTTCAATATCACCGGTACGCTGGAGATCAGCCAGGTGAGCGGGCTGAACGGCTCGGGCCGGGAAATGATAGTAAACGGGGATATCGTCATCACCGATATGGCCATTACCGGCACGGCCAGCATGACCCTGGCGGGGAGCGGAACCACCAGCTTCGAGGGAGCGGGCGGCGGCGCCTACCGGCGCCTGATCGTCCGTAAGAGCAGCCCGTCGGGCAGGGCAGAACTGAACAGTTCCGACAGTTTCCTTTCCGTCACCATCGACGAGGGCGTGCTGGACCTCAACGGGCAAACCCTGGACGGGCCGGTGACGGTCAACGACGGCGGTACCCTGGGCGGTTTCGGAACCGTGAACGACGACGTGACGGTCAACCCCGGCGGTATTATCAGCCCCGGCAGTTCTCCCGGAGTGATGACCATCAATGGCGACCTCACGGTCAACGGCACGCTGGTCATGGAGATCGTCGGTGAGGGCGACGGCGGCGGCGGCAGCGGAGTGGCCGGCGTCGACTTCGACCAGATCGTCGTCACCGGGAACGCTACCATCAACACCCTCAGCATCGTCTTTACAGGCGCCCTGAGCGCTACACCCCCGACCTTTCCCACCTCCGGGCAAACTTATACCCTCATCAGCGGGTCTGCTTCCGTGACCAACGTCCTGATCACTCCCGCCAACATCAACGCAGTTGTGATGGGAGGAATGCTGTTCATCGGCAACCCTGCTTTCCCCATCGAGCTTACCGAGTTCTTGGCTGTGGCCAAGGGAGAGGCTATCCACCTGTACTGGCGCACGGCCACCGAGCAGAACAACGACTACATGGCCGTCGAGCGCAGCGCCGATGGCATCAGGTTCGAAGAGCTCGGCCGGGTGAAGGGCGCCGGCTCCACGGAGGTTCCGCAGGAGTACCGCTTTGTGGATGACAAGCCCCTGCCGGGCCTCAGCTACTACCGCCTGCGGCAGGTGGACTTCGATGGCGCTTTTGAGTACCACAGGGCCATCAGCGTATGGTATGAGGGAAAGAAGGGAAGAGGGCTGGAAGCAGAGGTTTCCCCCAACCCGGCGCAGGATCACCTCCGGATTCGCTGGGCGCCCGATGCCGGGCAGGCCATTACGCTGCGGTTGTTCAACTCTTCCGGCCAACTGCTGGCCACTTACCGCCCGGATGCCGGCGCGGGCAGCTATGAGATACAACTGGGCGGCCTGCCCGCCGGCCTGTACTTCCTGCAGGCCAGCCGCGGGCATGAGGTGGAGGTGCTGCAGTTTGTCAGGCAATGAGGCGGCGCCCCGGCCAAAGCCCGGTAAAAAGTCAGATTGTAATGTAACAGAGGGAGCGCCGCCTTCGGCTACAACCCGAAGGCGGACCTCACCTTATCCACGTAGTCCAGCTTTTCCCAGGTGAAGGTTTCCACTTCCATTTCCTTCACATTGCCGGAGCCGTCGACGAATCGGACGGCCTTCCTCTGCGGGATGCGGCCCATGTGGCCGTAGGCTGCCGTGTCGGAATAGATAGGGGTGCGCAGCTGCAGGCGCTGTTCGATGGCGTAGGGCCGCATATCGAACAAATCTTTGACCTTTCGGGCGATCTCCCCGTCGGCCATCTTCACCTTGGCGGTGCCATGGGTATTGACGTAGATGTTGGTCGGGGCGGCCAGGCCGATGGCGTAGGACACCTGGACAAGCACCTCGTCGCAGACGCCGGCGGCCACCAGGTTCTTGGCGATGTGGCGGGTGGCATAGGCCGCCGAGCGGTCCACCTTGCTGGGGTCTTTGCCGGAGAAGGCGCCGCCGCCGTGGGCCCCTTTGCCGCCGTAGGTATCGACGATGATCTTGCGGCCGGTCAGGCCGGTATCGCCGTGCGGGCCGCCGATGACGAACTTGCCGGTCGGGTTGATGTGGTAGGTAATGTCATCGGTGAACAGTTCTTGCCATTCAGCCCGCAGTTGCTTTTGTACGCGGGGGATGACGATGTTGACGATATCCCGGCGGATGGTGGCCAGCATTTCCTGATCGCCGGCGAAGTCGTCGTGCTGGGTGGAAACCACAATGCTGTCGATACGCCGGGGGACATTATCGTCGGAATATTCGATCGTCACCTGCGATTTGGAGTCGGGGCGCAGGTAGGCCATTTCTTTGCCGTCTTTGCGGATAGCGGCCAGTTCCTGGAGGATTTTGTGGGCGATGTCCAGCGGCAGGGGCATATAGTCGTCGGTTTCGTTGGTGGCGTAGCCGAACATCATGCCCTGGTCGCCGGCGCCCTGGTCTTCGGGTTTGGCGCGTTCCACGCCCTGGTTGATATCGGGCGACTGTTCGTGGATGGCGGAGAGGATGCCGCAGGAATTGGCCTCGAACATATATTCGGAGCGGGTATAGCCAATGCGCCGGATCACATCGCGGGCGATCTGCTGCACGTCGAGGTAAACGCTGGATTTGACCTCTCCGGCCAGCACGACCTGTCCGGTGGTGACCAGGGTCTCGCAGGCGACCTTGGAGCGGGGGTCAAAGGCCAGGAAGTGGTCCACCAGGGCGTCGCTGATCTGGTCGGCAACTTTATCAGGATGCCCTTCGGAAACGGATTCAGAGGTAAAAAGATATGGCATTGGATTTGTCTGTTGTTATGATTAAGGTTAATGAAGAGGGCCGGGCGGGGCCGGCCGGCAAAGCGCTGCAAAAATAGGAATTGTTTTGAAACTATTTCACCTCGCAACTCAACAGTTGGCGAATGTCCGTTTTGGTATGAATGAAGCCCTCCAGCTTGTCGCCGGCCTGCACAGGGCCAACGCCGGCAGGGGTGCCGGTGAAGATGAGGTCGCCCATCTGCAGCTTGAAGAACTGAGAGGCGTACGCGATGATGTCTTCGAAAGAGAAGATCATATCCCTGGTGTTGCCGTGCTGGACGGCCTGGCCGTTCTTCTTCAGCTCGAACTCGATGGCGGAGCGGTTCAGCTTGTCGATGGAGATGAATTTACCCAGCGCTGCCGAGCCGTCGAAAGCTTTGGCGATCTCCCAGGGTTGCCCCTTTTCCTTGCATTCCTGCTGCAGGTCGCGGGCCGTAAAATCGATGCCCAGCGCTACCTCCTTATAGTAGCCGGCGGCGAATTCCGGCTGCACGTGGCGGCCGTTCTTCGCCACTTTGAGCACCACTTCCAGCTCGTAGTGCAGGTCCCGTGTAAATTCCGGGTAGTAGAGAGGCTTGCCGTTCACCAGCAGGGCGG
>CAZAXA010000492.1:1064-4930 GCA_964488965.1 uncultured Phaeodactylibacter sp. | reverse complement strand
GCCGCCCGTACCTTCGGCGATGACTTTGAATTGAGCCAGGAGGCCTATTACAAACATATGCACAACGTCATCTCCTATAAAGAGGGCGCCAGCTTCCTCTTCGGGCTGGAAAACGACTGGCAGGACAAGGTCACCCAGGGCGATGGCGAAAGCTACGGCCTGGAACTTTTCATACAGAAGAAAACGGGCCGTGTGTCCGGCTGGCTGGGCTACACCCTGAGCTGGAACTGGCGGCAGTTCGATGAGATCAACAGTGGCCGCCGCTTCCCCTTCCGCTATGACCGCCGCCACGACTTTTCTCTGGTGCTCAATTACGAACCGGACGAAAAGGTGGCCTTCTCCCTGGCATGGGTGTATGGCACCGGCAATGCCATAACCCTCAACACTTTTCGCTATCCTCACGATGTCAGCGGTATCGATGGTATTCCCGGCCCATTTATCAGCTATGCTGAAATAGAATCCGGAGGGCAGAAGAATGCCTTCCGCATGACGGACTACCACCGCCTCGACCTGAGCGTGCAGTTCCGGAAGAAAAAGCCCAAATGGGAACGGGCATGGGTGCTGGGGGTTTACAATGCTTACTATCACCGGAATCCCTATTACATGACGCTGGACAGAGAGCTGGTTTTTGACCCCGAAACAGGGAAATCTTATGAGCAACGAAGGTTCCGGGAGGTGAGCATTTTACCCCTTATCCCTTCGGTTTCATACCAGTTTAAGTTTTGAGGCTTTTCAACCGGTTAAAAAAGAGATCATGAAAAACATAACGATTATAAAAATAATCATTATAAAAATAACGATACTGAGCTGTGCTGTCTTTCTCCTCACCGGCTGTGATCCCGGCAGCTTCAGCCAAATCGTGGATGTGGATATTCCGGAGCACGAATCCCGCCTGGTGCTCAATGCGCGCTTTTCCAGCGATCATGCCACCCTCTCTGCCCTGGTGGCCAATAGCCTGGGCATACTGGACACTTCTTCCTACGACATACCGGAGGAGGCGGTAGTACGCCTTTTCCGGGAGGAGGAGATGATCGGCGATTTCGCCTTTGAACCAGGCCAGCTTAAGTATTTTGCAGAACTTTCCGAGCCATTGGGCGCCCTGCCTGCCCGGTACCGGATGGAAGTGAGCGCTCCGGGTTACGAACCCATTTCCGCTGAGCAGCGCATGCCCCTGCCTGTTCCCATCCAATCGCTGCGGTTTGAGCGCAACGGCGCCATTGATGGCGAAGGGCGCCGGGCCGACGGCATAGAGATACAGTTCACTGACCCGGCCCTGGAGGAAAATTACTATGCCCTGGAGTTTATCCTCGAGTTTTCGGAAGGGCAGGCCGGGGGAGATACTATCTTTTACAGCTTCCCCCTCTACGCCAGCACGCTGGATCAGGTCGTGCAGTATGGTTATGAATACGAACAGCTTTTTACGGATAAATCTTTCAATGGCGGATCCTATACGGTCAGCCTTTACCTGGAACAGGGCGCCCTGCCGGAAGGAACGCCCGATGCCCGCCTCCGGGCCCGGCTGATCTGCTTGTCCCGCGACGCCTTCCTTTACGACCTTTCCCGGAGGCAGTATCGCGATGCGGTGGATAATCCTTTTGCGGAGCCTGTGACCGTACATGGCAACATCGATGGGGGGTATGGTATTTTCGCCCTCAGCTCGGCGGCGGAGCAGAGCATTCCCATTGTAGATTGATAACCGGGCAGTAAAGCAGGTAGAAACAGTAAGCCTGAATGGCCACCTCCATACATCTCTAAAGAAGTAGCCCAGGCCCAAGCGCCAGCCTGAAGCATCATCAGCGATGATTTTTATCAGTGAGCATACGCCAATGCAATAGTGCGCCCGGAAAAATTGTTTAATTATTCAGGCGATGTTGGATGCCGGGTGTTCTGAGATAAATCAAGCCATATCCTGAAGATGAAAAACAGGCCTTTCTTTTTTTCGCTCGCCCTTTTATGGGGCGCTGCTTTGTACGCTCAGCCGGGTTGTTCCATGTTTTACCCCTTCAGGGAAGGGGTGGCGCTGGAGTACGCCAGTTACGGCAAGGACGACAAGCTGGAAAGCAGGACGCATACCGTGGTCAAAAAGGTGAAAACGCTGCCAAATGGCGCGGAAGCCCTCCTGGCCAGCACCATTTTCGACAAGCGGGATAAAGAACAATTTTCCGGCGAGTACACCGTCCGCTGTGAAGGGGGCGCCGTTAAAATGGACGCAAGTTCCCTGCTTGGCCCGGGCATGCAGCAGTCCTTCTCCAATATGGAAGTGGCTATGGAAGGCGAAGGGCTCGTCATTCCGGGCCAGCTGAAAGTGGGCCAGGAGTTGCCGGATGCCTCGACCAGTATCAGGGCTGGAACGCGGGGCGTCAACGTCGTCGATATGACGGTCAGCGTTACCGGCAGGAAAGTAGTGGGGCAGGAAACCGTTTCCACTCCCGCCGGCACTTTCGACTGTTACAAGCTCAGCCAGACAGCCGAAGTGAAAATGATGATCAGTAAGTCCTTTACCACTATGGAATTCTACGCCCCCGGTGTCGGAGTGGTGCGTTCCGAGACCTATGACAGCCAGGGCGAACTCGAAGGTTATACGGTGCTGACGAGCATTAAAAAGTAGGACAGGGGCTCGCCTCACCTTCTCACCAGCCGCTCCCAGTTCTCATCCAGATACAGCAGGCTTTCCAGTATGAATTCGGCGGCCTGCGTATAAAACTCCGGCATTATCCGCTCGTAGTCGTCGCCCGGCCGGTGGTAGTCTTCGTGGTCTTCCACCCCAAAGTACAGGAAGGGGATATTTTTCTGGTGGAACCTGCCGTGGTCGGAAGACATCGTCCAGTCGTCGGCGCCCGAGGGCCCATCCTGCTCGTGCCCGAAAGAGATCGTCAGGGGGCAGGCTTTGCCCAGCTTTTCAATGGGCGCCCGCAGGAAGGGGTTATAGCCGGCGCCAACGACATACAGTTCCCTGTTCTCATTGCGGCTGATCATGTCCATATTGACGTTGAGCACGATCTGCTCCATCGGTACCGGCGCCTCGTCCAGGAAAGCGCCGGCGCCGCGCAGGCCCAGCTCCTCGGCATCGAAGGCGGCGAAGATAATAGAATGGCGGGGCGGGTTATGGCTGAAGTAACGGGCCATTTCCAGCAGGGCGCAGGTTCCCGAGGCGTTGTCGTCGGCGCCGTTGTAAATCTCGCCGTCCTGCCTGCCCACATGGTCGTAATGGGCGCTCAGCACGATGTACCGGCCGGGGTATGCCGTCCCTTTAACATAACCGATGATATTGCGGCCGTCATAGCGCTGCTTCTGCCAGCGGTTGTAGAAGCTGAAGGGCTGCAGGTAAGCGGAGTCGAAGCGGGACAGGCCGAAAGCTTCGAAGCGCCGAAGGATGTACTCGCCGGCCATCAGGTTGCCGGGTTCCTGAGTGCGGCGGCCTTCGTACTTGTCGGAAGACAACTCCTGCAGGTGGGCCAGCAGGCTGTCGGCGAGGAGGCGGGGCTGGGCGCTCAGGAAACACCACAGCAGGGAAAAAATAAAAAAATTGAAGGCCTTTAAAGTCATAGCTAATCCGTTTTGGGCTTTTCTGTTATGGGAAATGGCCACATTATTAACACTTAATGAGGCCTTTCTCATGCAATTTCCCTGACGGAAGGACAGGGGGGCGCCTACGGGGCGGCAGGCATTCCTCTTCCGGCGTACCTCATGAGAGGAATGCCTGCCGGAACCCTCTCATCCCACCACGATATTGATCATGCGTTTGGGCACGACGATCACCTTGCGGATGGATTTCCCGTCGATATATTTCTTCACCACATCCAGCTCGCGGGCGGCCTTTTCCAGTTCCTCCTCGCTGGCGCCGGCCGGGAAGTCCACCGTCGCCC
>CAZAXA010000492.1:0-1054 GCA_964488965.1 uncultured Phaeodactylibacter sp. | reverse complement strand
TCTTGCCGTTGATGGCGATGGGGTATTTCACGGAATCTTCAACCAGATGTTCCGGCCTGAATTCCGGGTAGGCCGCATCGCGGTGAACGCTGCCCTCATGGCCCAGGCGATGCCACAGTTCTTCGGCGATATGGGGCGCAAAAGGGGCGATCAGCACTACCAGCCCTTCGAGGATGGCCTTTTTGTTGCACTCCGTTTTTTTCAGCTCGTTGGAAGCGATCATAAAGGCGCTGACGCAGGTGTTGAAGCTGAAGCGCTCGATATCTTCCCGCACTTTTTTGATAGCGGTGTGCAATACTTTCCACTCTTCCCGGGTGGGCGCTTCTTCACTGACGGCAAAAGCGCCATGCTTGTCGAAGAACAGGCCCCAGAAGCGGCGCAGGAACTTGCTCACCCCGTCGATACCCTGGGTATCCCAGGGTTTGGCCTGTTCGATCGGGCCCAGGAACATCTCGTACATGCGGAAACAGTCGGCCCCGTAGCGGGCTACCACATCGTCGGGGTTGACCACATTGAAGTAGCGCTTGGACATCTTGCCCACTTCGCTTTTGGTCACCAGTTGCCCTTTCTCATTGGTAATGAAGGCCGCGTCCGTGAAATCTGGCCTCCATTCCCGGAACTGATCGATGCCTTTCTGATCCAGATGGGAATGGTCTTTGCCGTATTCGCTGACGAAATCCACGTGCACCGGGATCATGGCCCATTCCACATCCGGGTACTGATCCAGCAGGTCGGCAGAGACGAAACGCTTCTGCCCGCCTTCCGATTTCTCCAGGCAGATAAATTCGATCACCCCCTGTACCATACCCTGGTTGATCAGCTTTTTGGCATACTCCCGCTCGGGCGCCAGGCCCAGGTCGAACAGGAAGTGGTTCCAGAAGCGGCTGTACAGCAGATGGCCCACGGCGTGTTCGGAGCCTCCGATGTACAGGTCTACCGCCCGCCAGTACCGGATGGCCTCCTGGCTGGCAAAAGCTTCCGTATTGTGGGGGTCCATATAGCGGTACCAGTACCAGGAAGACCCCGCCCATCCCGGCATGGTTGACAGTTCGTA
>CAZAXA010000491.1:0-4950 GCA_964488965.1 uncultured Phaeodactylibacter sp. | reverse complement strand
GAAAACCTTACGAAACCAACTTGATTTTTGGGGACAAATCACAACTGCGCCCTCAGCAATCTCAAGAAATAATCAAAGCAATCAATGAAGCGTCACTGCTTT
Organism: uncultured Phaeodactylibacter sp.; assembly: GCA_964488965.1. Taxonomy (GTDB): domain Bacteria; phylum Bacteroidota; class Bacteroidia; order Chitinophagales; family Saprospiraceae; genus JACJXW01. Next base: position 4,848 of record CAZAXA010000491.1, on the reverse strand, counting down.
ATGAATCTGTTCTTGAGGAATATACAATTACTTACAGTACATACAACAATGCAAGTATTGAAGAAAGAAAAAGAATAACAGAGGAAGTATTTCTGCCACATTATATGCTAATTAGCTTCTTGAAGGACATTAATAAGAAATAATTACGTGTGCCAACAAAAGAAGCCAATACCAATAGCGCTACACGGCTACTTATAATTCCCCCCAAAGACTGGCACTAATTGGCATTACCCAAAATTGTCAAAAGTTGTCAAAACAGCACCTTTGCTTTTTGTATCTTTAAGACAATTATTTGTAATGCCTGCTCGCTGTTTGGTTACTTAAATTTGAGGCAGGCTTTTATTTTAGATGTCTTTTTACACTTGTTCAAACTTCATTCATTTGGGCATCTTAAAGTAGCGAATAGCATAAGTTCACTTCTAATCAAAAGAAATAAAAGTTGAAGAGAGAATTTAAAGGGAAAGAAAAATACGGAAACTGGACACTATTAAGCCGAATAGATGGCGGAGGCAATGGTGAAGTTTGGGTTTGTAGAAATGCTAAGGGGGAGAAAAGAGCGATTAAGCTATTGAAAAAACAGAAGACTGTTGCATATCAAAGGTTTATTGATGAAGTAACAGTGACATTAGAAAACGATGACATAAATGGGGTAATAAAAACCGAGGAACAATATTTGCCCAAAGACTTTAATAAAAATGTTCCCTTCTATGTAATGCCTTTAGGAGAAGCATTTGAGAAAAAAATAAAAGATAAAAGCTTTGAGGAAAAAATTGATGTCATAATTAAAATTGCTGAATGCTTGACAAAACTTCATGACAGAGGAATCTCTCATAGAGATATTAAACCTTCTAATTTATTATTTCTAAATGAAGAGCCTACCTTAATAGATTTTGGATTGGCTAATTTCCCCGATAAAGCTGACATAACAAAAAACAAAGAAAAGATTGGGCCTCGATGGACAATGGCTCCTGAAATTAACAGGCAAACAGGAGAAAAAATTGACTATTTCAAAGCTGATGTATATTCTTTAGCAAAAACTCTGTGGATTACTTTAACCGGTGTTAGTATGGGCTTTGAAGGCCAGTACAATATTGATACAATACTTCAAGTAAAGAATAAGTTTCCAAATGAATATACAACTCCAATTGACAATTTACTAAGAGATTGTACGGATAATGACCCCCATAATAGACCAACTATGAAGGAATTCCTTTCAAGATTGTGGAAATGGAAAAGATTAAATGAGGATTTTCACCTTCAAAATAATGAGCAATGGGCGGAGGTTCTAAACAAGATTTTCCCTCTTTCTATTCCTCAAAGAGCAATATGGGAAGAAATTGATGATATAATTCAAATTTTACAAATTCTTGGAACAACTCCTAATCTAAATCACTTGTTTTTCCCTGAATCTGGAGGATTAGATTTGAAGAATGCCCGCAGGTCAGTAGAGGAAGGATGTATTGAACTTGATTTTGTTTCAATTTACATCGTTAAACCTAAAAGGTTAATTTTTGAATCATTTGGAGCTGACGCAAATTGGAATTATTTCCGACTCGAAACTGGGGGATTAAAACCTTCAGGTGTTTATTCAAATGAAAGGTTAAAAGGAAAAATTAGAGAAGATGTAAGTGAAACATATCCTGGAAAATATGAAGACTACGATATTGCTGAAAATAGAAGTTATTATAGAGAAAGGGGATACGATGTACCTATAGGGACAAGACATGTAATGAGATATTTTGAAGGTAGTTTTGTGATTTTCAATAAAAGGTCACCTTATAACCTTGACGCTTCAACTTATGATGGGAGGCATAATGAAATGACTACAGATGAATTTAGAGAATATATTCAAAGAAATATTGTATCTATTTACCCCCCTGCAGGGGCCATTAAGAAATTACTGCCACCGAAGGTGGCGACAAGTTCATTGAAAACATTGAGTTGATGCTTTCTGGTAGTGGAGATGAAGCTTTGGATACGGGCGTATACCTGTGCTCCGCGGATGGTTCGAAAACAACCGGCTATTTTTTGCTTGACCTTTGCCGGACGCACATCCCGCTCCGCCTGATTGTTGGTAAAGGGTACTTCCGCATACCGGGCAAAGGCCAGTACCGCGTCTTTATGTTCGAGCAAACGATTCAGTAAATTGCGCCCCTTTGTCTTTTTGGGCCGCTTGCTTTTGTAGCGATGTTCCGGGAGCGGCTCTTCCCGGCCGGCCATTTGGCAGATGTGATCATAGCGCCGCCCGATCTGCCTGAAGTCAGGAACGACGCTTCGACCTTCATCGCTTTTGACGTAGGCGTACAGGAGCAAATCGCGCATTCGGTCCGCCCAGTGGGAGCCTTGTTCGATCAAGGCCTGCAAATCTCTGAGCAGGTGGGCCCCACAAACGGCATGGCGACATTGGCCATAGCGGAAATAGGAAGCCCAGCAGTCGTGAACCACCCAGCCCCGGTAATGAGGAATCAGGGAGGGCGTATCATCCAAGGCTTTTCGCCCGCGTCTGGGATGGACGAACAAATACGTGAACTGCTCATTGGAGCAGTTGTGCAGCCAATGCAGCTTTCCGGCAACCCGCAATCCCGTTTCATCAAAGGAATTCACGGCGCTGTCGAGCAACGCCCGGGTGATGCTGCACTCACTCTCGGCCAGGGCCTCGTAACACCGGTTATTGGCATCCACTTGGGTGCTTTCGTTGAGCTGGTAACCGAACAGATCGGTGAAAAACTGCCGGATATGGGAAAAGGAAACCTTCAGGCTGTTATTCATCAACACCACCAGCGAGCGTACCCCGGGGCCGTATTGCACGCTGGCCGGTACAGCTTCCGGGAAGTGTCCAAACTGAACGGTACGACAATCCGGACAAAAACAGTACTGCAAACGGTGTTCGGTCACTTCCAGTCTTGGCTCGGGAAGGTCGAAAACCTGACGACGCTCATAGGTTTGTTTGACCACATCCTGCAGGGGCCGGCCACAACTGCATCGCTCAGGGCCGTGTTCGGCGATGTGATCCGGCTCGGCCACCATTTTCAGTGTCTTGCCCTGGTGTCCGGTCTGACCACCGCGCTTTTTGCCTTTCTGGCGGGGCAGAGCCGGTTTCTTACGAAGGCCATCTGAAGAGGGCGGGCGATTGCTGTTGCTGCTGTTTTGATTCAGGCGAGCCTCCAATTCCGCCACCTGGCGCAACAGCTGTTCTTGTTGAACTTCCATCTCGGAGAGCCGCTTGGTTAATTCCTGGGTTTGGCTAGCCAACTCCCGGTTTTGGACAACCAACAGTTGGATTAGTTCGTGACAGGATGCTATGTCGTCTGGTAAGTTCAACTCAATGTTTTGACTCAAGTTAATCATTTCCCCTCAAATATTGAGGGGGATAAATAGTTACGAAATATTTTAGAATAAAACCGGCAGCAGCAATAAAACATATATCGGTTATGTCGCCTTAACGGCGACATGCTACATACGCCGGGTGTTTCTGTGCAACATAAATGCGAAAGGCTAAGTTATTTTTTCAAACTGCCAAAGATATGCACCAACCAACATTACCCAGAGTTGTCAAAACAGCGCCTTCGCTTTTTTGTACCTTTGAGACAATTATTTGTAATGCCTGCCCGCTGTTTGGTTCCAACCTAAAGGGCAGGCCTTTTTGATGCCCAAAGAGCTACTTTTTTAAAATTTTGTCGACCCTGCTGTTAACTAAAAACCCCTGTAAACGCGCCGAAGCTAATGTTTACAGGGATTTTGTGATTTAGGTTGAGGTCGGGAGCGGGTGCCAATCCACTGTAACTTCTCAATTAATTGGTTTGCGGACAGACTGCCCCATGGCCAGCATCAGGCAGATAACCATGAGGTACACAAACTCCTTATTCAAAAGCCTTATCTTTACCCTAAAAATTAAACAAATGAGACCATTACTTTTACTCCTCTTTATCTCCTCTGCTTTCCTGCTGTCCTGCCAGCCAGCCAACAGCCAGGATAAGGCCTCCAAAGAAGCAATTGCCGCCAAGGCTGACGCTTCGGGCGATGTAGTCAATGAAGTCCTGCTCCTTGACGCCTACAAGGCCAAGATGAAAGAACTCGGCGCCGATGTGCAGCTCGTCGACGTCCGCCGGCCCAATGAGTTCCTGGAGGGCCATATCGAGGGCGCCCTGAACATCGATTTTCTGGAAGACGGCTTTGCCAAAAAGATAGAGCGCGAGCTGGACAAGGAAAAGCCCGTGATGCTGTACTGCCGTTCCGGCCGCCGCAGCGCGGCCGCCGCCCGGGAGCTGGAAGCTCTGGGCTTTAAAGAGATTTACGACCTGGAAGGTGGATTCCTGCAATGGCAGGATTAAGATTCGTGCCCGTCTCTTTGAGCCGGATAAATTTTTGTGGCAAAAGAATCCGGCCATCCAAATGACAAAAAAAACTTAAACAAATTGCCGGGCTTGCTGTTGATTCCCTGTATTTCAGAAAAATTAAATCAACAGCGAGCTTGGCAAAGAAAGTTGTCGTCATCGGTTCCGGCTTTTCGGGCCTTTCCGCCGCCTCCAACCTGGCGCAGAAAGGGTACGATGTCACTATCCTGGAGAAGAATGATGCGCCCGGCGGGCGGGCGCGCAAATTCGAGGCGGAGGGTTTCCTCTTCGACATGGGCCCCAGTTGGTACTGGATGCCCGATGTGTTCGAGCAGTACTTCGCCCGTTTCGGCAAGAAACCTTCCGACTATTACGAGCTGAAGCGGCTCGACCCTTCCTATAGTATATTTTTTGGCAAGAACGATGTGATGGAAGTGCCCGCCGACATGGCCGAACTGGAAGCCATGTTCGAGCGCTACGAGCCGGGCAGCAGTAAGAACCTGCGCAGGTTTCT
>CAZAXA010000490.1:0-4952 GCA_964488965.1 uncultured Phaeodactylibacter sp. | reverse complement strand
AGCAGGAAATTTTTTGTATTGATATACCCCTTGCGGAAATTGATAAAATTCCGGGCGTTGATCAGCCAGGGGGTTTCCAGGAGTACGAGGTTGGACTGGTCGAACTCCAACTGGTAGTTGATGCTATCCGGCATAAAAAGCCGGGCGTTGAGGTTGAGCTTGTCCAGCAGGGTCAAGCCTTCGGACTCATAGGCCAGGGCGATCTGAAAAGTATCGCGCTCCAGCAATCCCAGTACCTTGACGGGCGAAAGGTAAGTCTTGTTATTGAGCACCGGCTCGGCAACTGCCAGGTCGATATTGCCTGACGAGCGCTCCAGCTTGAGCAGGATGCCGGTTTCATTCAGCTCTATATTGTCAAAGCGAAACTGCGGCAGGTGAATATAGGCCCGGATCGAATCCCGGATATTGTCGAAGTAACCTCCCTGGACAGTGGCGTCCTTCATGGGCCCCAGGCGGCCGTCAAAAACCGCCAGCAGGTTTTTAGTGTCATAAATGTGGGCCTTAAAGGTAAAACTTTGGGGGCGGACTTCTTTTTCCGGCGCACGAAGGCCCAGGCGCCGGAAAAATTCGGGAAAGTTGCGCGACAAATACTGCATAAAGGCGGCGGGCACCTGTTCAATATCGAAGAGGCCCTCCAGGGTGGCGTTGGCGATATCGGAACTTACCAGAAAACGCCTCTTTTTACCTCCTTCGACAAACGCCGAGCTGAAGTTTACGGAATCGACGGGTATATCGCCCAGCTTTTCGTGTTTCAGCAAAAAGTTCTTCACGCTGCCCGTTCCTTCCATATTGGACAAACGGCTATCCTTCAGGTCCAGGGCTATATCGCCGGAGAGGACGATACCCTGACGGGCCAGGTTGAGGCGGTTGAGGTCGAGTTTATTGACCGAGGCATTAAAATTGAAAATGGGGACAGTGTCCGTAAAATCCACCCGGCCGAAGAAGGAAAAGTCGATATTGTCATCCCGAATGGCGAATTCCCCGCTGAAAAGGTTCTTCTTCAGTTCTCCGGTCAGGCTGGCATTCTGGTAATTGTAACCTTTGAAAACAAAGCTCTGCACTTTGGCTGAAAGGGCCGCCTGCGCCGTTTCCGCAGTCAGGCCAAAACCGTCGCTGACGGAGGAAGTAAAGGAAACCAGCCCGAAGTCTTCGTTCTGAGACCAGCCGCCGAGGTCGAAATCGGACAGGGTGAGCTTACCGGAATAGTTGGCCTTGGCCAACCCCTGTTTGAGGTTCATCCGCATGTCCATACGGGCGCGGCCCAGAGAAGAGTATAATTCGCCGTAGGCCACGAAATCCTGGAAATAACCATCGAAGCGGCCCTGGAAATTGAGCTGCCCGAGCCGGTCGAAGTTGGGAGGAGGGTTGAAGTTGGGAATGAGCTGCCGCAGGGTCTTCATGCTCGTCTTGAGCCGGGAGAGGTTGAGGTTCATGGTTTCACTTTTCCGGACGGTGAGGTCGCGGGAACGAAACTCTCCTTGCATAACGAAGCTGTTGTCTTCCAGTGCAATGGACAACCCCTGCCCGTCGAGGTTATTCACCCTGCCTTTGACCAGGCCGTCGATGAAGAGCAGGCGGTCCTTATTCAGGCGGAAGAAAGTATTTTCCTTAAGGGCCGGGGCAAAGGCCATGATATCCCGCAGGCGTATCTGCGCCTTATTCAGGTGTCCGTACATCCTCACCCGGTCGGGGAATTCGGTAAAGGCTGCATAGCCGTTGTAACTGAAGGCCAGGGTGTCGCCGATCTCACTGTAGGGCGTCTTGAGGTTCATGCCGTTGAGTTGCACTCCTTTGCACCATACCCGGGCCTGTTCGGCGGAAAGGTTCTCCAGAACAAACCCGCTCTGATCGCGCAGCGCAAACTGCCGGACCTGCCCTTCAAAGTCCAGGCTGTCGGCACAAAAAGAAAAGTAGCCGATTCCGATATTGATATCAAAGACATCGAGATGCCGGAAGTCTATTTCATCAGGCGGGCTCTCCTTCACCGGCGCCATACGCCAGTTGTGCAGGGAGAATCTGCCGCTTTCCAGTTGTAATTGGCCGATAGTGGCGTAAAAGGGGGGGGCCGGGCTTTCCTCCGGGAGTTCTTCACCAGTATCCTGAACCTCCGCTTCGCTTCCCGGCAGGGGTTTTTCCGGATAATCATCGATGCGGACATAGGGCCCCTGCAGCCTTACCTCCCGGGCGTGGATATAATTCTCCGGCAAATTCAACTCCTCGAACTCCAGTTCTCCCTTTTGCAGGAATATAGACAAGCGCTGCCCTTTCACCTTGTCGTCCTGCAGAAAATGCACGCTCGCCAGAGAAAGTTTTTGCACGTCCAGCTTAAAAGGGCGTTTTTCCTTTTTCACGGCCGTCGTGTCCGGCGGGAACAAGCGGCTGAGGAGGATTTGAATATCGCTTTCCGACGCCCCCTCGGCCTTGCGAATGTTGACCCCGGCGCTGTCCAGGGTAATCTCTTCAACGACCAGGCCCCGCATGAGAAGGGCTACGGGGTTGAGGTTGATATTGGCATACAGGCGCTTGCTGAAGATCGCCGTATCGCCAGGCGCCAGGCCCTGCACATAGAACTCTTCAAGCACCAGGCGGTCGAGGAAAGCGATGTTCAGTTTTTTGATGGAAACCTCGGTTTGCAGCGTCTTGCTGAGCGCAGCCGTCACTTTCCGGATAGCCCAGTTCTGCACGGCGGGCGCCTGCAGCAGCAGCGTCAGGGCCAGGAAAAGCAACAGGAAACCCACTACCACGCGTTTTACCCAACGCAAGGCGGATAGAGCGGCAACTTTCCAGCGTGGCAGTCGCTCGTTTTCCGGCTGGAGGTTTTCTTCCTTTTCCTGCATGTCAATCAATAAACTAAAAATTCCTGCGAATATATCTAATGTATGGGGCTTTTAACGAAGATTTAATAACCAGTTCCTACTTCACAGCCTCCCTGACAAACTGAAAGGCCCGTTGTTCCGACCAGTAGGCGCCGGCCGGGCCGGAGGAGACGAAGCCAACGTGGCCGCCCCAGCGGGGCGCTTCCAGAAAGAGGTGTGGATGTTGTTCCGCCAGGCGAAAAGGATAACAGGCTGCGCTGAGGAAGGAATCGTCCCTGGCGCTGGCCAGTAGGGCTGGCCGGCGGATGCCCGGCAGGAAACGCAGGCAGCTGTTGCTCGCCCAATAGTCCTCGGCATCCCGAAAGCCATGAATAGGGGCCGTAAAGCTGCCGTCGAACTGCCGGAAGTTGCGGGGCATCAGATCCGGTAAAGATAAAGCTTCGGGAAAACGATGGGCCTTTTCCCTGATCTTGGTGTTGAGGCTGCTGATGAAGCGCTGCCGGTACAGCCAGTTTTTCCATTTGTCGATCTCCGCATTGGCGCTCATGACGTCGCAGGGTACTGAAAAAGCGACGCCGCAACGAACCTCAGGGGGTGCATCTTCTCCGTTCTCTCCAAGGTATTTGAGTACGACATTACCGCCCAGGCTGAAGCCAACCAGCGCGATGGTGTGATAACCGCGGCTTTCCAGTATCCTGCCCAGTACCCATTTCAGGTCGCCGGTCTCGCCGATATGGTAAGAACGCAGTTGAAGGTTGGGGGCGCCGCTGCAGCCCCGGAAGTTCATACCGACAGCGTCCCATCCTTTCCGGTTGAAAAAACGGGCCATCCCGCGCATATATGGCCGATCGGCGTTGCCCTCCAGCCCGTGCAACAGTACCAGCAGCTTCCCGCGGGAGTGGCCGGTTGATGAGGCGGACCAGTCCAGATCCAGAAAATCGCCATCGGGAGTGTTCCACCGCTCGCGTTCATAATGGACGCCCTCCACCTTGCGGAAAAGAGCCGGAAAAATGGTATTGATGTGCCCGTTGCGAAAAAGGCCACGGGCGCGGTAATCGGATTTTCTGATCAGGGGCATATCAATTCGAGGCCTTGGGTTGGAGGGGGTGGATTTCCATCCTGATGCCCAGGACATTGTCCCCCAGCTGGGTTTCAAGATCTTTAAGCAAGCGGCTTGCTTCTGCCGAAGAGCGGAATACCGGGCCGAAAAAAACCACGTATCCGCGGCCGGCATCGCTGAAACAACCCAGCCACAGCCCGCTGGCTTCCAGGCCGTAACTGCTGAGTTCGGCAATCCGGCCGGCAGCCTGGGCAAATGTGGGGTACAGAGCCTCCTGTATGACATAGGCATCGCCGGTGATCTTCAGCCGGGAACAGTCATAAGTGATCAGGTGGCTGACCCCCGGATAAGAGATAAAAAAGTCTGCCGCCGGCTGCTCCGGCTCCGGAAGGGGCGACGGCCCCGGGGGCTTTTCCGGGGCGAGGCCCAGGTTGAGGTAAGGGCTCACATCCCCGCGGATGGGAGGCGGCCAGATGAAAGGAGTATCGATCAGATACAGGTTGGGGCGGATGGAATCGGGCATGAAATTGCCGGAATTCTTTTCCCTGGCCTTGCCCATTTCCGCCACGTATTCCCCGTACTCCAGCACGTTGACCGGGCGGTCTTTGGATTCCAGGTACAATACGCCTCCAATGAGCAGCGCGGAGATCAGGCAAACCGCCATCTGGTATTTAAATTTTCCCCGGAAGTCGATAAAGTTCCGGGGCGTGAACTGCCGCAGCCAGTCGGGATAGTTCTCCTCCTGAAACAGCTTATTGACCTCTACCTGCGAAAAGAAGGGGACCAACTGCCGGCGGTGCTTGAACAGGTCCTGCCGCGATGGCGTCACCTGTACCAGAGGGGGCTTGTTTTCCCGCACTACGATCAGGCCGAAGCCATTGTAAATACACTGGTTGCGCAACTCCAGATAATAGCGGTCGTCGTGGTAGTTGGTGAACACATCCTCACCAATGGCCACCCATTGCTCATCGACATAGTACTGTTTAAACTGCTCAATGGCATAGATATAGCGATAGCGCCGGAAAGGGCTCAGCAGGTATCGAAAAAAGAGTAAGATCAAAAACCAGCTAACCACA
>CAZAXA010000489.1:0-4955 GCA_964488965.1 uncultured Phaeodactylibacter sp. | reverse complement strand
TTTTGTCAGTTCGGTAGCTTTCAAAAATGAACAGGTATTGTTCGCCGGTTGTGATAACGGGGATATCTTCCAGGTCAATCTGGAAGGCAATAAGATCGAAAAAAGCATGGCCAATCCCGTGGGGTACCACAATTACGACCTATTCTATCAGGCTGAGGCGGACGTTTTATGGAGCAATGGCGCTTGCTGGAAAAACGGGAGATGGAACTTTCCATCCTATCGCATACCGGGAAGCAACAAAACACATAAGCAGATTCTTCACAGCCTGAACAAATTGCAATTGAATGATCGCGGGGAACTGCTTGGATGCAATGCCGCCGGCATTCATGTTATTGATACGGAGGAGTTGCGGGTAAAATTTTCTCTTCTGTACACGACGCAGTACGAACGCTTCTTTGCCCTGCATGCGGATAAACAGGGAAGAACCTGGGCCGGCAACGCCCGCGGCCTGTTCGAGTTCAGGGACAGCATCCTCGTCTCTCCCGGCATCGGCCACCCCGCCTTCCACCACCGCGTAGAAGATATCGACGAACTCTCCGACAGTAGTCTCGTTTTCGGTACCAAAGGCTGGGGCGTCGTGCGCTGGAAAGGCGAAGACATCCTGCAAATAAGCACTGAGGACGGCCTCACCTCCAATATGATCGAAGATGTGCACGTGGATGAGAAGGGCGTCCTCTGGGTGGGCACGCTGAACGGCCTGAACAAGATCACCTTTGACTCCGCTGGCCGTCCTGCCGTCCGCCGTTTTACAGTGGCCAACAGCCTGCCTTCCAACGAGATCAGCAAGATCAAATCCTACGCCGGCCAGCTTTGGCTGTGCACATCCGGCGGGTTAGTCAAATTCCACGAGCTGGAAGAGGATACCTTCTCTGTTGCACCCCTCATCCAGCACCTCCGGGCCAATGGCGCCGACGTGCCCCTGGCGGCCACCCAGGAGCTGCGGCACGACAACAACAGCCTCGAATTCCGCTTCCTGGCCATCAACTACCGGCAGGACGGCCGCATCCCCTACCGCTACCGGCTGAGTGAAACGGCGGACTGGCAGTACACCAAAAACCTCACCGTCAACTACCCCCGGCTGCCGCCCGGCGCTTACCGCTTCGAGGTGCAGGCGCAGAACCAGGACGGCTACTGGAGCCCCAGCACCATCCACGCCTTTGCCATCCTGCCGCCCTGGTGGCAGACGTGGTGGGCGCGCGCACTGGCCGCCGGGCTGGCGCTGGGCGGCATGTTCTATTACCAGCGGCTGCGCATTGCCCGCCTGAAGAAAGAAGCCGCCATCCAGCAGCAGATCGCCGGGTTGGAGCGCTCCGCCCTGCAGGCGCAGATGAACCCGCACTTCATTTTTAACTGCCTGAATTCCATACAAAACTTTATCTTGAACAACGATAAGAAAAAGGCAGTGGAATTCCTGGCCCGCTTCGCCCGCCTGGTGCGCCACAACCTGAACACCTCGGTGCAGGGCAGGGTCACCCTTGCGGAGGAAGTCCAGATCCTGGAAAATTATCTGGCCCTGGAGCGCGAGCGCTTCAGCCAGAAGATCGACTATCGCATCACTGTGGAGGCAGGCCTGGAGGAGGAAGGCATCACCTTCCCGCCTCTGCTCATACAGCCCTACGTGGAGAACGCCGTCGTGCACGGCCTGGCGAAGAAAGAAGGCGGCGGCACGGTGGCCATCCACTTCCACAAGGATAACGGCGCCCTGGCCGTTTGCATCCGCGACAACGGCCTGGGTTATCGGCAGGACGGCAATGAGGCGCCCTCCGCCCGCCACCGCTCCGTAGGCATGACCATCACGCAAAAGCGCCTGGAACTGCTGGGCGGTACGGATGGCAAGGCGGTGCAGGTGGAAGTGCTGAAAGGGGAGGACGGGGAGGTGCTGGGCACGGAGGTAAAGGTGAGGGTGGGGGTGGGGAAGTAGGCCGCTCAGCCTCCTGGCCTCCCTTCAGGGCTTGGGGAAATCCGGGCATTTTCTGCCGCTGACCTAAATAGTCACGATTTTCTAATAAAATCCGTTTCAGCAATGTTCAACATTTTTTGCCCCGGCCCTGAAGGGTGAAATGTTGAACATTGCTGAAACTCAGTTTAGAGAATAAATGGGAAAATATGCTTAATTTTTATAATAGTGCAAAGGCGTAAAATGCCCTGTCACCCTTCAGGGCCGGGGCAAAACAGGGCATTTTACGCCGCCAGGAAAAATTGATTATGAAATAACTATACCCCCAATGGATAAAAAACCCAACCTGACAAATATGCACCATGGCGCCACCCGGGAAATCTTCCAGAATGCCGAAGCCTTACGGAATCAAATGACCGAAGCGGAACAGGTGCTTTGGGAGGCGCTTCGCGAAAAGCAGCTATATGGCTTCAAGTTCAGGAGGCAACATCCGGTTAACAAATATGTATTGGATTTCTATTGCCACCAGGCAAGGCTAGCTATCGAGTTGGATGGAAAATACCATGAAGAGGATGGACAGCGGTTTTATGATGCCGATAGGACATCAAATCTTGAGGAGTTAGGTATCAGAGTTATCCGTTTTCAAAATGAAGAGGTTCTCGAAAACCTGCATGAAGTGTTGGAGAAAATTCGGGAGGAAGTGATGAAGAGAATTGGATGAGGAGAAATGACATTAGTTTACAATACCTGGAACAGTATCAGCCTTTGCTCCCTTCAGGGCTTGGGGAAAAAAAAGGCAGGAGCGCCTTCCGCGCATTTTTTTGGCAAACAATCATTCTGTTAATACTCAACCCATGTTCCGTGCGATAATCATTGACGACGAACAACACGCCATCCAGTCCCTGGCCGGATTGCTGGCCCTCTACTGCCCCTCTGTTCAGGTAGTGGGGCAGGCGGAGTCGGTGGAGGAAGGCATGGTGCTCATCCGGCGGCTGCGGCCCGGCCTGGTTTTCCTGGACATCCACATCGGCGGAGCGACGGGCTTCGAGCTGCTGGAGCAATTGAAAAACGTAGACTTCCAGCTCATCTTTACCACCGCTCACAGCGACTATGCCATCCGGGCCTTCCGCTACAATGCCGTCGATTATCTGCTCAAGCCCATCGACCCCGCCCAACTGGCCGAAGCGGTGGAGAAGGCCAGCAAAAAGGGCGCTCCTCCCCTCGATGCCCGGCAGTTGGAAAACCTCATTCGATCTCTTGCCACCAAAAAGCTAGAGAAGATCACCATTGCCTCCAACAAAGGCTTCCAATTCATTGAAATCCCTTCAATCATCCGCATTGCCGGAGAAGGCAATTACGCTACCTTTTACCTGCAAAACGGCGAACGGGTTCTGGCCTCCAAAAACCTGAAAACCTACGAAGAGTTGCTGCCTGCAGGCCTATTCATCAAAGTCCACCAATCACATATCGTCAACCTCAGGCGCGTGAAAAGGCTGGTTTTCCAGGACGGCAGTTTCCTGCAACTGGAAGACGGCTCGGAGGTGCCGCTGGCCCGGCGGCGGAAGGAGGCGGTAATGGAAGCGCTGAAGATAAGATAGCTAACCGGAACTTCGTTCCGGAGGCACCAGGCTGCTCGCTTGTGTTTTTTGTAAACATTTGTTAACTTGCGGGCATGGAATATCTACTGAAAGCACTGCAGAAGATCGTTCATGTCCTTGATACTGAGGACATAGATTACATGATCGTCGGTGGTTTTGCAGTTAACTTTTACAACAGGATACGGTTAACGGTGGACATTGATTTGGTTTTGCAGATTTATCCCGCCCATGTGGAAAAGATCATTCAACATTTTCCCGATTGGTTACCCTTTCTGGAAGAATTTAAGGAAAGTGCACTGCACGGCCGGGTATTTAATATCATAGATTTTGAGACCGGCGTAAAGTACGATTTCATGGCCTATCAGGATTCCGATTACAACTGGACGGCTTTCGAACGACGGCGTAAAGTAAGTTTTCTTGGAGTAGAATGCAGAATTGCCTCACCTGAAGACCTGATCATCTCAAAACTGAAATGGTACAACCTTTCGAAAAGTGAAAAACAGCTGGGGGATATCGCGTTTTTACTTAATGAAACTACATTGGATAAACAATATCTTGAGCTTTGGACACAAAGATTAAATATACCACGTCATGGACTTTTTTGATACGATCAATTCGAGCAAAGAATCAGAACTTACTTATGCCCGTTGGTATTCACAGCTGCCTGATGAGCGCAAGGCGAAGATGTTTTTCGGCCTGTTTCAGTTTGGGGTTGAAACTGTAAAATTCAATGCTAAAAAAGAAAATCCCTTCCTTACGGAATCCGAATTGCTGTTGCGGTATATGGAATACAACCTGAAACCCACCTACCCCCCCGAAACCTTCGCCTTCATCCGCGAAAAAATGCTGGAGCGGGCCGAAGCGGAGTGGAAGCAACGCTTCCGCGCCATGAAGAAGGAACTGGGCTGGACGTACGAGGAAATGGCCCGCTTCATGGGCGCAAGCAGCGGGGATTCGCTGAAAGCGTCGGTGAGCCGGAAGCTGCCGGCTTTTGCGAAACTGGCGGTTTGTGTGTTTGAAAAGATGAAGTAGGTGCAAACAGCTTTCGGGAGATGGGCGTCAACGATAAACTTCATGCCGCCACCTTTTTGCTTTCCCTGGAAAGAAGGGCAAAGAGGAGCAGGTTTTCTGTCAAAAAGCGGGAACCTACAACTTCATAAACACTCCCACGCTATACGACGGATTGGCAAAGATCAGCCTCCCCGAAAAGGCCCTTCCCGTACTTGCCGATACGCCCCACTTATCTGTGATGTTGTACGCCAGCTCCGGCGAGTAGCTCAGGTGCTCGGTATTGTTGGCGAAGATGCTGGTGCTGGTGGACAGCTCGCCAGGCAACGCGCCGTTGTTGAGGCTCTGCACCCCATAGAGGCGGATTATGGCGGTAAGGCGGCCGCCGAGGAAAGTAGCGCCGCCTTCGATGCCGAAGCGGAGCTCGTCGGAGAAGTCGTTGGTGCGGTTGT
>CAZAXA010000488.1:0-4978 GCA_964488965.1 uncultured Phaeodactylibacter sp. | reverse complement strand
TTACGCAGACTCTGAAAAAACAAAAAATTTGATCGAATTTCTCAACAGTATTTATTTACCTTAAATTTATATTAATATCTGGAAAATGATTTTAATTTCACAAAAGGGGTTTGGGGTTTAGGGTTTGGGGTTTAGGATTTAGGGGAAATTTAATCTGCCAAATACCTATCTTCATGGCTCTGAACAAAACCGAATTGGCCATGAAGAAAATCCTGTTTACAACCCTCCTTTCTGTTGCTGTTCTTTTTGTTTTTTCCCAGCCTCTGGACATGGCGCTCCTGCAGGGCATGAAAGCCCGCAGCATTGGCCCGGCCGGCATGAGCGGGCGCGTAACGGCAGTGGACGTCAACCTGCAGGACCCCGACGAAATCTATGTGGGAACTGCCTCCGGCGGCCTTTGGAAAAGCCAGGGCGGAGGCATCAGCTGGACGCCTGTCTTTGATACGGTCGGCGTTGCCTCCATCGGGGCCATTGCCATTGACCAGAGAAACCCGGACGTAATCTGGGTGGGCGCCGGCGAAGGCAACCCCCGCAACAGCCAGTCGGCAGGCGGCGGCGTTTATAAAAGCATCGACGGCGGGCGCAGCTGGCAGTATATGGGCCTGCGGGAGACCCGCAATATTCACCGCATCATCATTCACCGGGATAACCCTGATGTCATTTACGTGGGCGCCCTGGGCAATGCCTGGGCCGATTCGGAATTCCGCGGCGTTTACCGGACAAAGGACGGCGGGAAGAGCTGGGAGAAAATCCTTTATGTCAACGACAGGACGGGCGCCGCCGATTTTGACGCCGACCCTTCCAACCCCAACAAGATGTTCGTCAACATGTGGCGCTACCGCCGCTGGCCCTGGACGTTCCAGTCGGGCGGCGAAGGCAGCGGGCTGTATATGACCATTGACGGCGGCGACAGTTGGAAGGAACTCGGGGCTGAGCACGGCCTGCCGAAAGGCCCCGTTGGCAAAGTGGGCATCGCCATTGCACACAACCGGCCGGAAGTCGTTTACGCTTTGGTAGAATCCAGGAAAAATGCCCTCTACCGTTCAGATGATGGCGGGTATAACTGGAAAAAAACGGCGGATAAGAACATCGGCGACCGCCCGTTCTATTATGCGGACATCGCGGTGGACCCCGGGAATGAGAACCGGGTGTACAACATATATTCCAACGTTTCAGTAAGCGAAGACGGAGGAAAAACATTCGCTACTCTGCTGGGCTGGGACAATATCCACGGCGACCACCACTACTGGTGGATACATCCCACAGATGGCAGCTACATGATCGATGGCAACGACGGAGGGCTGGCCATCAGCCGGGATCGTGGAAAGTCCTGGCGTTTTATCGAAAACCTGCCCCTGGGCCAGTTCTACCATATCGAAGTGGATGATAATATTCCTTACAACGTTTTGGGAGGGATGCAGGACAACGGCACCTGGCGCGGGCCGGCCTATACCTGGCGCACCGGCGGTATCCGCAACGCCCAATGGGAAGAGATCGGCTTCGGCGACGGCTTCGATGTAGTGGTGGAAAGAGGCAATAACCGCTATGGCTACGTGATGTGGCAGGGCGGCAACCTGCAGCGCGTCGATTTTGAAACCGGCGCCCAGCAGTGGGCAAAACCCTGCCACCCGGAAGGCATCCCTCTGCGCTTCAACTGGAATGCCGCCATTGCCCAGGACCCCCTCGATCCGGGCATCATCTATTACGGCAGCCAGTTCCTGCATAAGTCGGGCGACGGCGGCCGCAGTTGGGAAACCATCTCTCCCGACCTGACCACCAACGACCCCGAAAAACAACGGCAGGCAGAGAGCGGAGGGTTGACCTACGACGTTACCGGCGCCGAAAACCATTGCACGATCATCTCCATCGCTCCCAGCCCTCTGGAAAAGGGCCTCATTTGGGTGGGTACGGATGACGGCCGCCTGCAGCTCACCCGCGACGGAGGGAAGAGCTGGTCCGACGTATATCCCAATATCCCCGGCATACCCGATAGCGCATGGATCGCGCAGGTGCACGCTTCGGCCTTCCGGGCGGGAGAAGCTCACGCCGTCATCAACAATTACCGCCGCGGCGACTGGATGCCCTATCTGTTCCGCACCCGGGACTACGGGCGCACCTGGAAACAGCTTGCCTTCGAAAGCGAAGTAGACGGTTATTGCCTCTCCTGGATACAGGACCCCATAGATTCCAGGCTCCAGTTCCTGGGCACGGAGTTCGGCCTTTACGTAAGCATTGACGAGGGGCGCAACTGGACGAAGTGGACGGCCGGCTATCCCGTGGTTTCTACCATGGATATGAGGGTGCACCCGCGGGAGCACGACCTGGTCATAGCCACCTTCGGCCGGGCCGCCTATGTGCTGGACGATATCCGCCCCCTGAGGGTGCTGGCTCAGGAAGGCGTATCGGCGCTCGACGCTCCCCTGCGGGTGTACCCGGCGCCGGACGCCTTTCTGGCGCATTACCAGGAAGGGGCGGGCACCCGGTTCACCGGCAATGCTTATTACCAGGGAGAGAACCGGCCCTACGGAGCGCGGGTCACTTTTTCTGTCCGGGAAGTGCTTAAAAAAGAAGATGATGGGCAGGCGGCAAAGGCCGATACTGCTACCGTATTCGTTTACGATCAGAAAGGAGAACAATTGCGCCGGTTTAAGGCCAGCCTGCAAAAAGGGATGAACCGCTTCAGCTGGGACCTCCGGCAGGACGGCGTGCGCTACCCCACGGCGCCCAGGCCAAAAGACAAGGATGCGGCTCTGCCCGCCGGGCGCCCGGTGCTGCCGGGTACTTATATCGTGGCGGTGGAGTACGGCAATCTCCGGGACTCTACGCCGGTCGAGGTGCTGCCTGATCCCCGAATGGATATTAAGGTAGAAGAACTGGCTGCCTTTTATCAGGCCTGGGATGAGTGGAACGAACACATCAGCCGGGCCACGGCCGCAATGGATAACCTCCGGGAGGCGGAAGGCCGGCTGGCCCTCATTCAGAGCATGGCGGCAGAGCAGGTACAGGATACTGCCGTCGCGAATGCCTTTAAAAAGGAGGTGAAAGCCTTGCAGGGCCAGATCGATTCCCTGAAATTTATCGTCATGCCGGGAGAAGATATTCAAGGTATCTACCGCGATCCCGGACAGTTGCAAACAAAGCTCTTTCAGGCCAATGCCTATTTTTCACCTTCCTTCGATGCGCCCAACCCGGCCTTCCATACCCCGACGCCTACGGCAATGCTGGCTGTAGGAAGTGTAAAGAAGGACATCAGTGATTTCGTAAGTAAGGTTAATGCTTTTTTCGGTACAGAATGGAAAGCGTTCGAGACAAAGGTGGACGGCATGGGGCTGGATATTACCCGGCCTATCCCCATGGTGGAAATGGAGTAGGGAGATATCTTTTACAGAACCGCTGAATGCGCTGAAAATCACCCTTTCTCCTCCTCTTCCTCCAGCTTTGCCTTACGCGCCTTCTTTTGCTCGTTATTGCTCTCGTAGATGCAATAGTTTTCATACTTCACCGGGTCTCGTTCCACCCAGATGTCTTTGCCGATATTGCACAGGGTGATCAGTTCTTCGTAAAGTTTATTGCCCTGTTCGATGCGGCGCTCTACGGCGATATCCCGGTCGGCCACCTTGTCCTGCTGGATATTAACCGCCTTTTCGAAATCGCGGGCGGCGTCCACTACTCGTTTGATCACATTTTCATTGACCCCTACTTCCGCCAGGAAGTCGATCTGTTGCCGCGCCACGCGCACCACCCGCCGGCCGCAGAAAATGAGCTGGGCATCGGTCATGTCGCCCATCTTGGCGGCGCCGAACTTGCGGTAGCGGCCGCTGCGGTTGCTGTACTTCATCGCCACCCGTGTCATCAGGCTGCGAATGGCCGTCTTCAGGCTTTCGGCCGCTTTGTATTTCTTGTCGGTAGTGATCATCTGGTCCCCCAGCGTCTCGTCGTCATCCGGCAGGGCGCGGAACTTGTCGCACATGGCCTTGAAGCCTTTTAAACGGCCGATGTCATAGCCGTACTGGGTGAACAGCTCCAGATCCTGCTGAGCGTACTTGATGCGTTCCATACACTGAAGGTAAAGGTCGGCATCCGGGAAGTTGTACTGGCGATGGGCGCTTTGCTTTTTCATCTGATCGTTTTTTGATGACAAAAGCAAATTTATATCATGTTTTTGATAAAAACAAGTTTTTGTAAGGTCAAAAACTTTATGGGTCTATTTAAAGATTGCATTTACTCAGTTATAATTTTCTCTACATATTATTCATTCCTCTTTTACTACTACTTTCTTAGCTGTTGCTGCATTTCTTCATTTCAGGACAGCTACTTATTCCCCAAAGGCCGTATTTTGCGGAGAAAAAATGGAGTACCTGGTTATTGACCTGGAGATGTCGGGCGACGACCCGTCCTATCACGATATCATCGAGATCGGCGCGGTGGTGTACACAGAAGGCTGGAAGGAAATGGGCCGTTATCAGTCCTATGTCTATCCTGAAAACGAGGAAGCTTTTTCCAAACCATCTGCCGAGGTGCATGGCCTGACGCTTGAGGAGCTTCGGGATGCTCCTGTTCTGGACGACGTTCTGCCTGCCTTCGAAGAATGGATACTGGGCCTGCGCAACCTCCGGCCCGACCCGTTTGACAATGCCCGCCTGCTCAAGCACACTATGATCGCCGGCCTGGGTATTGTCAACGACTTTGCCTTCCTGCGTTCGGCTTACGGCATCATCAACCGGCCCTGGCCGTTCAGCTACCGCATGCTCGACATGCATTCGCTCACCCATGTGCTCTTCCCTCTGTTCCGGGATGCCGGAATGAAAGTCCCAACCAAGCAGAGCCTGACGGCCATCGCCGCCTATTTTGGCCTGGAACGCGAAACCGAAGACCACAACGCTTTGGAGGATGCCGTGCTCACCGGCCGTTGTTTTAAGGAACTGATGGCCCTGGCCAGCCGCCTGAAGATATCGGATTAAGCAGCTCCTGTCCTGGC
>CAZAXA010000487.1:0-4992 GCA_964488965.1 uncultured Phaeodactylibacter sp. | reverse complement strand
TGGGCTCGTCGAGCAGCAGCAGGTCGGGGTTGTTGAACAGGGCCTGCGCCAGGAGAACCTTCACCTTGTCCGGGCCGCTCAGCTCTTTCATTTGTTTGTAATGCAGTTCCTCCTTTACGCCCATATTGCTCAACAGCTCGGCGGCGTCGCTCTCGGCCGTCCAGCCGCCCATTTCGCCGTACTTGTTCTCCAGCTCGGCGGCGCGCATGCCGTCGGCCTCGGTGGCGCCGGGGTCCATATAGATGGCGTTCTTTTCCACCATGATGTCGTAGAGTTCGCGGTGGCCCATCATGACGGTATTCAATACTTCTTCCTCCTCGAACTCGAAGTGGTTCTGCCTGAGCACCGCCATGCGGTTGCCGGGCTCGAGGCTCACGCTGCCCCGCATGGCCGGGATCTCCCCGGAGAGGATCTTCAGGAAGGTGGTCTTGCCCGCGCCGTTGGCGCCGATGACGCCGTAGCAGTTGCCGCGGGTGAATTTGAGGTCGACCTCGTCGAAGAGAATGCGCTTGCCGTACTGAAGGCCAAGGCCCTGGACTGTCAACATAGAATTGAGTTTTTTTACTATTTGGGCCAGGCGCTTTTTGCTACGAAGACACGAAGAGCACAAAATCCCACAAAACTTTGCGGGGATTTTGCGTTTTGGTGTTTTTGTGGCAAGAAAACCGGCATGAGTGAAACCCGATTAAGTAAGTATCACTTTTTTAAGCGCGCAAAGGTAAGGAGATTTGGGGAGGAATGCCGGGAAGTCGCGAATTTCACAGAAACTTAACATTTTCCAGTAATTCCCTGTCCGTTAGAACCCCTCCGGTATAATTACCCACCAACCCAAAGCAGAGCATCATTACAAAAGAGTTTATGCACGTAAATTTTGTTTCATCTGACAATAAATTGTTGTCACACCAATAAAACTGCCGGTGGCCAGATAGGCCCCAAAGGCCAGCGCCCCCAGGGCGCCGCTGAGGCCGAGGAACAGGAATTGGGCGGCCTTGCCGGTGAAAGGAAAGGATTTTGCAAAAAAAGCATTTTATATCTGGCGAAATCCATGTATTTTAGGATACATTTCGCTGGATATAAATCTGCCTGAAGCACGTTCCACAGATCAAAAAAGCCCTGGAGATCGGCGGCGTATATACAGAATCGTCCAGTTTTGTTTTTCACGGGGACGGCGCCCACCCCGGCTTTCAAATTGACCTGCTGATCGGCCGCAACGACCAGGTGATCAACATCTGCGAATTGAAATTTCACAAGGGGCCTCTCACGTTCAGCAAAGCAGATGCCGAAAACCTTAGAAACAAAATGGCTACTTTCATTGACGTAACGGGAACCAGGAAGCAGGCCTTCCTCACCCTGGTCACCAGTTTTGGCATCATCCCCAATCAACACAGCATTGGCTTGGTTGACAATGCGTTTACGATGGATATTCTGTTTGAAAAGATTTGAACATTTGGGCCAAAACGCGTAGAAATGCATGGAAATGTGCAGAAATGCAGTGGAAATGCATGCCCGCTCCGGGAATCCGCTAACGAACAACAATCAACGCCCAAGAATATCCCTAAAAATCCATTCTTTGCTTCGCAATATTGATCCGCACTCCGCCCCCAAAATACTGCGTAGTATCATCCCGCTTGTCGTCCTCGCTATCCTTTTTCCGGTAGAAATAGTGCAGGTCAATGAAGACGTTGTGGGCCAGCATGTAGCTGGCGTCCAGCCCCAGCAAGCTGGTGGCGGCCCGGATGCCCTGCCCGGTCTCGTTGCCGAAGTCCCGCTCGCGCTTGTTGTGGGAGTTGAGCAGGTTGCCGCCCCAGTTCTCGCCTGGGCCGTCCTCGCCAAACTCGGCGCGGATGAAGCGGCCTTCGAGGAAGAGCTTCTTCAAAGGCTGATAGCGGGCGATGAAGAGGGCTTCCCGGAAGTTGGCGCCCAGCGGATGAGCCAGGGGCTGGTTGTAATGGGTATAGCTGGAGGAGCTGTCGCGGTGGGTGTAGGTATAGGGCCGCGCCTGGTTGAACTCGGCCTGCAGGTCGAGGTGGCCCAGGCCGAAGGCGTTGATATACTTCAGGCCCGCCTGCATGCCGAATTTGTTGGCCCACCAGCCGCGCCGTTCGATAAACAACTCATTGAACTTGAACTCGTCGAGCATGAGCTGGCCGTAGAGCTGGAAGTGCCCGAGGAAGTTCCATTTGGCGTCCAGCCCGATGAGCACGTTGTCGGGGCTGCCCAGGCCGTGCTCGACCGTCCGGTACAGGATCACGGGGTTGAGGTACTGAAATTCGAAACCGCCGCCGGGGCGGCTGAAGACCACCGACTCGAAAATGCCGAAGCTCAGGCTGGGTAGGGCCTGAAAGCTCAGGTAGTGGGCGGCCATGTATTTGCGGGGCAGCACCTCGTTGGTTCCCAGGCCGGCGTTCGACTGGGCGGCGAGTTCCAGGAAGAGGTTCTGGTAGTGCAGCTTCCACACCCGCCAGTTGGCCTTCAGGTAGAGGTAGTTGTTGGAGAAATCGGACAGCAGCAGGGAACGGTAGCCGTTGCCGATGAAGTTGCGGCCGTAGCCGAACTGCAGGCCTACGTGGCGGCTGAGGTTGAAAGCCAGGTAGCCCTGCCCGTTGAGGAAGTCATAACCGTTGGTAATATCGAAAATCTGGCTTTGGTATTCCTTATAAAGCCCCGCCCCGGGAACGGCGCGGTCGCGCCGGATGCGCTCGTTGACGTAGCCCGGAAAGCGCGCCTGTGTCTCCAGGATGTTAAAATACAGGTAAATGCGGTCGTCAATGCCTGACCGCAATTCAATGCCCCGGAGGTTGGTGAACACCAGCTCACTGTCATCCTTTGCCTTCGCCAGCTTGAAATCCAGCAAAGGGTTCACGCGGATGTGGAAGAATTTATCGTTCACCTCCACCATATTGGCGGGCGTCGGGTATAAGAAACCCAGGTAGGGCTTTTCCCGCATGATGTATCGCGGGTTTTCCATGCTGGCCTCCACCTGCGTGATGATGGTATCCGAATAGATGCTCTCCCGCGGGCCGGCAATGCGGGTGGGAAAGCGGGCCGTGGCCAGCCATTCGTTATTGTCCCGAAAGATGTAGTAGAGGTCCCGCCGGTCCCGGATAGTGAGGGGAAGGAGGGCGGTATCGATGCCCAAAGCATAAGCTGCCGCATCGCCGCGCAGGTAATACTTCAGAGAGGAATGGAAGGGCGCCGGCCGCCCGGTTTTGATCTCCAGCCGGTCAAGGATGTGGTAGGCGGGATTGCCCAGGGGCAGGCCGCTGCCCTGAGCAAACAGATAAGCGGGCAGTATCGCAACAAGGGCGCAACACACCAGGGTATAACGAGCTCTCCTCTTCGCATTTTGCATAGAAATGGTCTGTTTACTGTTTAGGCGCCAAAGTTCTAAAATCGACTTCCCGGATCGCCCCCACACATACACACATACACACATACACATATACACACATACACACATATATAACACCTATCCCCCCCCCAGCACCCCTTCCAGGTTCGCCGGCGAATAATTAACGGATTTCAGGGTTTTGTTGTCGGATTTGCGGTAGACCAGCCAGTGGCCGTCCGCTTCGTGGATGTAGCTGTCGATGCCCCTTTCTTTGCGGTAATACTGCATGGTGGCTTCGGCCTCCTCGCGCGACTGGCAGGCCTTGCTCATGTTAGAGCGCTGCACCTCGTCGAAGAGGGCTTTGAACTTTTCGCCCAGGCCGAATTCCAGCACGGCGCCGGAGAGCACGTACTGCAGGTCGCACAGGGCGTCGGCCACCTCGACGATGTCCCGGTCCTCGATGGCCTTCTGCAACTCTTTGAGCTCTTCGGCCAGCAGGGCCACGCGCAGGCGGCAGCGTTCATCAGAAGGGATAAGAGGGCGGGGCTCCACAGGGTGCTTAAAAGTCCGGTGAAATTCCGCTACCTGGTTGAGTACATCCAGTTTTTCCATAGTACTGTCAGTTTTCGACGGGCAAAGTTATAAAATTTAGAATTTACGACTACTTTTGCAACGCTCTGCCGCCGTAAAGCCGATAGCGGGGCTCCTGTTCATTATTTTAAAAAACTACAGGCAAATTGGCAGTAACCAACCGATACTTCGACCTCATCGACCAAACCTTCTACTTTCCCCAGGAAGGTTTCGACATTGAGGATGGGTACCTGGTCTTCAATGGGGTACCTCTGATCCATCTGATCCGGAAATACGGAACTCCTCTCAAGCTGACTTACCTTCCCAAGATCGGCTCCCAGGTCAAAAAAGCCCGCAACCTCTTCAACCGGGCGATGAAGTCCATGGGCTACAAGGGCAAATACTATTACTGCTACTGTACCAAGAGCTGCCACTTCAGCTACGTCCTTAACGAAGTGCTGAAACACAACGTACACATCGAGACTTCCTCGGCCTTCGACATCGACCTCATCCGCCGCCTCCACAAAAAGGGGCGCCTGACCGAAGAAACCATCATCGTCTGCAACGGATTTAAAACGCAGGATTACCTGGAGAAGATCGTCGGCCTGATCAACGACGGCTTCGAAAACGTGGTTCCCGTTTGCGACAACATGCGGGAGATCGACTATTACGAGCAGCACGTCAAGGGGCAATGCAAGATCGGCATCCGGGTAGCGACCGAAGAAGAGCCCAATTTCGAGTTCTACACCTCCCGCCTGGGCATCCGCAATGCCGATGTCGTGCGCTTTTTCAACGAAAGGATAAAAGGCAACTCCAAGTTCAAGCTGAAAATGCTCCACTTCTTCGTGGATACCGGCATCAAGGATACCCTCTACTACTGGGGAGAGCTCAAAAAGGCCATCAAGCTGTACTGCGAACTCAAGCGCAACAGCGAAGACCTGAAGTCCATCAACATCGGCGGCGGCATGCCCATCCGCAACTCGCTGGGCTTCGAGTTCGATTACAAATACATGGTTAAGGAGATCGTCAGCCTGATCCTGCAGGCCTGCGAAGAGGAGGAAATCCCCGAGCCCGACATTTTTACCGAGTTC
>CAZAXA010000486.1:0-5015 GCA_964488965.1 uncultured Phaeodactylibacter sp. | reverse complement strand
GTTATGGCGAAAAGCCGTAACTCCTTTTTCTTTTGGGTGAAACATGGGGGAAACAAACCTATCAATGCCTTACCATTGCCCTGAGAGGCAACTGACAGCTTTCGTCTCGGCAACGGAAACAAGAATACTTGATTTTGGCATCCTATCCGTGAAGATGAGCACACTGCAGTATGCGGGAATTGAGAGGAATTAGTAGTAGTTTCGTGGTGCTGGTTTCTGGAACTTAACTACTTCTAATCATTATTCCAGTTTGTCAGCATGGAAATAAAATCCCCTTTCTGTAACCCAATTACTGAAATTTTCGTAAAATAGCCTTTAGAGAACATCGTGCAAATAGGGTAGGCTCAAAACTTGACCTACGATCTATATCAGCGGCCCATGCAAGTGGATACCCATTGCCAGTAAAACCAACTTCCGGCATGACAGAAGGAAACAATGCGTTCGGCGCTCTGAATTACTACACCAACTCAACGATTACTGGGAATTTTCCGGGAGGCTTCAACTTCTTTCGTGGACAAAAACAAGTGTGCTCATGAAGGCCAGCGAAGTCAACCTCAACCGCTTCCTCAGCCAGTCGGATACACAGTTCGTTATTCCAGTTTACCAACGGAACTATGACTGGTCTACTGCACAATGCGGCCAATTGCTGAATGACATCCTAAAGGTAGGCTATGATAAGAAGGTCAACTCCCATTTTATTGGAAGCATTGTGTACATCCACGATGATGTGTATTCCAGTACAGGTATGCGGGAACTGACCATCATCGATGGGCAACAGCGCCTGACTACCGTGACCTTGATCTATGCCGTTCTGCTAAACCTGGCGCGTGAACAGCAAAATCAACAGTTGATCAGCCGGATTGAGGAAACCTACCTGATCAACAAATTTGCTCAAAGTGAAAAACTGAAGCTGCGGCCCACTGAAAACAACGACCGGGCGCTCAAGTTTCTCCTCAATGGCGACAGCCAGCACGAAGAATTCAAAGGGTATTCCAGGCTTGTCGATAACTTTAGTTTTTTCAGGAACCATATCCATGCCCATAACTTTGAGCTTGTCCAGCGAGGTTTGGATAAACTCATTTTTGTTGAGGTATCCCTCGAACGGGGAAAGGATGACCCTCAACGCATCTTTGAAAGCCTGAATTCCACCGGTCTTGAGCTCAGCCAGGCTGACTTGATCCGCAATTATATCCTGATGGGCTTAAAATCGCAGGACCAGGCCCGGATCTATGACCGGTTTTGGCTACCAATCGAAGCCTCTGCCCGTGACGAGGAACGCAACGCTGAGCGAGTTTCGGATTTTATCAGGGATTATCTAACTGTTGAAAACCGGGAAATCCCCGTCAAGAATAAGGTCTACCAGGACTTTAAAAAGAAGTACCCCTTCGAGGAGATCAGTGAATTGGAGGAGGTATTGGCCAGGCTGAAACGTTTCGCCCAGCACTACAATAAATTGCTCAACCCTCAAAATGAGCCGGACCGCGATATCGCCCGGCAATTGGAATGGGTGAATAAGCTTGATGTCAATGTAGCTTATCCTTTTTTAATGGAAGTCTATGATGACTACCAGTCCGGAAAGATCGATAAGCAGGCATTCATCGAGGTACTGGAATTGGTACAGTCCTTTACCTGGCGCCGCTTCGTTGTTGGTCTGCCAACAAATGCTTTGAACAAAATTTTCATGCGCTTGCATGAAGATGTATCCTACAGCAATTATTTGCCTTCCCTTTGTCAATCCTTAATGCGCAAACGGGGGACGCAGCGCTTTCCCCGTGACACGGAAGTACTTACTACGCTTCGGGAACGTGATATGTACACTATCCGCCCGCGCAATCGCAGCTACTTCCTGGAACGGCTGGAGAATTACGAAAACCGGGAGCCCGTGCAAATTGACGGTAATCCTGATATCACAGTGGAACATATCTTTCCTCAGAATCCTGACCCCAGGTGGAAAGTCACCCTTGGAGAGGAGGAGTTCAATTTTATCAGAGAGAATTATCTCAACACCATCGGCAACCTTACTTTATCCGGCAATAATGGCCGCCTCGGCAACAAATACTTCACTGAGAAGCGCGACATGAACCACGAGGGAAAGGAACAGGGATATCGTTACAGCCGCCTTTGGCTCAATAAGGGGCTGGCGGAACTGGAGGCATGGAACCGGCGCACCATTGAGGAGCGCTTTGAACGCATCGCCAGGCGGTTTACCCAAATCTGGAAGTTTCCAGATGTGCCTTTTGAAGAGGCTGCTTCGGAAGAGGTCAATATTTTCGATGCGGATGACCCCACTCACCGGAAGCTGGAAT
The DNA here is from genome assembly GCA_964488965.1 of uncultured Phaeodactylibacter sp. Classification (GTDB taxonomy): domain Bacteria; phylum Bacteroidota; class Bacteroidia; order Chitinophagales; family Saprospiraceae; genus JACJXW01. The sequence continues at coordinate 2,709 of CAZAXA010000486.1, read as the reverse complement.
ATGCCGTTTTCTTTGACCAGAAGCTGCCCTTACGTTATGTGAGCGGCCTCTTTGAACATGTGCTTAAGGTTTTATTCGAGATGGAGCCTGAAGCCTTTTTCAGCCCTGATTTAGCTTCAAAACTGGCACTGGCCCAGGATCCGACTCAATTGCGCCAGGCGCTACAAATTTCTGACACCTATTATGTGGAATCCAACCTGGATAGCCGGAATAAGTTTGAACGGATTAAGATGCTGCTTTCTTTACTCGGGTTGGAGGATGAGCTGTCTGTTAAGTATGAACCCATGGAGGTGCTTAAACCATCCGAAGAGGAGAAAGCTGACGTTTGAACAGAATGGCTTTACCGGCAGCGGTTAGTCCCTGGGTCAGCACCCTGGATTTTTGAAACCTCATCAATCGAGTATAAATGCACGCATTGCAAAGTATCCTGACACCGCGAAAATCTGTTTTCGATAAAAGTTACAAGGACGTCGTCCTTGACCTTACCGATTTGGCAGAGGATAAGATATCTCCCGCCGACTTCTTCGCTGAGAACTACATTACTAATGGTATGGAGCAACTCTATACTGCAGTCTTTAAACGGCTGGAAGGAACGGCTCAGGATGGCGTTTTTAAGCTGACCCAGGCAATGGGTGGCGGTAAGACCCACAACATGATTGCCATTGGACTTTTGGCGCAATTCCCTCAGTATCGGGAATCTGTGATGGGGAATATCTATTCCACATCGTTTAAGGGCGCCGCCCGAGTTGTCGCATTCTCCGGCCGGGAAAACCCTGCTCATGGAATATGGGGGTTTATAGCAGAAAAGTTGGGGAAGGAACACGTCTTTCGGAGCTTGATCGACAGGGGGGAAGCGCCTGACCAAAGTGACTGGATCAAGCTGCTGCAGGGAGAACCTATCCTGATTCTGCTGGATGAGTTGCCCGACTATTTCAAATTCGCCACTACGGTGCAGGCTGGCCTGGGTTCCCTGGCCGATAAAACTGCCCGGGCGTTGACGACCCTCCTCAATGCCATTAGCAAGCAGGAGCTTTCAAATGTTGCGCTGGTTATTTCCGACCTGCAGGGGGCTTATGCCAGAGGAGCCGCAATTATTGATGAAATAGTGGCCGATTTTGAAAAAGAGACGATGCGGATCGCCAAAAACTTCACGCCGGTTCAACAGAATACCAATGAGATCTATTTTATCTTGCGAAAACGGCTTTTTGAAGAAGAAATTGAGGAATCTACCGTTTCAGAGGTCGCCAAAGCTTATGCAGAAGCGCTGGAGAAGGCGGTGAAAATGGACCTCACCAGTGATTCCCCTAAAAAACTGGAAGCGGCTATTCTCGATAGTTATCCCTTCCATCCAGCTATTCGGGAATTGTATGCCAGGTTCAGGGAGAATCCTGGTTTTATGCAGACAAGGGGGCTTATCCGCCTCATGCGTTCCATAGTCGCCAGAATGTTCGATAGCGAATTCGGATGGGCTAACCGCTCCCTCTTGATTCATCCCTATGATATTGATCCTAATGACAGTGATGTCAATACGGAGCTGAACGCTATCAACAATAAACTTACCAATGCCATCTCTAACGATATAGCCTCTAATGGGCAGGCTGCAGCCGAAAAACTTTCCGAAGAACTTGGAAATGACCTCCCTTTGAAAACGGCCAAACTCTTGTATATGGCCTCTCTCAGCCTGGTTCAGGGAGGCACCAAAGGATTGCGGATAAATGAGATTTTTGCTTTTCTAGCTGCACCTGGTGTGGATATCGCCAGCCTTAGCTCAAAAATCATTCCTGACCTCCGGGAAAGGTCCTGGTACCTCCATGCCGACAAAAATGGCAACCTGCTTTATAAAGATATAGCTAATGTTTCTGCCAAAATAAACACCTACCGGAAGAGTTATAACCCGGAGGCTATTCGAAAGGAAATTCGGGAATTGCTGGAAAACCTGTTTTCTCCCAAAATCCGGGACGTGTACCAGCAACTCTATGTCTTGCCGGCTGTGGATGAGATCGATGAGGACAAATCCAGGATAGCCCTGGTCATTTACCAACCTTATCAATCCGGACAAATTCATCCCGACCTCCAGAAAAAATATGACAATACCCGATACAAAAACAGGCTGCTGTTCCTTACCGGCGATCACCAGTCTATGGACGCCATTTATGAAAATGCCAGAAGCATCCGTGCGGCTGAAGATGTAAAGAAGGAGTTCGCCAGGGAAAACGTGCCGACCAACGACCCCCAGTTTCTGGAAGCAGAAGAACTTCTGGACCAGTACCAGAGCCGCTTCTACATGGCCGTAACCAATGTTTTTACAAAGCTGTTTTATCCAACTAAATTCGGATTGATTGACGCCAATATTACGCTTCAATTCCAGCGGAATGAATACAACGGGGAGGAGCAAATTCGCAAAACGCTGATTGAAAAACGCAAATTTGAAAAGGATATCTCTACGGACGCTTTTCTCTTGCAATTGGAAACCAAGCTATTTGGAGGGCAAAAGCAGAAACCCTGGAACGATGTGCTGGACGCAGCCGCCACTGATCCGAGTTGGCCCTGGCACAAACCCAACGGCCTCGACCAGGTAAAAGAGATGCAGGTTCAAAAAGACCGATGGCGCATTGAAGGGAACTGGATTCATATTGGCCCTTTCCCTAAGCCTCCCACTGAGGTGCATGTGCAGGAACTTGAGGTGAACCAGGAAACGGGTAAAACCAG
>CAZAXA010000485.1:0-5026 GCA_964488965.1 uncultured Phaeodactylibacter sp. | reverse complement strand
CAGTTGCCAGCGGGCGCCGTTCATATGCTTTTTCGCCCGTTCCTCGATAATACCCAGGTAGCGGTCGATATCTTTAGGAGAGGTTTTCTGGCTTTCCAGCCCTTCGCGGGCGATGGGCAGCAACTCCTGCAGGATGAGGTCACAGGGAGACACCTTCTGGTCTTTGAACCAGTTGAAGGTGGAATCGATGCCGAACTTGGCGGCCTTGGCGAAGTTGTCGCGCACATCCTCCCAGGACAATTGCCTGCGGATGTCCTTACAGTGTTTCTTCATGCCCATCATGGCGCCCAGCCAGAAAGCGGCGTTGGCCACCTCATCGGCCACCGAGGGCCCTGAGGGCAGCACCCTGTTCTCGATGCGCAGATGAGGCTTTCCGGATTCGCTGATCCCGTAGCAGGGGCGGTTCCAGCGGTACACCGTGGAATTGTGCACCTGCAGGGCCCGCAGTTTGGGCACCTTGCCGGCTTCCACCAGTTTCAGCGAATCCTCATCTACATCGGCGCTGAGCAGCACCCGGAAGCGGGCGATATCTTCCTTGTAGATTTCCATGATGGAACTGTCGAGCCAGCCGGCGCCGAAGCTCACCCGCGGGCTGCGCTCCCGCATGTGGTCGTGGGTGGTGCGAATGTCCAGCGCCTGCTGGAAGAGGGCAATGCGGCTTTCGTGCCAGAGGCGCTTGCCAAAGACGATGGGCGAGTTGGCGGCGATGGCCATCACCGGGGCGGCCAGAGCCTGGGCGATGTTGTACATGCAGACGAAGTCGGCCGGCGATACCTGCAGGTGAACCTGAAAGCTGGTGTTGCAGGCCTCCAGCAGCGGGGAGTCGTGCTTGACCAGCAGCTCGTCGATGCCGGAGAGGCGCAATTCGTAAGCCGTGCCGATGAGCTGGCTGTTGATGGCCTCCATAAGCGCATAATAGCGCTTTTTGGGGGTCAGGTTGTCCATCTCCAGGTCGTACTTGCGCAGGGTGGGGAGAATGCCGGTGAGGATGAGCCTGGCGTTCAGCGGGCGGAGCTTTTCGCGGATTTTATCCAGTTTGCCGGCGTTTTCTTCTTCCAGTTGCCGCAGGCAGTCGCCTTCAAAAAGGCGGGGGGTAAGGTTGGTCTCCAGGTTGAACCGGGCCAGCTCGGTCTCCACCCATTCGTAATCTTTCATCAGTTCCAGAGCCTCCATGGCAATGGTCGCCGGCTTGAAGGTCTTGCTGTGAACGATGCACATTTCCTGTTCGGCCCCGATGCGGGCAATATCATTCTCAAACCAGTCGTTTTCGAGCATGTATTCGAGTGCCTGAACATCGCGCAGCAAATTTTTGACAAACTGCTGCATGGCCACTTCGTCCTTGACCAGGGATACTTTCTGTTCGCCCATGATTAATTGGTGTATTTTTGCCTTTCAGCAGAAAGATAGGCGATAATTTAAAAACTTTGCCCTGATTTCGGGAAAAATGAATGTATGAGAAAGATATGGATAGGAATACTGGCCGTTTTACTGGCCGCCGCCTGCACCAAGGACAAGCGCGAGCCGTTGTTCGATATGTTCTACCCCAACTCTGAACTCTTCATTCCTGCCGGGACGAGCTTCACCCTGCCCTACCCGCTGGCCAGGCGGGGCATCAGCAGCAATATCGGTTTTTACCTTCAGGAAAATAATGTGGATACGGCGATGATCACGGAGATCGCCCCCCTTTCTGCCCGCCTGGTTTCGGTTGACGGTTTCGACCTCGACTTTCTGAATGAAGTATCTGTCCGCCTGTGCCCGGATACCGATCAGCCCTGCGCCGAAGGAGATATGGTATTCTACATCGACCGCCTGCAGTTCGACCGCCCGGGGAGCCGCATCGACCTGCTGCCCGGCCTGCGCAATGTGCGCCGCGACCTGATCCGGCAGAAGTACAGGCTGGAGGTGGTCTTTTTCCTGGCCTATTCTCCCGGCCTCAACTACGATATCCGCCTGGATATGGCATTCAGGGCGCTGCAGTGAGGGGGGCTGTTGCCGGTTGTCCCGAAGGGATGCCTTTGTTGTTTGTTGTTGGTTGTTTGTTGAGGAACGGTTAACCAACAACCAACAACCATCATACAAAGCGCTGCATATGGTAAGCCACCAGGGTATGCAGGGTGGCCAGCGCCAGCCCCCGGGCGTCGTCCGGTTTGTAGCCTTTATCCATGTAGTAATCTTCCAGCCGGATTTGTGCCTGGAAGTAGGAAATTTTAAAAGCGGTTATCATCTGCCGGTGCAGGGGGTCCTGGGCTGCCCAGGCGTCGATGCCGCGTTGGAGGTTGGCGTTCCAGGCCTCTACGGCTTTTATCTCCGAGCTGTTCAGGGGCGTCGGAGCGGAGGCCAGGCGGGCCCGCTCGCCGGCTGCCTGGGCCAACCGCTGCTGGTTGAGCTGCGCGTCGGCGTTGAGATCGGAAGCGATAGTGGACAGCAGCCGGATATCCGGCCAGCTTTCGAACTGGCCGCAGTTTTGCGTCCGCAGGTTGCCGTTGGGCGTCCGGGCGCAGGCCTGGCTGGCCATGGCGGACTCCTGCGGGTGTTTGCCGGCCAGCCAGCAGGGCGCCGAGATGTTCGTGCCGGAACCACAGTGCAGGTAGTACAGGTGCAGTACCAGCTGGCTGATGTCCTGGTAGGCATAGGTTGCATTGGGGTCGAAGGGGAGGTTGGCGGCCGGCCGGCCGGAAAAGGCGGCCCGGATCGCCGTGTTCATCAGCCGGTTGACATCGGCGCCGGGGCCATAGCCGGCAAAGAGCACATAAGCGCGGTAGGCCAGGGCCATAGGGTCGTTCGACAGTTCCAGGCGGCTGGCCATGGCGGGCTGGCTGCCCAGTTCATTGATGGCGCGCTGCAGCTCGCTGTCGGAGGCCGGGCTGCCGGGAATGGGCATGGCCTCGGAAAGCGCCTGGTATTTTTGAAGGGCCCGGTTCTTTTCCATCGCCTGTTGCAGCGCGCTGGCGGTTCCGTTGCCATAATAGCCGTCGATAGCGGAGGTATAGGCATTCTCCGCTTTCAGCACGGCCTGCAGGCTTGTCACCGATGCGCGCTTGACATCAGAGCGGATGCCGGGCATGCTGACTGCCGCAACTCTGGCAACGGGGCCTGCCGGCGAGTAGTCGTAACTATCCGCGGCCGGGGCGCCATAGTCGTATCCACCCCTTGCCACATCGGGCGTGCGCGGCCTGATGATGGAATAATCATCCGGGGCCGGCTCAACAGGAACGCTGCTGACGCGCCCTGCCGTTTTGTCGAACTCGATGGGGATGAGGTCCTTTTTTACGCCGGTCTCAAATTCGGTGAGCCGGTGCAGGTAAACGCTGTTGACGTCCCTGGCAAAGGCGTCCCGGTATCCCAGCTTCCGCACCCTGTCCTGGTCGGCCTTGGCGGCGTCCTGGCTGGCATAGGGCCCCAGGACGATCTTGATGAGGTTGCCGCTCATCATGCCGTACAGATCGCCGGCCTTCATGAATTCTTCCCACTCGATATCCTTGTCCACGCGCCGGGTCGCTATCTGGATAACCGCAGTAGCCTGGCCTTCCGACAGGCGCCTTTCCTGTATGAAGGCGTTGACATAGCCCTTTTCCCTTACCTTGCCCGCAGCAGTCTCGGCTTCCTCCCGGCTGTTGTATCCTCCGACGTAAATCTCCCTCAGGTTGCTGCCCAGATCACGGGAATGTACAAAACCGACGGATTGCAGCGGCTTGAAGTCGGCCGCCCGGGCATCGATAAACGTTCCTACCTGAATGGTATAATACTGTTGTTCCTGGGCTACGGCAACCGTAGCAAGAAGCGCCGTAAGGGCGAAGAGTGGCAGTAATTTCTTCATGGTTGATATCGTGTTTTTCATTTCAGGCGGCGCAGGGCAGTGCAGCGGGCGCCACTTTGTTTGGTTTCTGGTTAAAACGAGCCGCAGGGCGTCCATATTGGCCCGTGGGCATGCCGTTTTTCAGTATTTAACTTTCCTGCGGCAAATTTCATCAATTTTTCGCTTTTTTTCACTTTTTTGTTTAAAACGAATACAGCGGCTTACAGGTTGCGTTATTTTGATTTTTGGTTTTGATGCGCCCGATGAACCATGGCCTTGTTCGCACAGTTTAATTTCAAACCTGAAGCTTATGAGCGACAAGAAAGACATCGTGAAAGAATATTCCAACGGCGAAGTGACGGTAGTCTGGAAGCCGGGCCTGTGCATGCATTCTGCCATTTGCTTCAAGGGGCTGCCCGAAGTTTTTGACCCCAGGAGCCGCCCCTGGATCAATATGGGTGAAACAGAAAGCCAACGCATCGTGGAGCAGGTTAAAAAATGCCCCTCCGGCGCCCTGTCTTACTATTTCAGCGAAGAAAGCGCCGGCCCCGGCCAACCACCAGCCGGCGAAGAGGAAGAGCGCATCGTGGAAGTACTGCCCAACGGCCCCCTGATGGTGCACGGCCTGCTCACCGTCAAACATCCGGACGGAAGCGCCACGCGGAAAGAGAAAAAAACGGCCTTCTGCCGCTGCGGCGGCTCCGGCAACAAGCCCTTTTGCGACGGAACCCACCGGAAGATCGGTTTTCAAGGGTGAAATCTCATATAGCCATATGCGAATCCGGGGCTAAAAAGCCCTGAAAGGGCGGGATATTTCCAGCCGGGGGCAACGTAGTGAATCTCCTCACAAATTGAGTTTCTGCATCCTGGGCAGAACAGGGGTTGTGCAAGAAGGTATGGTACACTGATCCATTATGATAAATTATGATTTTTTAGGATCGTAAGGCCCAGAAAGGGAGATATTAACAAATCTTAACTGATCTTAATAAATCCCTGGCTACCGCAGGTAGCAGTGTACTATCACCGCAGGGGCTTTTTGCACAACCCCCAATGTTCTGCCACCCCTTCGGAGTTTCGCAAGCATTTAGCCCTGGATTCGCATAACAATATAACAATATGAAGATAATCTGCATCGGCCGCAACTACGCCGAACACGCCAAAGAACTGAATAACCCCGTCCCATCCAGGCCGGTGGTGTTCCTCAAGCCGGCCACCGCCCTGCTGGTGAAC
>CAZAXA010000484.1:0-5029 GCA_964488965.1 uncultured Phaeodactylibacter sp. | reverse complement strand
GAATCTATATTCCCGCTTCTCGGGCATAAACTCAGAAAGTTGGAAGAAACACTATAAATATTCCCCGGGCAAAAAAAAATGTTACTTTCCAGCAAAGGGGCCGTCACAAGGGAAAGATTCGAAATTTAACTTAAAAATCGAATAAAATTCTGATATGAGGCACTTCATTATTTTTCTCGTCTTCTCGTTGGCAGCCTGGAATACCGTTCAGGCCCAGATCGCCGAGCAAACCAAATCCATGAGCCAGGGCGCTAAAAACGCCCTCGTCCTCGAGATTCCGAATGCAGACGCCAAACTGGCGGCCGACGTTTGGAAGAATTACATGAAAGACTTCTATGGCAGCAAGGCCAAATGGGACCGGAAAGCCAAAGAATGGTTCTGCGATGACGCCGACATTACCGCCATCGGCAGAGGCAACACCGTCGATATCTACGCCACCACTGAAGGCCGGGGTTCCGATGCCCTGGTCAATGTGTGGATCGACCTGGGCGGCGCTTACCTCTCTTCCCGCGAGCATGGGGAACAGTATGCCGAAGCCGAAAAGTTGCTGATGCGTTTCGCGCTGGAAGTAGCGCGGGAGAAAACCCGCGGCGAACTGGAGGGCGAAAAGGACGAGCTGAAAAAACTGCAGCGGGAACTGGACAGGCTGAAGTCGCTCAACGAACGCTACCACAATGAGATCAAGAGGGCCGAAGAAGCCATCAAAAAAGCACAGGAAGGCATTGTGGAAAATGAAAGGCTTCAGGAAGAAATGCTCCAGCAGATCGCCGAGCAACAAAAAGCGATAGACGCGGTGCAGATGCGCCTTAACGACCTGTAGGGAAGTGCCAAGGCGGAAAATGGCAGGCCCGCTACCTCGGTAGCGGGCTTTCCCGTTGAGCAAATTGTGTCTTTCTGGCTATCCGTTTATACCTGTCCTTTTTATCCGGTTTGCCTCATTTTTTTGGGGCCCCGGGCGCTCCCTCCTCAAGGGAAAATAACTTTCTACTCCGGCCCCTTTGCGATACCGGAGTAGCACAAGGCACTGATGATCACCCGATATATAAGGTCTTTGGCTTGATGGGGTTTCGGAGGGAGCTACCCGGGGGCAAATGTTCAAAACAGGATAACACAGGGATACAGGGATTAAAATCTTTCAAAAGTAAGCTGGACAGGAGGCAGGGGTTAGGGCTTAAAAGTTTTGCAGCTTGGGTGGTGTTTTTGGGATTTCTCCTGTCCGCTTACGGTACGTGATTACTTTTGCATCACATGAATCGCGAAATCTGTTTCAAAGATAATGGCGAAAACGAGGGAGGTGGGAATACTTCGGTGAACCTCCCGGATTTTTCGGTGAGGCCGGTTATTTTTTCGGTGAAAGGAGGTTGGGAGACAGATAGAAATACCTGTGCTTTAAAATATCTCTTTTTTGGCAAGTATCTGGCGGCCTACTACTTTTAAGGCCTGCCCGGTAAGGGATTGAATGCGGGCGATGAGGGTTGAAAGCGATTCCTCTTCATCGGGTTTTTCCTTTGCCCGGGTTTCCAGTTCCTCCAGCAATTGGCCCAGGCTGTCCCCGAAGCCCATATAGGCGGCGGTTGGCCGCATTTTGTGCGCGGCGCGGGCCAGCGCGGCCCTGTCTCCTTCCTGGAAGGCGGCTTCCAGGCCTGCCAGTTCAGCCGGCGCCTGCTGCAGGAAAATCCGCGCCATTTCCCGGATGCGCTCCGGTTTTCCTCCGGCGATGCTGGCGAGGTAGCCAAGGTCGATCAGCGGTTCTTTAACGGAGCTTGAGCCTGTGCCGTCGGCTGAGGCTATTGCTTCTTCCTGCGGAGACAAATATTTTTTGAACAGGGCCAGCAACGCTTCCTCCCGGATAGGTTTGGAGAGGTAATCGTTCATGCCATTCTCCAGGCAGCGTTCGCGCTCGCCGGCCATCGCGTGCGCAGTCATGGCAATGATGGGCGTATCCAGCTTCAGGTCATGCCGAATGGCGCGGGCCGCCGAGTAGCCGTCCATTTCAGGCATTTGTACGTCCATGAGAATAAGGCTGAATCTCTCTTTTTTCAACTGTTCCAGCGCCTGCCTGCCATTTTCTGCCAGGCTGTAGCTGATGCCCCAGTCTTCCAGTAAAAGCGCCGCTATGCGTTGGTTCATGGGGTTGTCTTCAACCAGAAGTACCCGTAGCCCGGGAGGCAGGGCCGCCTCTGCGGCCGTCTTATTGCCGGAAACGAGCGGTTGGCCGCCGGAAATGCCGTAGGGTATGGTTACGGTGAAGGTTGCCCCGGCGCCGGCCTGGCTTTTGACGGTGATGGCCCCCCCCTAGGCGTCTACCAGGTTTTTGACAATGGCCAGGCCCAGGCCGGTGCCCCCATAGCGGCGGGTAATGTCGGAAGCCCCTTGTCCAAAGCGCTCGAACACCTGCTTTATTTTGTCTTTCGGAATACCTATTCCGGTGTCCTGAACGGTAAACTCCAGCAGCGCCCGCCCCTCGTCGGCGGGCTTGAGGCTGCTCCACGCCTGTACGCCGCCCTCGTCGGTGAATTTGACGGCATTGCTCAGCAGGTTGGCCAGAACCTGGGTAAGGCGGGTGGGGTCGCCCAGCAAAATATCGGGGCCGGAACGCGGCGGATAGAGCGCCAGGCTGATGCCTTTGCCGGCAGCCTTGGGCCTGAACATGTTTTCCAGGGAATTGAGCAGCCCCCTGATGCTGAAGGGAATGCGCTCCAGGCGGATCATCCCCGCTTCCAGCTTGGAGAAATCCAGGATGTCGTTGACGATGGCCAGCAGGTTCTCTCCGGACTCCCGAATGCCGTCGGCGCACTCCTTCTGGCGCTCGTTCAGCCCGGAACGCTGCAGGATGTTGGCGTAAGCCAGAATGGCGTTGAGCGGGGTACGGATTTCGTGGCTCATATTGGCCATAAATTGCTCCTTGACCAGGGCCGACTGCTCTGCATTGTGGCGGGCCTCCTCCAGCTTCTGCTGGATGGCAGCCCGCTTATCGACCGCTTTGAGAAAAAAGATAATGGCCATGGCCGCCATTACCGCCGCCAGGAAGGTGCTGAGATGGTCGACAGTGCTCACCCGCTGCGCTTCCTTCCGGTTGGCCTGTATCGTCTGGGCGATGGCCTGTTTTTCCTGCTGCCGCATCCGGTTGGTGATCTGAATGATACTGTCCCGAAGGTTCAGCCCGTTTTGGGTGCTCAGCAATGCAAACGCCGCCTCTTCGCCTCCGATGGCAAAACTGTCCAGGACGCTTTCGCTGAAGCGTATCTTGGCCTCGACCAGAGAATCCAAGTACTCCAGTTTCATCCGCCCCTGCTCGCCGGAAGCCGCCATTCGCCTGATATGGCCCATGTTGCCTCTGGCGGCGGCAATGTTGGCGCCGATGTCGGCGATCAGCCCTGCCGCTTCGTAAATGACGTAACTGCGCACATTGCTCTCCATAGCGATGAGGTTGTGGTCCAGGTCGCCGAGGTAGTTATCCAGCTCGTAGTTGTACATCACCTTTACATCAGACTCCAGCAGGTCGTCAATACTGCTCTGGGAGAGGAACTGTATGGCGAAAGTGATGGCCAGCCCCAGCAGGAGGATGACCAGGATGCGCCGTTCCAGGCGGTGTTCTTTACTGAATAGTATTTTTTGCAGTGCGCTGAGCATATTATTATGGAGTGATACAACAATGGAATAATGAAATGAGTGGCCATGTGCTCTTTTATAAAAGGTTCAGCCGGCTTAAAAAGTGGCTGCGGTAGCCTTCGCTGACCGGGATCAGGTTCTTGCCGACGGCTATGGAGTTTTCCTCCACATTATCGATCTTATCCAGGGCGACGATATAAGACCGGTGGGTGCGGACAAAGCGGCTGGACGGCAGGCGCTGCTCCATTTCCTTCATGGTAAAATGCACCGTGTAGCGCTTGTCCCGGGTGACGATAGTGACGTAATCTCCCAGTGCCTGAACGAAAAGAATCTCTTCCAGCCCGATGCGGGTAAGGGTGTTGCTGGCCCTGATAAATAAAGGGCCTCTCGCCTCCGGGGCGGGCGCCTTTCCGGCCTGTTGCTGCTGAAAGGCCTCCCGGGCTTTCTGGGCTGCGGCAACAAAACGGGCATAGGTGACCGGCTTCACCAGATAGTCCACCACCCGGTACTCGAAGGCCTCCACTGCATAATCGCGCTTGGAGGTGATGAGGATCACCAGGGGAGGCTGCGAAAGCGAGTCCAGCAGTTCCAGCCCGCTCATCCGGGGCATCTCTACGTCCAGGAAGAGCAGGTTGGCCGGCCGCTCCTGCATCAGCTTCAGGGCGGAGAGGGCATCTTCGCATTCTCCGGCCAGTTCCAGGAAGGGCACCTCTTCCACCAGGCTGCGCAGGGCGGCCCGGGCCATGGGGCTGTCGTCGATGATCAGGCAGGTCATGCTGGTTGTTGTTTGTCGTCTGTTGTCCCAAAGGGATGCCTCCTGGCATTTGCCGTTTGTTTGCAACTTGCACTTAAAAGGCGGTTTTTGCAAGAAAGGCAAGCAATATCCTGGCACAATTAAATGAAAATGCTGATGATGGGCGGCGGCCCTTATCCACATTTTTTTTCTTCCCGGCCCGGCCCAGAGGGTAGCGGGGCAGCCGTTTTTTTTCTTATCTTTAGGCTGCGGCAAGAAGGGTGCTTGAGGGGAGTAAGTGGTTGCCCTTTTCTGAAAAGGGCGGCAGGGCAGGCGTTCTTTTAAAGTTCATGCGTCTTTCCTCCGGTGAGATATCCACAGCTTTTCCACAAAACTCCTGCCCTTTTTCACATCCCCCCGGAAATAATTAAAGGCGGCTTCGGCCGTCATTCTGGCAATTATCTCGTAGTTTTGTCTGCCTCAAAAAACGGGCGTCGTAACCATTCTAAACCATTTGACCATGGCCGGCGAGAAGGATCAGGACAAGAAGCTGGGGAGCCTGCGCAGCCGCAGCAAAAAAAGAGGGGAAGACCTTTCCAACTACGTCTTCGGCAAGGTGCAGCCACAGGCCATCCCCCTGGAGGAAGCCGTGCTCGGCGCACTGATGCTGGACAAGGATGCCAT
>CAZAXA010000483.1:0-5035 GCA_964488965.1 uncultured Phaeodactylibacter sp. | reverse complement strand
CCTCTTCCATGCTGGAGGTGCAGTCCAGCACGAAGACGATGTCCAGCTTTTTGGTCAGCGCCAGCGAGCGCTCGGCCTTGGCGGCGCGGGCGCGGGTGGCCTCCAGGTCTTCTTCCAGGCTTTTGACTTTCGTTTTCAGGCTTTCGACTTCTTCTTTCAGCTCTTCGATCTCCGTCTTGAGCTTTTCGGTTTCTTCCCGGCATTTGGCCAACTCTTCCTCCAGCCGTTCTTTTTCCCTGCGCAGGTTTTCCACCGTCTTTTTCAGGCCGGCGATAGTCTCCTCCATGTCTCCGATCTTCTTTTCCAGCTTTTCGTAGAGCTCCTTGTCCACCGAGTCTTCCAGCTTTTCGATCATATCTTTTACTTCTTTCACTTCGACTTCCAGCTTCTTGAACTCTTCGATCTCCTCCACCAGTTTCGAATCCAGTTTGGGGACGATGACGAACAGGATGAGCACGGCGGCAAGGGCCCCGGAAAGCAGGTCCAGGAAAGCGATATTGAAGAAATTGATCTCGCGCTTGCTCATGAAAAAGGGGATATTTCCAATAAATTTAGGCAGATTTTATTTTATTGACTAATTTTAGACGATCTTCTGCCTAAATTTTCAATGATGAAGTACACCCTAGCTGATCCTGTTTGGTTGAATGAACAAGGTAAGCGGCCCTATAACGAAGATTTTATCCTGCCTGAAGAAGGCGCTTCTCCCGATGACCGCATATTCATGGTCTGCGACGGGGTCGGCGGATCGGCCAAGGGCGATGTGGCGGCCCGGACGGCCTGCCAGGAGTTTACCAGGGAAATGAAGGAATACCTGCCTGCCCTTCACCCTTCGGACTTTTCAGAGAAAGGGCATGCCAGCATACTCAACGCGATACTGAAAAAAGTGGAGGCCAGAATGGATGAGATCGTCGCCGAGAACCCCGCCTACCGGGGTATGGCCTCGACCCTCACCTACCTCCACCTTTCGGATTACGGCGCCATCGTGGCCTGGGCGGGCGACAGCCGGGTGTACCAGTTCCGCAACGGCGCCATCCTGAACCAGACCAGCGACCATTCTCTGGTCAATGAACTGGTGAAACGGGGAGAGATCACCGCCGAAGAGGCCCGCACCCATCCACGCAAGAACGTCATCCTGCGCGCCATCTCCGGCAGCGAAAACCCCACCGAACTTGAGGTGCAGATTTGGAAGGATGTGCAGCCCGGCGACTATTTCCTGCTCTGCACCGACGGCATCCTGGAGGGTATGGACGGAGAGGAGATCAAACACTATCTCAAGGGAGAAGAATCACTGGAAACGGTGCGCGGTATCATTAACGGCGCATGCGCGCGCGATTCACGGGACAATTATTCCATGATCCTCATCCGGGTGGAGAATATTGAAGGAGAATTTCTCGCCGCTCCCCGGGCGGCGGCCGATACGGCTATGGCCGGGGCTGCCGCTACCGCTACTCCCGGGGATGCAACCTCCATGGCCATTTCCGTTACTGCGCCGGCGGAACAGCAGGCAGGAGGCCTTTCCCGTGGCCGGCTCATTATGGTCGGCGTCGTGGCGGGCTTTGCCATCATCGGGCTCCTGGCGGCTATATTGTTCCTTACCGGGTTGTGGGACCCATGGAAAGGCCAGGACAAGGAGCGGGAATTCCGGCAAAAACTGGAAAGCTACCAGGCCGATCTGGCCGCGGCGCCCAACCTGGCAGACAGCCTGTCGGAGGTGGAGAAGATCATCCGCTTTTTAAAAGAAGAGGATGGCGCTCCGGCAGATTCGCTCAATACCATGTATGCCGGGCTGCAGATGCAGATATCGGATGAGGTCAAAAAGCTGAAGGGCATGGTTCCGCCCCGCGTGGCGCTCATTCGCGGGCGGGAAGCTGATATTCGCAATTATAAGAAGTTGGGCGAGGCGGAGAATCAGGCAAAAGCCGAACTGGAGTTGAACGAACATACCGAAAAGCTGGCGCTGCTTTGCAAGCGCATCAATAATGGCCATGACTCCTGCAGCATTGTCGCGCCGCAGGAATCTTTGATCAGGAACCCGGAGGACACAGGGGAATTCAAAGAGGAAGTTGCAGAAAGCGACTTCTGTGGGCTGGACAAGACAAAGGCGCCCTGGAACCGGATGGACGCCCTGCCCTGGTGCGGCGAGCAGTTTGTGGTGACGGCCAGAGGGGAAACTTTCGGAATATATGGAAAAGATGGAAAATTGTTTTACCCCAACAGCCGGTTCTCCGAATTCGTCGGCGCTTTCCAGGGCCGTTACCTGGTATTCAGAAAGGCAGGGAGTGAGAAATACGGCATCGTAAGATCCAGTAACCCCGCTGAGGAAATTCGGGAATTCAAATTCGACAGCATTGACATTCAGTCCTGCCCGGAGCACGTCATTCTGATCCAGGGCGGCAAAAGAGAAGTGCTGGACAAAGATATGCGCACCGTAGACCCCTCGGAATGTGGTGAATAAAGCTTGAATCAAGCCCCATGAGTAAAGCAGACATAGACATCTTTGAGTTTCGCCGCCGGTACGACTACGACCCCAACGGCCCTTTCAAAGAAGGAGGGCAGGGGTTCATTTATAAAGCATGGGACAAGGAAGAAGAGCGGTTCGTGGCGATCAAGCGGGCGCAGAGGCCGGAAGGAAACCGCGAGAAATATTCTGTGTTGCGGGAGTTCCAGCGGGCTATGGAGATTCCCCTGCATCCCAACCTCGCATTGTACTACGATGTCCACCGCCTGAAAACGGAAATGGGCTATTTCGATTACGGTGTCATGGAGTTCATCGAGGATGGAACAAATCTCGACGATTTCATGAGGACTTTCCCGGCGGAGGAAAAGATCAGGGAGATGCTGATCGGGATACTCAAGGGCATGCAGCACCTGCATAAGCACAGCATCATCCACCGGGACCTGAAGCCCACCAATATCCTGGTCAAATACGATGGCGGCAGGGCCATTCCCAAGATCATCGATTTCGGCATCAGTAAAGACCTGGGCGGCCAGGAGACTTATGCTTCGGCAGTGGTGGGCACCTTCGAGTATATGGCCCCGGAGCAGATCAACCCGGAAAAGGGCCAGCCCCTCCACCCCAATGCGGACATATGGGCTTTCGGGGTGGTCGCCTACCGGATGCTGAGGAGCGACATGCCTTTTGGCTCCGTTGAGGAGGGCGATGCCAAAACCCAGATTCAGAACCGGATACTCGAAGCCAAACTACCTGAAGATGTCGGCGAAGTGGCCGAACCCTACCAGAGCATCATCCGCAGGTGCCTGATCCGGGATACCCGGAAGCGCTTCCAGTCGGCAGACGAAATCCTCGACGTTCTCGAAGGGCGCGCCTCCCACAAAGAGGCCCCCGCCGCCCCGGCGGGCGAAAAGCGCAGCGGCGGCATGACGGTCGCCAGCCCGGCGGCCACCCGCCCGGAACGGGTGGGCAGGCGGCGGCGGGAGCGGCTCATCATAACTTTCCTGGCCTTTCTGCTACTCATACTGCTGGGCATAGCGGGCTATACCATCGCCTATCCGGGCTTCGGCGCCCGTGCCGGCGCCCTGGATTACTACCTGGCCAGCGATTACACCCGCAGCTTTTCCCTGCTGAGCGAACAGGCCGCCGCAGGCGGGCTCGACGCCTACGGCAAATACCTGATGGGTGAGCTGTACTACCAGGGCCTGCACGACGGCTCCTTCATTCCGCAGTACGAAAAGGCCGCGGCCCTGCTGGAAGAATCTGCCGGCGAGTACGGCGAGGCGGCCCTTCGCCTGGGAGATATGCACCGGGCCGGGCGCCACTTCCCTGCAAACGAAAGCCTGGCCAAGGCCAGCTACGAAAAGGCCAGGGGCCTGCTCGAAAAGGAAGAGGATCGGGCCACCGCCCTGGCCGCCCTGGCCGACCTCTACGCTTCGGATGAGCGCCTGGGCAAAGTGGGCGCCAAAGCTTATTACAACTACGAGCGCGCCGGCGGCAAGGGCTTCACCTACGGCCTGTGGCGCGCCGGCATGCTGCTGGAGTCGGACTGGGGCCCGAAAAGGAATAAAAGAGAGGCCTTCCGCCGGTACCAGGAAGCCGCTGATCTGGGCGACCCCTGGGGCCTGTATCACCTGGCCCGGGCCTACGAGGAGGGTGTAGGCGTTGCCCGCGATGAAAAAAAGGCCCGCGCCTACTATGCCAAATCCGCCGACAAGTACCTGCCCGCCGCCCTGTACAAGATGGGCCTGTGCTACCTGGAAGGCCAACTGGGCGCCACGCCCGATGGCGTCAAGGCCAAAAACCTCCTGGAAGATGCCAGCCGGCGCGGCGTCCCCCAGGCACAGTACTACCTGGGCCTGATCTGCGAACAGGGCGCCCTCGACGGCAGGCCGGATATCGCCGAGGCCGCCAAACTGATGAAAGCCGCAGCCCGGGGCGGCGATTCCCTGGCGCAGTACAAGCTCTACGAATATTACTACGAAGGCCGGGCCGGGCTGGAGAAAGACGAAGGCCTGGGGATCAACTACCTGAAGGACGCCGCCGGGAAGGGCTATCCCAAAGCCGCCTACCAGCTTGGCTACCTGTACCGCAACGGGGTGGCCGGCGTCCTGCCCAAAGATGCCGCCAGCACCTTCAGGTACTACAAACAGGCCGCCGAGGCGGGCCACCTCAACGCCTGGAACGGCCTGGGCGTCCTCTACGACAATGGCGAAGGCGCCGCCGAAGACGACTTCAAGGCCGTGAACTGGTATAAAAAAGCGGCCTACGCCGGCCACCCCTATGGCCAGCTCAACCTCGCCAAGATGTTTGAGAACGGCGCCGGCATCGCCGAAAACCGCGACAGCTGCCTCTACTGGTACCGCCAGTCCGCCGAAAAGGGGGTCAGCGAGGCCCGCAGGGAACTGCGGCGGCTGGGGGAGAAATGAAAAGTATATGTGGGTTTCAAGCCAGGGCACGGCGGGAAGCCGCACCCTGGCAGGCCGGCCCAGGCGGCGCATTATTTCATCAGTCGCTACGCTCGTGTCCCTGCGCCTCCTGGGTTATACCGGGCGGGCATTAAGCCAGGGCACGGCGGGAAGC
>CAZAXA010000482.1:0-5037 GCA_964488965.1 uncultured Phaeodactylibacter sp. | reverse complement strand
TCGGTTGTCGGTTGTTGGTTGTTGGTTGTTGGTTGCGCCTGCGGCAGCCCCTGTACAAACAACAAACAACCGACAACAAACAACAAACAACAAAATCACTTCAGCCGGCTGACAGCTTCCCCGATGCGCCGTATGGCTTCGCGCAGTTCTTTTTCCGAAGCGGCATAGGAGAGGCGGAAGCAGTTGTCGGCGCCGAAGGCCGAGCCGGCGACGACGGCAACGTGGGCGGCGCTCAGCAGGTATTCGCAGAAATCATCTGAATTGCTGACCTGCATGCCGGCGGCGCTTTTACCGAAGTAGCTGCTGATATCCGGGAAGATGTAAAAAGCGCCCTGTGGCCTGTTGACTTTCATGCCGGGGATTTGGCTGAGCAGTTCGAGGGACATATCGCGGCGGCGGCGGAAAGCCTCTCTCATCTCATAGGTAGGGCCCATATCGGCGAGCAGGGCGTAGGCGGCGGCCTTTTGGCCGAAAGCCGTGGCGCCGGAGGTAAATTGCCCCTGCACCTTGGCGCAGGCGTCGGCGATCCAGGCAGGCGCCCCGATATAGCCCAGGCGCCAGCCGGTCATGGCAAAGCCTTTGGAAAAGCCGTTGACGGTGATGGTACGGTTCCTTACCTCTTCAAATGCCCCGATACTGGCATGTTTGCCGGTGAAATTGATGTATTCGTAAATCTCATCAGAAATGATGTAGATGCCTTCATGAGGGGCTATCACCCTGGCGATGGCGTGCAGTTCATCGTGGGTGTACACCGAACCGGTGGGGTTGCAGGGAGAGGAGAAGAGCAGCAGTTTGGTACGCTCGGTAATGGCTGCGGCTATTTGTTCGGCGCTGGCCTTGTAATCCTGCCCGATACCGGCGCTGGCCAGCACGGGCACGCCGCCGGCCAGCTTGACGATCTCCGAATAGGAGACCCAGTAGGGCGCCAGGATGATGACCTCGTCGCCTTCGTCCAGCATGGCCAGGCATATATTGGCGATGGATTGCTTGGCGCCGTTGGAAACGACGATCTCATTAAGGCCGAAATCCAGCCCGTTGTCCCTTCTGAACTTGGCCTGGATGGCCTGGCGCAGTTCCACCAGGCCCGGCACCGGCGTATATTTGGTATATCCTTCGTCAAGGGCTTTTTTAGCAGCCTCCTTGATGTGCGCCGGGGTATCGAAATCCGGTTCCCCCAGGCTGAGGCTGATCACATTGTGGCCCTGGGCCGCCAGGTCGCGGGCCATTTGCGCCATCCGGATGGTGGCGGATTCTTCCATCTGTTGTACCCGCTGGGAAAGGCGTTGGATGCTTACTGTAGGCATGTCGCTTTAATTTAGTGCCAGATCGTTGCTTTCAGGCTGCAAAAGTAGGCTTTTTCGCAACGCTCTGCACTTTTTTTGCAACTATTTAGGCGCCCGGCTACCTAACCCGGTTTTATTGCCACGAAGACACAAAAACTCTAAAATGCCATGTGTTCAAATTTTCCTATCTTCGACGCCGGTTAGAAAGCCGAAGTATCGCATACAAAGAAGGAGTATCCATGAGCAAGCGAAAGAAAAAACCGATAGGGGATAAGCGCGTAAAGGCGCCGGCAGGGCAGGCGGCCAGGCCGGCCCCTGTTCAGGAGGCGGCGCCGTCGCCGGAGCAGAACCGGCTTTACGGCAGGGTTTTCCGGTTTTCGGCTCTGGGCATTTTGCTCCTGACGATGGCCTTGTCCTTGTTCAGCGGCATCAACGGCGATGATGAATTTCAGAATGATTATTCCGAGAAGCTCGTCAACTACTACCTGACGCTGGGCGCCGACACCTCCGCCCTCTACATCGAGAAGGGCAACATGCATTACTACGGGGGCTTTTTCGACCTGGCCACCGGACTGGTGAACCGGGCGCTGGGCTTCGATGAGTTTGACCTGGCCTACCACCACGTCCGCCACCTGTTCAATGCCCTCATGGGGGTGTTGGCCATGCTCTTTACAGGCCTGCTGGCAAAAGAGGTGGCCGGCTGGCGGGCGGGCGTCCTTGCCCTTTGGCTGATGTTCCTTTCGCCCCGTTTTCTGGGGCACTCCCTGATGAACCCCAAGGACATACCCTTTGCGGCAGGATTTGCCATTGCCGTTTATTATATGGTGTTGCTGTTCAGGAGCATGCCCAAACCCGGCTGGAAGGCGGCGCCGGGAGTGGCCCTGGGCATCGCTCTGGCGCTGGCCACCCGCGCCGGGGGGCTCTTGCTGTTCGGCTACCTTTTCCTTTTCGCCGCGCTGGATTTCCTCCTGAAATATGGAATTAAAGGCCTGTTTACAGAAGGCAGGGCCCTGTTGGCCTATGCCGCTTACGGCCTGGGCATTGCGGCGGTTGCCTACGTTCTGGCCATTCTCTCATGGCCGGCCGCCCTGGTTGACCCGATCGGGCATCCGCTGGCAGCCCTGACGGAATTTTCCAGGCTGGGCGTTAAAATAAGGGTGCTGTTCATGGGCGAAAACCTCATGTCGGACGATACGGGCTGGTACTACCCGGTAGTCTGGATAGCCAGGACGATCCCTCTGTTCACCCTGCTGGGCCTGGCGGGCAGCCTGTTCCTGCTCCCCGCCATGCTGAAGCGCTATAGCAGCCTGGCCCTGCTGCTGATGCACTTCGCCTGGGTTTTTCCGCTGGCTTACATCATTTATAAGCATTCCATTCTGCACGACGGGTGGCGCCACCTCCTCTTCGTCTATCCGCCCATGGCGGCGATAGCCGCCGTATTCTGGGTTACGCTGGAGCGTTCCTTCCGGGAAAAGGCCACTGCGAAGTACATCCTCTGGGGAATGCTGGGCCTGCTCGCCCTGGATCCGGCCCTCTTCATCGCGCGCAATATCCATTACCCTTATGTCTATTTCAACCCCATCGGCGGGGGCGTCAGGGGGGCGTTCGGCAATTATGAGACGGACTACTGGGGCCTTTCCGTAAAACAGGCTGTCGACTGGATGGACGAGCAGGGCCTCATCAGCCCGGAGATGCCGGATACCGTTACCATTGGCACGACCTTTTTCTACAATGTGAGCCGCCTGACGAGAAAGCCCTACAACGGCAAGGTCAGGGTGAAATACGTCCGCTTCAATACCCGCTACGATGAAAGCTGGGACTACGGCATTTTCCCGTCCCGTTACATCCGGGGCCCGCACCTGCGTTCCGGCAACTGGCCGAACAGCAAAACCATACACACGGTAACGGCCAACGGGGCGCCCCTGCTGGCCATTGAGAAGGACGAAAACAAACTGGCCTACCTGGGGACGCAGGCCATTGACCGGCAGGACTTTGAAGAGGGGATCGCCCGCCTGCAGGAAGAAGTCCGGCAGCATCCGGACAATGAAGTGGCCTGGACGACCCTGGCCAACACCTATGTCAACCTCGGACAGTACCGGCCCGGGCTGGAGGCGGCGCAGCAGGCCCTGCGCGTAGCGCCCGAAACGGAAAATGCCCTGATCTACGAAGGGCTGGCCTACCTGAACCTCAGCCAGCCGCAGCAGGCCATCAGTTCTTTTGAACGCGTCATACGCGCCAATGAGGAGTTTTATGCCGCCTATTATTACCTGGGGCTGGCCTATGAGGCTACGCAGAATTACCAGATCGCTTTTGAAAAGGCCCAGGAGGCGATCAGGCTCAACCCGCGCTTCCGGCAGGCCTATGAGCTGGCTGCCCGCGCCCTGGCCCGGCTTGGCGATACACAGAATGCAGCCCGTTATGAGGAAGCCGCGAAAAAGCTTTGAAGAACTTGCGGAAATAACTTCCCTGTTTTCTCTGCAAGTTCCTAAGTTTGTGGCCAAGACAGGATGACCGATGAATTATAAGCTTTTATTTCCGACCTACCGCAACCGCTACCTCTTTGTGAGGCGCAGGCTCGAGCGGCTGTCCCGGGAACGGCAGTTCGAACGGGCGCTGAACCTCGGCGCCGGCGAGGGCGATTACGACCCCATGATCGCCGGCTTCTGCGGCAGGCTGCTGTCCTGCGATATCAACGAACAGGATGTCAACTATGCCAGGGCGCTCAATGCCGGCCTGCCCAACCTGGAATACCGGGTGGAAGACGCCCTCAACCTTAGCTTTGAAGACAATTCCTTTGACCTGCTCATCTCCGTGGATGTGATTGAACACGTGGGCCGGCCCGAACGGATGGTCGAAGAGGCCAGCCGGGTGCTTAAACCTGGCGGGGTGGCGCTGATCACTTTTCCTTCTCAGGACTTCCCTTTCACTTACGACCCGGTCAACCGCATCCTGAGCCTCTTCACCCGCAGGAAAATCTCGCAGGGCGCTTACGCCTTCGGGCACGAATACCTCATTTCCGGCAGGGATTTCCGCGCCTGGGCAGAAAGGAACCATCTTGCCGTCCTGGATGAGTCCAACCTGAGCGGATACATCGTCGCCTTGCTGGAGATGTACTGGACGGGCATCATTCAGCGTATATTCAAGGCCAACGCCACCAACATTTCCAGGCAGAAAGAGAAAAAAATAAGCCTGAGGCCTTCCGCCCGGGAGCCCTTGCTGGCCCGGCTGACGGACTTGATCATCAGGATAGACGAGGCCCTGTTCCGCCGGTCCCGGTATTCGGTTGGCAAGGGTTTTGTAGTTCAGAAAAAAGGATAAACCTGCTGGTATGAAAGAAAAACTTCAGGAACTCCAGGATAAGGTAGCCGACGCCATGATGGGCGGGGGAGCGGACAAGATCGAAACCCAGCACCAAAAAGGCAAGCTCACGGCCCGCGAGCGCATTCATTTTCTGCTCGACAGCGGCTCTTTCGAAGAGATCGGCATGCTGGTCACCCACCGCAGCGGCGACTTCGGCATGGAAAAACAGATCATTCCCGGCGACGGGGTGGTGACCGGCTACGGCGCCATCGACGGCCGGCTGGTTTACGTTTTCGCCCAGGATTTTACCGTCTTCGGAGGTTCCCTTTCGGAAACTCATGCGGAAAAGATTTGCAAAGTCATGGACCTGGCCATGGAGAACGGCGCCCCCCTCATCGGCCTGAACGACTCGGGCGGCGCCCGCATCCAGGAAGGCGTAAGTTCGCTGGGCGGC
>CAZAXA010000481.1:0-5064 GCA_964488965.1 uncultured Phaeodactylibacter sp. | reverse complement strand
GTAGTTCAGGGTGGCCCGCACCTTGCCGTTCACCGTATCCCGCTCCAGGCGGAGGGTATCGCCGCCGGCAGTGGCCACCCCTACCTCCGTAAACTTCATCAGCGCCTCCGTCCAGTCGCGGGGCACTTCCGGGAAGGGGTATTCTCCCCAGTGGTCGATATCGATATAGTGGCGAACGGCCTCGTGTTTGGCAGCGTAACGCCGCTTGTCCGGGTCGACGGCATGCTCGGTGACGAACTCTATATTCTTTTTGTAAAAGCCGATCATTTCCGGCGGCAAGGTGAAGACGGCCATCCGGTTGATGCGCCGGTGGCCGAAGAAGCCCCAGCGTTCGGCGGCAGAAACACCGAGCAGGAGCAGGGCTGCCAGGAAAGTGAAGGTAAAAAGAATGGGTTTTTTCATGGCAAATTCACAACTTTCAGATAAGCGGCCACCTAATTCAGCAGCTTATCCTCCTTAAAAAAGGAACTGTACCCCCAGAACAACTTCTGCAGCACCAGATGCTGGGCCAGGTAGAAATCCTCGCCGTTGCGGTCGGCGAAGTAACGTTCGATAGCGCTGCTGCTGAGGATGTAGTCGCCCGTTTTTACATCATGGGAAATGATATTTTCCGGGACGATGGGGAACAGCTTCACCTGAGTGGTGTCGCCCTGCCGGTTGACCAGGGTGATGATGCTGAAGGGGGCCAGCTGGCGAATGGAATCCCGGCCGGAATAGTCATTCCGGAAGGCCTCCGACCCCACGCTGCGGAAATTGGCCAGGAAAGCCTCGGCGCTGCCCGCCCTGAAGGGGCGTTTGATCTCGGGAGTGATATCATAAAAAGGGCTCACCTCATAGCTTCCCGCCTTATTTTCCAACCTGAAGGACTGGTCGCGCTGTTTGGGATATTCAATGGAAACGGACTGAATGTTCTCCACTTCTTCCGCGAAAAGGGTTTTATCGCGCCATTCGTCCCCATAAAGCCGGAAGCGTACGCTGAGGTTGCCTTCCCATGCGGGCAGATAGGCGACATAGGGTTGCTCGGCGCCCTCCATGATCATATAGCAACCCCGCTCATCGGAAGTAGACCCTCCCACGTAGTACGCTTTGATCAGCTCATCGCCTTTTTCATATAATTCTACCTTGATCCCTTCGGTGGCCAGCGTTTGCACCATGTGCTCCACCGCCGCTTCTGTGGGCTTGTATTTTATCTGAACTCTGGAAATAGCTTCCAGCAAGGGCTCCATTACCGAAGGGCGGGCCTTGTAGCGGCCGTTGTACAGCCAGTATCCGTCCCTGCGCTCCAGCGTGGTGCGCTCCCCCTGCCGGTCGGCAATAAAAATCTTATGTACTTTCCCGATATCCCTGACGGCAAAAGCGCGGTCGGCGCCCGAAAGGGTCGTTTTCTCATCCTCTCCCTGCGTGAGGTACCAGAAAGTGGCGCCTCCCAGCAACAGGAAGGCCGCCAGCAGTATTAAGGTTCGGTTCATCTGACGTCGTTTTTTAGTTTTAGTTCCAGCTTTAATATTGAATGAGCGATATGAGTACAGTCATTCACCAATTTAACAATTTAACAATATACCCCTCCCTTACCTCGCAAAGCGCCGCCGCCGCACCCAGTTAAAAACCAGGCCGAAGGCAGCCAGGAAAGCCAGGGGCAGCCCGATGTTGAACAATTGCCAGAAGGAGCTTTCCTCCCTGGCCCTGGCCGTATCCAGCAGCCGCAGGCGCACCTCCTTACCGCGGGCCTCGATCATGCCGTTTTCATCCAGCAGATACTCCAGGGCATTCATGATGAAGCCCTTATTGGCAAAGAGGTAGCGGTCAAATTCATTATAACCCAGCGGGCTGAAGGACTGGTTTTGCAGGTTAACCTTATTTTTGGCAATATCGCCGTCGGAAACTACGATCATGCGGGTAGGCGCGCTCCGGGCTTTGAACTCCAGGCCCAGGCTGTTGAGGCCCTCCAGCATGCTCTCCGTCACGCGGTTCGCATAATGGGAAGGGAATACGCCGTCCAGGGCCATAGCCAGGACGCGCGGCTCCTGCCTGAACTTGTCGGCCTGCAGGTCGTAACGAAGGAAATCAAAGTCCATCTCTACCGGGATCAGCTGGGTGCGGGTATTGCGGGAAGACTGCAGCAAGACAGTCTTTTCCATGGCTGTTCCGGTTTGTACCGCAGTATCGATGGAACTGGCATAGAACAGGTTTACCGGCCCTAGGCTTTTAACCACCGGATGGTTCGACTGTGGCGTGACGACCAGGTGATAGGGGTAACGAAAGTAGTCGAACTGCGGCGCATTGCCCACCATGCCGGTAGCCAGCGGGATATTGGAGCACTGCATGTCGAGCACCAGGTCGGGTTGGATGCGGATACCGTATTTGAACAGCAGCCCGTCGAGGTCGAGGTTGTACTCGTTGGGATAGTAGCTTTGGCGGCCGCGCAGGCTGTCGAGGCTGACCGCCACCTTATCCAGCAGCCAGAGCACCTTCCCGCCGTTCATGACATACTGGTCGATCTTGAAATTGTCTTTTTCTGAAAAAGGCAGGGTAGGCTTGGCAATGACCAGGGCGGAGGCTTCCCCGCCGATCCGGATCACGCTGTCGAGGTTTACCCTTCCCGTTTCGTAAAATTCGCGGAGGCTCTTTTCCAGGTCGGCAGTTTCCAGGGGGCCCAGCTCGCCATGGCCGGCGGTGAAAATGACGTTCGGCTTGCGGACGAGGAACACGCGGTGGATGGCATTGGCCAGCTTGTACTCCAGCAGGCTGACGGAATTGTTCAGGGTCACCTCCGGCGGCACTCCCGGCACCTCATTTTCCAGCAGGTTGACGATGTATTTCCGGTTTCTGGCGTAAATGATGGCATAGGGATAGATCAGCTTCTCGGAGGCGCCTTCCACCCCCTTGACCCTCAGGTTGACCGGAGTGATGCCGTCTTTGGCCAGCTCCTGCCGCCGCTGGTTCACCTCCTCCGTCGTCCCCGCGCCCGGGTCGTCGAACTCATATTCGATATAACCGGAAACCGACCGGAAGTCGTCCAGCACATCACGGGTTGCCGATTGCAGGCGCCTGAAGCCGGCCGGAAACTCCCCCTCCAGCAATACCCGGATGAAGATGACGTCATCCAGCTTTTCCAGTTGGTTCCGCGTCGCATCGGACAGGGTGAAACGCTTCTCCTCCGTCATATCCAGGTTGGCATACAGCGCCCGCCCGCCGATACGCGCATTGGCCAGGATGTTCAGAAAAAGCAATACCCCGGCAAACAATACCAACTGCACCAACGATTGTACTTTGCGGTTTTTCACATCTTTTTTCTTTGTATTGCTCATGTTTCCCATTCCCAGACACCCAAACGCCCAAACACATAAACACATAAACACATACCCCCCCCTACCACTTCCTCCGCTCCAGCGACACCAGGCTCAGCATAATAAACAGGGCGATGGCCGAAAAAAAGTAGATCACATCCCGGCTGTCGGCCAGGCCGCGGCTTATGGAAGCATAGTGGTAATTGATGCCGGCCATTTGCACGACATCGTCCACCCTGCCCACGAAAACCGGCAGGCGGCTGAGGAAGTCAAACCCCCAGTAGAGGAAGGAACACAGAAAGGCGGCCAGGATGAAGGCCACGATCTGGTTGGCAGACAGCGAAGAGGCAAACAGGCCGATGGCGGTAAAGGCGGCGGCCAGCATCAGCAGGCCGATATACGACCCCAGGATGGCGCCCGAATCCAGGTTGCCGGCAGGCGACCCCAGCTGGTACACCGTATAATAATAGAGCCAGGTGGGCAGCAGCGCAAAGACAACCAGCAACAGGCAGCCCAGGTACTTGCCCAGGATGATCTGCAGGCTGGCCACAGGCCGCGTCGCCAGCAATTCGATCGTGCCCGTCTGCTGCTCCTCGGCAAAAGACCGCATAGTGACGGCCGGAATGAGAAAGATGAAGATCACAGGGGCCATCTCAAACAACTGGCCGAGCGTAGCATAGTTGTAATTCAGCAGGCTGGTATCCGGAAATACGAACATCACCAGGCCCATAGCCACCAGAAATACGCCAATGACGATGTACCCGATCAGGGAACTGAAAAAAGCGTTGACCTCCTTGAGGAATATACTCCACATAACAATATTAATTCGCCGGCACATAGGCCGGGTTGCGGTCATCGTATATGAGCAGGCATTTAAAGAGCTTGTCCGGCGCCTCTTCCCCGGTAAGTTCCGAGACCGTCCGCCACAGCTGAGGGTCGTCTTCGATCCAGGACAGGAAGGCCTCCCGGGCGAAGGGGCTCCGCCTGCCATCTTCAAAATGCAGCATTCTTTCCCGTACTACCGATACTTTCCGGGGGACGGCGCCTCTGCGGAAAGGCCGGCCGGTCAGGGGGTTATAGGCGGCCATCTCCACCTGCTCCGTTTCCTCTGCTTCGTAGGTATAATAGCAGATGCGCCCCCGCACCCGCAGGCCGGCGAAGGCCCGTGCCTCCGCATCCCATGCCGTATCCGGCAATTGTATATAGGGTATGCCGTTCAGGCAAAGGCCCCAGACCGAATCCAACGGCAGCCTGCCCCCTTCTTTGTTCCGGATATATTCCACCTGTATCAGGAAGGATTGCCGGCTGGTGGCCAGTTGCGCTTCCACCTCATCCCAGCTCAGGGCCGGCCGGTTAGCCCGGAAGTCTTCGAACCGCAGGTACACTCCGTCTTCAAACCGAAAGTTCTTGGTAACCTGAACACTATCCTCCTGAGCGGCGGCGGCCAGGGAAAACAGCAGAGGGATAATATGCAGATACACGCGCATAGGCCCTAACTCGTTAGTCTTTGAAAAACCTCATCCATCTCATACACTTCCTGCCGCATTTCCAGCAGCTTCACCTTATGTTCTACCGCCAGGTCAAAGATGTCGGGGCGCAGGTCCACCCCGGGCCCGGAAACGAACTGGAAGCGGTTATTTCCCAGTTCGCGCAGTTCTTTCAGCCGGGGAATGGCCGAAAGGGCCTTTACCGGCGGCGCCTTCTGGAACTCGGCCGTCACGACCGAATCGGCGGCAATGCGGCGCTGCAGGGCGCCGATGGGGTCGTCGGCCACTAT
>CAZAXA010000480.1:0-5074 GCA_964488965.1 uncultured Phaeodactylibacter sp. | reverse complement strand
GGGTGGTCAGGTCGATGCAGGAGATGGCGCGCAGCAGCCAGGCGGCCTGCCATTCCTTCTTGACCGTGCGCCGCTTGCCCATGGCGTCTGCCCGGCGTTCCACTGCCGAGCGGTTGATGCGGATGCCTTTTATGACATCCAGGTCGAGGGGCAGGATGGGGAGGCGGGGGCTTTCCGTTTCCGGTTCTTTATGTTTGACGTTGTTTTTCATCGGTTGGAAGGTTGTGTTTGGCTATCCATACAAATAACGTGATTTCCGCTGGTTCGCCCCAGGAAACAGCGCGATTTCCCAGGGTTTTGGATTTGAAACCTATCTTAAACCTTTGAAGTTTGCGAAACCTCAAAGGTTTTTCCGCCAAAGGGTTTTCCGCCAGTACCGTGCCCAGGCTTGCGCCTAAGCGATCCACAAATACAACGCAGCCGCCAGCACCCCCCCCGCCACCGGCCCCAGTACCGGCACCCAGGCGTAGTCCCAATGGCTGGGGCCTTTCTCGCTCACGGGCAACAGGGCATGCATGGCCCGGGGCGCCAGGTCGCGCGCCGGGTTGATGGCATAGCCCGTGGTGCCGCCCAGGCTCAGGCCGATGGCCAGCACCAGCAACCCTACCGGGAGGGCGCCCAGGGAACCCAGGCCTACGGGCCGGGAAGGGTCGCCGGCGGCCAGGTTGGGCCCGGAGAGGAACAGCACGGCAAACATAAGGACGAAAGCGCCGAGGGCCTCAGAGAACAGGTTGTGCCCGTTGCTCCTGATCTGGGGTACGGTGCAGAAGGTGGCGAGCTTCAGCACCGGGTCTTTCGTCTCCCGGTAATGCTGGGCATAGGTGAGCCATACCGTTGCAGCGCCCAGCGCCCCGCCGATCATCTGGGCCAGGACGTAAGGCCCCACGGCATCCCAGGAAAATTTGCCCGCCGCCGCCAGCCCGATGGTAACCGCCGGGTTGATGTGGGCCCCGCTGAAGTCCTGAGCGACGAAGACGGCCACGAACACGGCCATGGCCCAGCCGAAGGTGATGACGATCCAGCCGCTCTGGTGGCCTTTGGTCTGGTGAAGCACAACGTTGGCCACTACGCCGTTGCCTAACAAGATCAACAGGAAAGTGCCGATGAGTTCTGCTGCGAATGGAGACATGACAAAGGTGTTTTTTCGTGCCGGGAAGATAGGGAAAACGTTTCATGTTTTAAACCTGCCAGCTGTTTCGTGTAAGGCCAGGATATAAACCTGGCAGGTTTTTCCGTACAAACTTCACGCTAAAATAAGGATGTTTTTGCCAACTGATCAGCACGCTTATCCGCCGGCTAATATACGGATGGCAACCGCTCATTTGAAATTGATAATTCGGTTATTCCCAACGTACTTGCGCGCTAAAGTCCATTCACAAAAACCATACGACATGGAAACATTACTGTCAGAGCAACGAGTTCAAACTCAAAAAACAGATTGGCGGGCCTTGATGCATGAACTGGGAGAAGGCTTCGCGGCCCGGGCCGGGCACTATGACCAGGCGGGAACTTTCGTGTTCGAAAATTACGAACAACTCAAAGCCCACCGCTTTTTTTCCGCTATGATCCCGGAAGAAATGGGCGGAGGCGGCATAAGCCACGCCGAAATGTGCGACATCATCCGCATCATGGCCCATTATTGCAGCTCGACGGCCCTGGCCTTTTCCATGCACCAGCACCTGGTGGCCGCCTCTGTCTGGAAATATAAACATACAGGCGAGGGCGCACCCCTGCTGCAGCGCGTGGCAAAAGAACAACTGGTGCTGATCAGCACCGGCGCCCGGGACTGGCTGGAATCCAACGGCGAAATGGAGAAAGTGGATGGAGGTTATCTTTTTTCCGGCAGGAAATATTTTGCCAGCCAGTCGGCGGGAGGAGATATGGCCATCACCAGCGCGCCCTGGCTGGATGGTGAAGGTAAATGGCAGGTACTGCATTTTGGTGTTCCAATGAAGGCAGAAGGCGTGACGGTCCTGGACGACTGGGACGTCCTGGGCATGCGGGCCACCGGTTCACAGGCCATACAATTCGATAAGGTGTTCGTCCCGGATCCGGCTATTTCCCTGTCCAGGCCAAGGGGGAAATTCCACCCGGTCTGGGATGTCGTCCTGACGGTAGCCATGCCCTTAATCATGTCGGCCTACATCGGCACGGCGGAAAAAGCAACGGAAATTGCCCTGACGATAGGCAGGAAATACCAGCGCAATGAAGGCCATATGGCTTACATTATCGGCAAATTGAACAACAGCCTGGTCGGCGCCCAGGCACAATGGAAGGCCATGTATGCCCTCACGAATAACTTCGACTTCAAACCGGACGAAAACATCTCCATCAGCATGCTGAGCCTGAAAACCAATGTATCCGACGCCGCTCAGCAAACCGTGAGCGAGGCCATGGAAGCCATCGGCGGGCAAAGCTTTTACCGGAAAAACGTGCTCGAGCGCTTGTTCCGGGACGTACAGGCGGCGGGGTTTCATCCGTTGCCGAGGTGGGAGCAGTATGCGTTTACCGGGGAGCGGTTGCTGGCTAAGCAAGTGTTTAATGCAACAGAGGCCATGATAAAACAGGATGGCGCCCACAAACCAGGAACCAGAAACCACAAACCAGAAATGCCTTAACACATCTCTCAACCTATCAGATTCCCCTCCTCATCCCACTCCGCGACCGCATCCCGGTTCGGGTTGGCGCACTTGGCCAGCCATTCTTCATCGTAGCTCAGGCCGTGCTCTGCCAGGACATCCTCGGGGACGCCGTCCCAGATGTTGGTGATGTTGCCCTGATAGCCCAGGCTTTCGATACCCATCTTCGTGGTGTAATAGCCGCTGAGGACCAGGCTTCTGAGCAGGGTGAAGAACACGACGCCCTGCTGCAGTTCCGGCGCCTCTTCATTGGGGTGGGCGATCTCGTCGAGCAGCTGCTTTTGCTGCTCCGGGGTACAGGCGATGAACTCCATTCCGAAGGCGCGATGAGCGCGGTGGGTGAGCCACATCATGCCGCCGCGCAGGGGTAGTTGATGCTCCGGAATGTCCTTGGCGATGAATTCGATAAAGTCCGGCACGCCGGCATCGGTAGCGGAGCCAGACTGGCCATCGGCCGGCAGGATGAGGTCGCACAATACGGCCAGGGCAGCTATTTCCGCTTCCGTGAAGAAGGTTTCGCTCATCACCTCCTCATCCCTTTCAATTTCTTCCGGCGTACGGCCGTAGCCTTCCGACGCCGGGGTTTCAGCCTCGGGGGCCGGCGTTTCCTGCTTTTCTTCGGGCCGGCAGCCTGCCAGTAAAGCGCCGCCTGCCAGGGAGCCTAATAGCAATGATTTTATGGTGTCTCTGCGGTCCATTATTTACAGGTTTTGCTTTTTCAGTTGATCGATGATATAATCCGACGCCCTCCAGGCCAGGGCCAGGATGGTCCAGGTGGGGTTTTTATCCGCCTGGGAGACGAAGGGCCCGCCGTCGACGACGAAGACGTTCTTTGCGTCGTGCAGTTGCTCGAATTCGTTGGTTACCGAGCGTTTGGGGTCTTTGCCCATGCGGGTGGTTCCCACTTCGTGGATGATCATGCCGGGGGCCAGCAGGCCGTAGTCCTCGGCTTTGCCGGGCGTGGGGCCGATGCGCTGCCCGCCCATATTGTGGAAGATTTCGTTGAAGGTCTCCTGCATGTGCCGCGCCTGCCGGCGCTCCTGGTCGGTCCATTTGTAGTGGAAGCGCAGCACCGGTATGCCGAACTCGTCGACCGTATCGGGGTCGATCTCGCAGTAGTTGTCCTCGCGGGCGATGCTCTCCCCCCTGCCCGACAGGCCGACTACGGCGCCGTAGTAGCGGCGCACTTCATCCCTCAGGCCGGGGCCGTAGCTGTTTTTAATATCGCCAAAAAGCTGGTTCATCTCCGTGATGCCGAAGCCGAACCCATAGGAAGGCATGCCCAGGCCGCCCCATATCTCGATATGGTAGCCGCGGGCGAAGTCGAGCTTTTTGTTGTTCAGCCACCAGGGCGAATAGACGTGGAAGCCCCCTACCCCGTCCTCATTGTACATCTTGCGGTTCATCAGGGCAGGCACGAAGGCGGCGCCCGAGGCGCCGGTGGAATCGTGCAGATATTTCCCGACCAGGCCGCTGCTGTTGCCCAGCCCGTTGGGATGCTGCCGGCTTCGGGAGTTCAGCAGGATGCGCGCCGAGCTGCAGGCGGAGGCCGCCAGGACGATCGCCTTCCCGTTGATCTGATATTCCCTGCGGTCTTCCTTATTGATGTAGGACACGCCGACGGCCTTGCCTTCCCCGTCGGTAACTACTTCCCTGGCCATGGAATTGACGAACAGCTCGATCTTGCCCCCGGCTTTCTGCGCCGGGAAGATCAGGCAGCTGCCTGAGGAAAAGTCAGCATACACCATGCAGCTCCGGCTGCACTGCCCGCAGAAGAAACACAGGCCCCGCTCGTTATTGATGCGTTTGGTCAGCATCGACAGCCTGCCGGGGATGGCCGTCACGCCCGCCTTGCGGGCGGCATTGACGTAGTACAACTCGTGGAGCCTCGGCTTGGGGGGCGGCAGGAAAAAGCCGTCCGGCTCGTTGGGCAGGCCCTCTTTGCTGCCGAATACGCCTATGAGCTTATCGACCTTATCGTAGTAGGGTTTCACATCTTCGTAGCCTATGGGCCAGTTGTCGCCCAGGCCGTCGATGTCCCTGCGTTTGAAATCCTTAGGGCCGAAGCGCAGGGAGATGCGCCCCCAGTGGTTGGTGCGCCCTCCCAGCATATGAGAGCGGAACCATTCGAACTGCGTGCCCGGCGCCCGGGTGTAGGGCTCGCCTTCGATCTCCCAGCCGCCGTAGGCGGCGTCAAAATCACCAAAAGCGCGGGTGGAGCCGGCGCCCCGCCGGGGAGATTCCCAGGGCCAGCGCAACTGGGTGCGCTGCTCCGGGTTGGCAGGGTCGAAGTGGGGCCCGGCTTCCAGGACGGCCACCTCCAGGCCGGCCTCGGCCAGCACCTTGGCCGCCATGCCGCCTCCGGCGCCGGAGCCGACGATGACGGCGTCGTAGACGTTAGAGGAGTTTTTTATTTGCATAGGGTTGGTTTTTCG
>CAZAXA010000479.1:0-5082 GCA_964488965.1 uncultured Phaeodactylibacter sp. | reverse complement strand
AACCCAATCAACCCAATCAACCACTATACCCCTCCCTTCACCTCCAGGTTGCGCTTCATGTCCTTATCCTTGGGCAGTGTGCCGAACACGTAATCCCAGATGGGGGAAGATACGCCGTACATGATCGTATCGTCCTTATAGTGGTGGATAGCATGGTTCTTCCACAGTTCTTTCAGGATATTGTCGGGCGGCCGGAAGATATGGACGGAGTAGTGCACCAGCAGGTAAAAAGCATAGCCCACCATGAAACCCGCCAGCGTAGAGAAGGAGTACTGATCAAGGGCCAGCTCGAAGATCAGCAGCAGGATGGTGCCGATCACTACGCTGAGAATGGGAGGCATGGCCAGGCGTTGCTTGTCCTTGGGGTAGTCGTGGTGTACGCCATGGACTTTGTAGGCGAAGTTCCGGCTGGCCTCGGTATTCAGGTCGATGTGATAAACATAGCGGTGGAACATGTATTCGGCGAAAGTGAACAGGAACCAGCCGCCGAAGAAAAGGGCGACGACCTGCAGGTTAGCCAGTTCCGT
The DNA here is from genome assembly GCA_964488965.1 of uncultured Phaeodactylibacter sp. GTDB lineage: Bacteria > Bacteroidota > Bacteroidia > Chitinophagales > Saprospiraceae > JACJXW01. The sequence continues at coordinate 4,555 of CAZAXA010000479.1, read as the reverse complement.
GGCCACTTTCGTATAGTAGATCAGGCCGGCAGCGTACAGGAAGAACATAGTGACCGGAATGGCAATATGCGTACGCGTCAGGCGGTCCAGCCATTTATTCTCGAAAAGCTGGGGAGAAACATTTTCATTGGTGACAAACTTTTTATTCTTCATGGACGTAGATGTTTTGCTTGTTTGAATCCATCAGTTCCGGCGGATTTTCCATGCTCCGCCGCCGGAACGGGCAGGGCGGCGCCCAATGCTCTTTTAACTGAGGTTCTTGAGCGTCTGCCGCAGGTAGCGCTTGTATTTCATCCGGTAGGCCCGGTAAATCTTGCGGTATCTGGCGTAGGAATCTTCGGGCATTTCCTCCCGCATGAAACCCTGTTGTTTCATCCATTCGTCGTTGTAGACTTTGCCGAGGTAGCGGGTACCGTGGTCGGGAAACAGCACGACGACCACATCCGTAGGTTTGAGTTCGCTCTTGATGCGGAATACCGCCTGCAGGGCGGCGCCGCTGGAGTACCCCACGAGCAGGCCTTCCAGGCGGGCCAGTTGCCTGGTGCGGTGAGCGCTGCTGCGGTCGGTCACCTTGATGAACTCATCGATAAGGTCGAAAGCCACATTATCCGGAATAATGTTCTTACCCAGGCCCTCGACCTTGTAGGAGTAAATCTCGCTCTTGTCGAACAGGCCGGTCTCCCAGTATTTTTTGAGCACGGACCCATAGGCGTCCACCCCGATGATCTTAATATCCGGGTTTTGCTCTTTGAGGTAACGGGCCGTGCCCGACAGCGTGCCTCCGGTGCCTGCGCAGCATACGTAGTGGGTGATCTGCCCTTCGGTCTCCCGCCAAATCTCCGGCCCGGTAGAATGGTAATGGGCCAGGGAGTTGTCGAGGTTGTAGTTTTGCCCCAGGTAGAAGGAGTTGGGAATATCCCGTGCCAGTTGCTCCGCCCTGGAATAGTAAGAGCGGGGGTCTTCCGGTTCGGCATCGGCCGGGCAGACCACCACTTCGGCGCCCATGGAACGCAGCAGGGCCAGCTTCTCCTGAGAGGCCTTGCTGGAGACCGTCAGCACACAGCCATAGCCCTTGAGGCTGCACACCATAGCCAGGCTGTAACCAGTGTTGCCGGAGGTGGCCTCAATGATGGTATCGCCCGGTTTGATCCTGCCGCTCTTTTCTGCCTGCTCTACCATGTAGAGAGCAATGCGGTCTTTGGCCGACTGCCCCGGGTTATAGGCTTCAACTTTACCGTAGACCGTTGCCGGAATTTCATCGCAGATCCGGTTTAAGCGGATCAATGGCGTATTGCCGATAGTTGCCAGTACGTTTTCGTATCGCATATATGCTAGCTTATTTTGCTTACAATTGTTGGGCTGATACTATTTTACAGGACAAAATTATAAATTCACCCCGTTTATTTGTGTTAAGCTATTATGAAACCTGCGTATATGCAATAATAATAACGAAGCGGCAAAAAAAAAAGGATTGCACACGGAAAGGCGGCCGGCAGATGAACGAGCAGGGCGTTTATCGTTTTTATAAAACCGGCCCGATAACCCGTTCCACTGCTGCCGGGCGGTAAGAAAAACGCATGAAATCATGGCAAACTCCAATATATCTTTAAAAGCACGCCTCATCCTCTATTACAAGGGGCAGATATTGCTGCTCAGGCAAACCAAGCCGAATGGAGGAAACTATACGCTCGTAGGCGGCAACGTCGATTCCCGGGAATTTGCCCGGCAGGCCCTCATCCGGGAAAGCTTCGAGGAAGCGGGCATCACTATCAGGGAGAAAGACCTGCACCTGGTGCACGTCATGCACAAGGTCATCGGCAACGAACACCGCCTGGTAATGTATTTTAAAGCCTACCGCTGGGAGGGTAAGCTGAAGGCCAAAGAGACCCACAAATTCAAAGAGGCCGAATGGTTCTATCTCGACGACCTGCCCCGCAACCTCACAGAAACGGTAAGGCAGGTGCTGGAGGAGTACCGGCAGGGGCGCTTTTATTCGGAATACGTCAAAAGATGAACTCTGCTAACGGTTCTTCACCAACCTGGCGGCAGCCGCGGAAGCCCTGGCGCCGGTTTCCGGATCAGGGCAGGCCCTGGCACAGGCAGCCTTCTGGGCCGGAGTGTAACGCGCCTTTTCGGCCTGGGAAACCCTCGTGGCGGTTCCGCCCCTGGTAACACACTGCGTTTTGGATTTTACGCATTCCTGCTCGCGGGGTGAAACGTTGATGAACTTACCGGATTTGCTGCAGTACTCCACCGGCGTATAGCTCACCTTGCCGGTGGCTGCGCATACTTTTTTGCGGACGTAGGAAGCCTCTCCTGTTTCCCGGTCGACGCGCAACTCGATGCTCGCATCCTGCGCCGCCGCCCTGGCTGCCGTCGCCGGATGAGGGCAGGGATTGGCCGCTGCCGCCGCCCTGTAGCTGGAAGATGGGCAGCCCTGAGCCTGAGCATCGACAAGAGTGAAAAGGCTGAAAAGTACAGTCAACAGAAAAAACTGCTTCATAACTTTTCTTTTATGATTGGGAATAGCACAATTCAACGCCGCAAAAATAGAAAAGATCGGCAATAAAAGCTGTTATAAAAAAATTAACGTTTTCTTAAAGTGAGGCGCCGCCAATAATTATTTGGAAAGTGGCGGACTGTTTTACTGCCGCAATATCTTATACGCCCTGCTCCCCTGCTCTCCCGCGGCCTGCAGCACGTACATGCCCGGGGCCAGCGACGCAGTGTTCAGCCAATGGCTGGTGCGGGCAGCCACTGTGAATTGTTGCACCAGCCTTCCATCCAGGGCGGCCAGCCTCAGATGGAGGGGGCTGTCGGTCCGGTTCCCGACCGACAATTCCTGGCCAAAGGGGTTGGGATAAACGGAAAGGGCGCCGGCCAGCAATTCCTCCTCCACCCGCGTCGGGGGATAAACCGTTTCATAGATGGCATTGAGCAGAGAATATTCGGTATAGGAATCCTGTCCGATCTCCCAGATCATGATGCCGCTGACGCGTTCCATGGCCAGTTCCGTCTTATCCTGTATGGTGGGAATGCCGTTGTAGTAGGACTGTCCCGCCTGGTCGGTATAGGCGTTGGCCGGATTCTGTTCGACGATCGTCCGGTAGGTAAAGGACGTCACCGGGTTGCTGGCAAAGTTCCAGCCGTAGAAGGGCACGCCCAGGGTGAGTTTTTCCGGCGGCACGCCCTCGCCCAGCCAGCGGTTGATGGAACTGACGGCAAAGGAATAGGGCGAATGGGGCCCGGGGCTGTCCGGCGCCCAGGGGCCGGTCAGGTTGTAAACCATCATATTGACCCAGTCGAAGGCGGCCAGCGCCTCGTCGGTGATATCCCCGTCGCGGAAACTGCCCGGAAGGGCGGCGGTAAGCAGCTTGCCCTCCGCTGACAGAGAGTCGCGCAGTTCCAGCACAAAAGGGCTGTACTGCCCGGTCACATCGCCCCCTTCCAGATCCATATCCACCCCGTCCAGCCCATAGCCGCGGACGAAATCCATGATCGTATGGATAAAACCCGAACGGTTGGGCGGCTCCATCAGAGACCGCCAGGCTTCCCGCCACTCCGAGGTCAGGCCCCCGCCCATGGAAATGAGCACCGTCAGCCCGTGGCTTCTGGCAATAGCCACAACGGGGCCGATATCCTGCCCGCCGACCTCCAGCTGCCCGTTCATCAACGGGTTGGCAAAAGCAATGTTGAGGTGGGTCAGTTGCTCAAAATTGATCTGATCGCTGAAACTGAAACGGTAATAAGGCAGGTAACCAACAATCTTGAAATCTTCCTGAGCGGGAAGGTTGGGGGCCGTCAGCAATAAAAGAAATAAGGGTAGAAATCGCGCCATGGGTTGGTTGTTTGTTGTTGGTTGTTTGTTGCTGGTTGTTCGCCCCTAAACCAATAAGGATCAACCAACAACAAACAACGGCTTAAGCCCGGCTACAGCCCGTCCTTCTCCACCTCCAGGATGGCCTTGACGTGGGCGTCGGCGATCTTCTGGCGGATTTCCGGTTTCATCAGGTCGGCAGCCTGGGCCTTATTGTTGTAGAAGCCGTTCTCGGTGAGGATAGATGGCATTTGGGTTTTGCGCAGGACATAGAACTGGCCCTGGGGGCGCGATTTGAGGTGGCGGTTCACCCATCCCGTCTCTGCGATGAGGTGTTTGTGGAAGACGGCGGCGAGCTTCTGCCCGGTTTTGCTGCCATGGTAGTACCAGGTCTCGATACCGCTCACGCTGGCCGGGCCCCAGGTTTCGCTGTCACGGGCCGGAGCGGCATTGGAGTGGATAGAAACGAAGATTTTGGGAAGCGCCGATTTCTTGGCGTTGGCGCGGTTGACCCGCCCTTCCAGGTAGTCGTCGATATCTACTTCCGGGACGGTGATGAAATACTGTACCTCCTTTTCATCCAGTTGCTTTTTGATGCGGGCCACGATATCCCGGTTGAACTCATATTCGAAAAACCGGGTTTGCCCGTCGTCGAAAAGCGGGGAACGCTTGCCCGGCGTCAGTTTGCCATGGCCGTTGTCCAGGCACCATAGATAGCGGCCTTTGGGTTGAGGTTGA
>CAZAXA010000478.1:0-5085 GCA_964488965.1 uncultured Phaeodactylibacter sp. | reverse complement strand
TGTAACTGTATGGGCATCACCGTTCAGCCCATTCTCGTTTGTTCCAGGATAAATGCCGGCAATGACGATGCCGAGGAAAGCATGTCCGGCCAGGTCGATCCGAACAGCAGCGACCTTGAACTGGCCAATGACCCCGGCGTTGGCAACCAGTTGGTGGGCATGCGTTTCAACAACCTCAGCATACCGCAGGGCGCTGTGATCACCAGTGCATATATTCAGTTCACAGTGGATGAAACCCGCAACATCAACCCCTGTAACCTGTTCATCTATGGCCAGGCCAGTGATAATGCCGCCGCTTTCACCAACAGCAGCCGCAATATTTCCAACCGGCCCCGGACAGGCAGCATGGTCAGCTGGATGCCGCCTGGCTGGACGGCCGTAGGCAATGCCACAGCAGCCCAGCGGACACCAGATATTTCTTCTCTCATCCAGGAGGTCGTCAACCGGAATGGCTATACCTCCGGCAGTTCCATCGTGCTCATCATAGAAGGGGTGGGCGGGCGTACGGCGGAATCGTTCAATGGTTCCCCGGGGCAGGCGCCGGAGTTGTGTGTCGGGTACCAACTGGCCCCGCCGGCTGCCTTTGACTGCCCGGGCCTGTCGGCCGATATCGGCGATGCCTGTAATGACGGCGACAATACCACCCTCAATGATGCCGTTGATGCTGATTGCAACTGTGCGGGTATCCCCACCGCCTGCACCGGCATTGGCGACTCGGATGGGGACGGCCTCTGCGCCGATGTGGATTGTGATGACAATGACCCGGCCATCACTTATCAGCCTGGCGACGCCTGCGACGATGGCAACGCCAATACCGTTGGGGAAACCATTCAGGCGGACTGCAGCTGCGGCAACAACGTCGCGCCCGTTACCCGCTGCGTCCGGGTTGACAGGGGCAGCGATGATGCCGAGGAGGGGCCATCCGGAAACGTTGACCTGAGCAGCAGCGACCTGGAAATGGCCAATGACCCGGGGCAGGGCAATCAGAAGGCAGGCATGCGGTTCAACAACCTCAACATACCGCGGAACGCCCTTATCACCTCCGCATATTTACGGTTCACGGTTGATGAAACCCGAAACATCAACCCCTGTAATCTGGTTATCTACGGCCAGGCCAGTGATAATGCAGCTACTTTCACCACCGTCAATAATAATATTACCAACCGGCTGCGCACCAGTTCCTCCGTAGCCTGGGCGCCGCAGGACTGGCTCTCCGTAGGGCTGTCCGGAGCAGCCCAGCAAACGCCGAACCTCTCGGCCATAATCCAGGAGATCGTCAACCGCCCCGGATATACGGCCAGTAGCTCGATCGCCATCCTGATCGAGGGTACGGGAGGGCGTACGGCGGAGTCCTACAACGGTTCCCCCGCCCAGGCGCCCGAATTGTGTGTCGAATACATCCCGGTAGCGGCTTCCGCCCAATCGGGCTCCTCAACCGGCAACAACCTTGCCGGGGCAGGGAACAATATCCTGCAGGCAGGGGCGCCGGAAGAGGAACAAACACCTTTCGGGGAGTTGGCTGTCAGCCCGCTCCACGTTTATCCCAACCCGGCGCAGAACAGGCTCCTGGCCAGCTTCAGCAGCACCGTAGAAGGCCAGGCCCTGGTCCTGGCCAGAGACCTGAACGGCAGGCTGGTATTCCAGAAAACGGAGGAGATCGGCTATGGTGAAAACACCCTGTCGCTGGACGGCCTGAACCTGCCGGACGGCATGTACATCCTTCAACTGGCGGTAGGCCGGTCCATACAATCGGCAAAATTCGTGGTTCAGCAATAACTCTTTCCCCTTTTCTCTACCTGCCCCTGCAGCTTGTTCGCTCTGAACAGACTGCCGGGGCAGTTTATTTTACACCGCTGCTGTAATGATGGGATTGGAATATCCTTTTCAGGTTTGGCATGATATTGGAGGTATGCTGATCATTCCCCTAATATTTTCTGAATACTAAAAACCTTAAGGGCTTCAACATGAACACTATGCATTCCCATGACAGCATGAAGTTTAAGTTTACAAAAACAACTGAACTACTCTTTATTCCATTCGCGGCCTGTGCCAGAACGGCCCTGCTAATAGCCGGCATGCTTCTGCTGGCCAGCACTTCTTCCCTGGCCACAGTTTACTACGTCGACTCTGAAGCGGGTAACGACAATTACACCGGTACGTCGGCTACCTTTCAGGGAGGGGCCGCCGGCCCGTGGAGAACCATAAGCAAGGTAAATGGCGCTATCTTCGCTCCTGGCGACAGCATCCTCTTCAAAAGAGGCCTCACCTGGAACGATGGCCCCCTGGAACCCCGAAATGGCGGAGAACCCGGAGGCGTCGTTACGGTCCAGGAAACCGTCCTGGGGCAACCGCTCACCTTCGATCTCGTCGACCCGGACAACAATAACTGTATTTATTTCGGCGCTTACGGCAAGAACCCGGCCAAGCCCAGGATCGATTGCCAGGGAGGCAGAGGGATCGTCCTCAACCACAATTACATTATTGTGGAGGATATACACATCGACAACGGAGACAATAATATGCTTTGGTTCAATCGCGATGAGGGCAGCTTCTGGATCATCGTGAAAAATGTGGATGTTACACATTGCACAGGCAATGCCGTTCGCTTTTCCAATGGCGGCGGCAACCTGTGGTTGAAGGGCCTTTATGTTTACGACTACAGCGTCAACGGCATCCTCCTGAACGGCTCGCCCAATAATCAACTCAGGCATGTGCTGGTGGAGGAGTGCCGGGTCGAAAACCCGGTGACGCTCGAACTGGAAGACGCCATTACCTGCCATCAGCATCGTTCCACTTTCGACCTGTACGGAGAGATCATCATCCGCAATAATACCATACGCCATGCCGGGGAAGACGGCATAGATATCACTTCCGGCACAAGGATACTGGTGGCAGGCAATGACATCCGGTATTCGGAGTCCGCCGGCATTTTCGTCGGCAAACCCTGGGTGAACACCGTGGAAATCCGCAACAATTTCATCTACTCCAATTCCATAAGCCAGGGCAATGGCGACCTTACCATCAGGGCCAACAACGTCTGGGCTTACAATAACGTGGTCACCGGCGCAGGCCACAACTGCGTCTCGATCTCTGATACTGATCAGGCAAAATTGTGGAATAACGTCATCGCCCCGCAAAACCGCACCGGCAATTTTATCCGGATGACGGAGAATATCGGCCGGTTGGAATTCAAGAACAACATCTTCGATTTTTCCGGCGCCGATCAGGAGATTTATGGCCTCATAACTCCCGATATCGTCTTCGACAACAACTGCTATTTCGGGATGTCTCCTTCCCAGATTATCTACGAGAACTACTCTTTTCAGGAATACCGGAATGCCAATCCGCTTTTTGAGCCCAATGGGTTCTGGGCGGGCCCTGAGTTCGTCGGCGGCGGCGGCGATTTACCCGGCCACTTCCGGCTGCAAAACACCAGCCCATGCATCGACCGGGGAGCAAGCGTGCCCGTCACCATCGACTTCTGGGGCGCTCCGCGGCCTCAGGGCGCCCAGCCCGATATTGGAATCTTTGAACTGGGGGTGCTGTCCGACTGTGATCCCGATCCGGATATCACCGTCTTTACCGGAAGCCCCTGCGACGACGGAGACAACACGACCGTCAATGATGTCATCGATGCCAATTGCAATTGCGCCGGTACGCCGACATCCTGTACCGGTATCGGCGACGAAGATGGCGACGGCATTTGCGCTGATGCCGACTGCGACGATAATGACCCCGCTATTGCCTACCAGCCCGGCGATGCCTGCGATGACGGCGACCCCAATACTGCCGGCGAAACCATACAGGCAGACTGCAGCTGCGGCGGCGGCATCACCGGTGGCCCGGTGATTACCTGCTCCAGGGTCAACAGCAGCAATGATGATGCGGAGGAGGCTCCGGACGGGAATATGGACCTGAACAGCAGCGACCTGGAACTGGTGGACGAACCCCGTTGGGGGCTGCAAACCGCCGGTATGAAATTTAATGGCCTGAATATCCCCCGGGGAGCGCAGATCATCAGCGCTTACATTCAGTTTACAGTAGACGAAACCACTAATGTGGATCCCTGCAACCTCGTTCTGTATGGCGAGGCCAGTGATAATGCTTCTGCCTTCACCAATGCCGATTTCGACATCAGCAACCGGCCCCGCACCAATGCCAGCGTACAGTGGGCGCCCGGCCAATGGCCATTGGTGGGATCTGCCGGCCCGGCACAACTGACGCCGGATATCAGCGCCATCATTCAGGAAATCGTGAACAGGAGCGGATATACCTCCAATAGCCCGGTCGTTGTCCTCATCGAAGGCCAGGGCCGGCGGGTAGCGGATTCCTTCGACGGCTCCTCCTCTTCAGCGCCCGAATTGTGTGTGGAATACTCCATTCTATCGGGCGGCTACGACTGCCCTAACCTTTCCGCCAATATTGGCGATGCCTGCAACGACGGCGACAACACCACCGTCAATGACTCCATCGGCGACAATTGCAACTGCGTGGGCGCCCGTACCGCCTGCACCGGCATCGGCGATGCCGACGGCGACGGCCTGTGTGCCGACGTAGACTGTGACGACAACAACGCCGGAATCACCACCCAGGACGCCGACGGCGACGGCCTGTGCGATGATGTCGACTGCGACGATACGGACCCCACCGTCGCCTTCCAGCCCGGCGATGCCTGTGATGATGGCGACAACACCACCATCAACGATGCGTACAACGCCAACTGCAACTGCGTGGGCACGCCGACGTCCTGCACCGGCATCGGCGATGCCGACGGCGACGGCCTGTGCTCCGACGTGGACTGTGACGACTCCGACCCGTCCATCACCTACCAGCCCGGCGATGCCTGCAACGACGGCGACAACACCACCATCAACGATGTGTACAACGCCAACTGCAACTGCGCCGGCACGCCAACCACCTGCACCGGCATTGGCGATGCCGACGGCGACGGCGTTTGCGCCGATGTGGATTGTGACGACAATAACGCTGCCATTACCACGGTGGACGCCGACGGCGATGGCCTGTGTTCCGACGTAGATTGCGACGACTCCGACCCCACCGTCGCCTTCCAGCCCGGCGATGCCT
>CAZAXA010000477.1:0-5093 GCA_964488965.1 uncultured Phaeodactylibacter sp. | reverse complement strand
AAAGGATTTACGGTATCTTTGCCTGCCCTTTCCTGTTCATCCCGTAAATCCTGTTTTTTTACGCCGCAGCTGTTCCTGTCTGATATAGGACGGCAGGCAGGCGCAAAAGTATCAGGGCGCGGCCCGTTCTGTCATATAATTGAAATTTGTTATATTTTTTTGCGAAACCTTTTGCCCGGGCTTTCGTTAGACAGTAAGTTAAAGAGCCTGGAGCCGAGGCTATGTATTATTCTCATCACTTTCTTTTAGTCCATCCCAAAGGCTATATGAACAAGGGCAAGGCCTAGCCTGCCTTTTCACCCCTCCCTTTTTTTCACCCCCCTGTTAAGGGTTTTGCTTCTTTGACAAACTTCGTGGAACAGCTCCCGCCTGGAACAGGTATGAGTTTCCGCCCTTGTTCGGGCCCTGCGTTGTCCGTCGAAGAGAGGAGGATTTATTAACAAAATATAGAAGTGCTAAAAACTTACAAATATGCACACAACTAGCCAGTCAGTGAACAAAAACAAACTAAGCCAGGCCATTGATGCCCTGGAAACACTTAGCAGCCCTGCCGGCAGCTTGATCCTTGAAGCTTTGCAGGAACACTTTGCCGCCACATTCCTGGAATTAGCGCTATTCACCGGCCTGAGCAGCGCCGTGCTGGAAGAACAGCTCGAAATACTCTGCGGGGCAGGGCTTATCATGGAGCGGGAGACGGAAGGGGAGCGCTGTTTTACCCTTGACCGCCCGCGCCTGATGCGGACGGCGGCGGCTGCCGGCAACTTAGCCCGGGGAGTCAGGTGAGAATGCCCTGTTCCGGTACGGAAACACGTAAACACAAAAGCGATCTGCCCCACATGGCAGGAGAAGTACTCAACGACATGCATGAGAACACTACGCTCCGCTTCTTTTAAGGCCTATGCCTGACGAAGGCGGGGGAGCTCCGGTGGCTTCGCTTCCTGCAGGATGATCCCGGGATCATCCTGCAGTTTTTTTTCAGCATGTTCAGGTGTTCAATGCTCCGCAAACGCTGATCACCTGGCCTGACACGTAGGCAGACAGGCCTGAGCCCAGGAAAACGCATACATCGGCCACCTCTTCGGCCCTGCCCAGGCGCTTCATGGGGATGTTGGACAGATAGCCCTCCTTTACTTTTTCGTCCAGCGCGTTGGTCATATCCGTTTCGATAAAACCAGGGGCGACGGCATTGCAGCGGATGTTGCGCGATCCCATCTCTTTGGCTATGGACTTGGTGAAGCCGATGATGCCTGCCTTCGACGCGGCATAGTTGGCCTGCCCGGCATTGCCCGTCACTCCTACGATAGAACTCATATTGATGATGCTGCCGCCCCCGTTCTTCATCATGGGGCGGATGAGGTGTTTGGTGAGGTTGAAAATGGACTTGAGGTTGGCCTGCATCACTTCGTCCCACATCTCTTCGGTCATGCGCAGCATGAGGTTGTCCCTGGTGATGCCGGCGTTGTTGACCAGTATATCCACCTTGCCGAACTCTTCCAGGACGGCCCTGGCCAGTTCTTCGGCGGCCTGGTAAGATCCGGCGTCCGACTGGTAGGCTTTGGCCTTTACGCCAAGTTCGGCCAGTTGCCCGGCCAGGGCATTGGCCTGCTCTGCAGAAGAGCGGCAGGTGAAGGCCACATCAGCGCCCTGCCCGGCAAAGCGGCGGGCAATAGCTGCGCCGATACCCCGGGAACCGCCGGTGACGAGCGCTACTTTCCCTTCGAGTAATTTCATCTTTAGCTGGTTTTTTTGCGAAGGTAGGTAAAATGGAAAAAAGCAGGCGGCCTGCCCAACGCTTTTTATCCATCTTGCGTCCTGTTCAAAAAACTTTGGTTATGAGATATACCTTCTTTCTTTGCATAGGCCTGGCGCTGGCGCTATGGAATTGTGAAAAAAACGATGTGGAGGCCCTCGGAGATAGCGGCAAGGATTTCAGCCTTGACGGCGCCTCAGAAGCGGGCGTCGGCAGCACTTCCGGCCAGGCGGGAGATTCTACCATACAGGCCGGCCAACTGACGGCCGGCGAGTGGAACGACCTCGAAAACTGGGATTTCTGGAAAGGCCTGATCTCCAAAGACACCCTCTCGGAATACCCCGCTTACTGGGATTTCGGCCAATTCGCCCGGGTGAGCCTGCTGGTGCGGCAGGCAAACGGCAATCCGGCCGTCGATGCCGGGGCCATCCTGCAGGATGCCGGCGGGCAGCCCCTCTGGCAGGCGCGAACCGACAATGCCGGCAGGGCGGAGTTCTTCCCTTTCCTCCTGGGGAATGCTCCGGCGCAGGCCATGCACATTAAGGTGTCCTACCAGGGGCAGTCTTTCCAGCTGAATGACGTCAATTTTTACGAAGGAGGCGTCAACGAACTGGTACTGCCCCTGAACGGCGCGGCCAGCCAGGCTGCCGACGTACTCTTCGTCTTCGACGCCACCGGTTCCATGGCCGATGAACTGGAATACATCAAAGTGGAGATCAACGACATCATCAGCCGCATTCGGCAGGAGAATGGAGACATCGCTTTCCGCCTGGGTTCCGTTTTTTACCGGGATGAAGGCGATGAATACGTCACCCGCACTTCCGGCCTGAGCAGTAATTTCGGCCAGGTTGCGGATTTCATCAACAGCCAGCGTGCCGACGGCGGGGGCGACTACCCGGAGGCCGTGCACTCCGCCCTGCAGAAAGCCATCGGGGAGCAGGACTGGCAGCAGAGCGCCCGCGCCCGGCTGCTCTTCCTGATCCTTGACGCGCCGCCCCACTACGATGAAAACGTGATCGGCCAGATCCAGAGCCAAATCCGGCTGGCCGCCCAAAAGGGCGTCAAGGTTATTCCGGTCACCGCCAGCGGTATTGATCAGGGTACCGAATTCCTGATGCGCATCCTGGCCATTGCCTCCAACGGGACCTATACCTTCATCACCGACCACAGCGGCATCGGCAACGACCACCTGGAGCCGACCGTCGGAGCGTACGAAGTGGAATTCCTCAACGACCTGATCGTGAGGCTGGTAGGGGAGTATGTGGATTAGTTGATGGAGTTGACCGGGCCTGCTCGGGGGTGGCGGCCCGCCGCCGCTCCGGCCCGCTGCCCGATAAAATCTGTTAAAGTCTGCCCTGGAAAATGTTACAATTTGATGACACAACAATAAAGCCGTATATTACGGGTTATACTGGTAATGCAGCCAGGCCGTCCGGTTCCGGCGGCGCAGGCGTTAAGCGCCCCGGTATGTCCACTGTCCAAGGGCGGTTAAACATTCAATAAAGCCTTGTTAACTAAATTCCCTGAGTTATGAAACCGAGAACTTTACTCTCACTCTTTGCTCTGCTCTCTTTTGCGCTTACTTCCTGCGTCGAGGACGTGGTCGATGTGCGCTATACGACTTACAGTGACGAAGAATACCGGGCCCTTTCCGGAGTGCTCAACCTGCCCAACGGCCGGGTGGACTATGCGGTCGTACTGCCACAGCACATGCTGGACCTTGGCATGACGCCCCCCGAGATCAATCCGGCCAAGGCGACCCTGGGCCGGGTGCTTTTCTATGATACCAAGCTTTCCCGCAACGAAAGGGTGTCCTGTGCTTCCTGCCACCATCAGGAACTGGCCTTTGCCGACAACAAGCGCTTCAGCGAAGGTTTCGAAGGGCGCCTGACCATGCGCAATTCCCTGGCCCTGGGCGCGGCGCCCAATTTCAAGTCTTCCTATGAAGGGGGCGGCAATTTTTCAGGAGGGGGCGATGTCATCTTCCCCGGCGTCCGCCAGCAGCAGTTCTTTTTCTGGGACGAGCGCGCCCATACCATTGCCGAGCAGAGCAGCATGACCATTCAGGACGATATCGAAATGGGTATGGACCTCCATGATCTGGCCGGGCGCCTGGCCGGCGAGGACCACTATCAGGTACTGTTCAACAAGGCTTACAATACGGATGCCGTTCAGCCTCACATGATCACGGAGGCTTTGCAGGAGTTCATCAACGCCATTGTCTCCACCGATTCCCGCTTCGACGAAGGCATGGAGGCCCTGAAAGGCAATGCCGGCGCTGATTTTCCCAACTACACCCGGATGGAAAACCTGGGCAAGCAGATCTTCATTCAGCACTGCTCTTCCTGCCACGGCGCCAACATGTCCATTTCGCCCGAAAGCCTGGCGAATAACGGCCTGGATGAAGTGTACGCCGACCAGGGGGTGGGAAAGATAACCGGCAACTCCGGGGACGACGGCAAATTCAAAGTGCCTTTCCTGCGCAACATCGCCCTGACCGCGCCCTACATGCACGACGGGCGTTTCGCCACGCTGGAAGAAGTGGTGGAACACTATAACTCCGGGGTAAAAATGCATCAGAACCTCGACCACCGCCTGCGGGAACCCGACGGCCTCAGCCCCCGCCGCCTCAACCTCAGTGATGAGGAAAAGGCCGCCCTGGTGGCCTTCCTGGAGACGCTGACCGATGATAAACTGGTGACGGCCAGCCGGTTTGAGGATCCGTTTAAGTAGGGGAACGGGCCAATAGAGTTCATTTAAATTTATCTTATTGCCATGGCACTGCACTTGCGTTGCACATAGGGCATCGTTTGTCTATAGGCCTGGATTTATTTTCCGAAAAGCCTTTCGACACCAAAGAACTGGAAACCCATTTGTCATTTCAAGCTATTTAAACCCGTATAAACCGTTCGCCACACGGGCTTGGCTCATCCCGGAAAAATCTTCTCCTTCAGGTACTGCCCCGTGAACGACCCCTCCACCTTCACCAGTTCTTCCGGCGTACCCTGGAAAACGAGTTCGCCGCCGTCCTTGCCGCCGCCGGGCCCGAGGTCGATGATCCAGTCGGCGTTTTTGATCACGTCCATATTGTGTTCCACGATGAGTACGGAATGGCCGTTCTCGACCAGGGCGTTCATGGCGTCCAGCAGTTTTCGGATATCGTGGAAGTGCATGCCGGTGGTGGGCTCGTCGAAGATGAAGAGGATATGCTCGTCGGAGCGCTCGCGGGTGAGGAAGGAGGCCAGCTTGACGCGCTGGGCCTCCCCTCCGGAGAGGGTGCTGGAGGATTGCCCCAGGTGGATATAACCCAGGCCCACATCGTAAAGGGGCTGTAATTTGCTGA
>CAZAXA010000476.1:0-5103 GCA_964488965.1 uncultured Phaeodactylibacter sp. | reverse complement strand
CCTTCGCCAATCTTGAATTGTCTTTCCCGAAGGGGTAAACATCCTTACAAAGCTATGTTTACTATAAATTTCAATAAGATAATCTCCTTGGGAGAGCAAAGCCCGTTCAAAGGTGACATCATCTCTATCGGCTAGTTTATGATCAAAAATAGCAGTACATTTCCTGGCGTAATCCTCAAATGCCTTACCATTGATTGTTTTTTCACCCTTTTCTGATGTCAGCTCTAGCAGGAAATTAATTTGTCCCCTGAAGTACTTATGGTTTTCGAATTTCAAAAACGTTCTTTCCCATTCGGCATCATCTCGTATGAGTTTCGCCTTTTCTCGCTCCTCTGCCACCTGAATCTCTGCAAATCCTGTAAGCTTGTTTTGCTCGTCTTCCAAATATTCATAAATATTCAAGCAGCCCGCTCTTATCTGCCCGATACCCTTTATCGCCCGGGTAAAGGTTTCGATGCTGTCGATCTGTGAGTTCTCCACCAGATTCCTCACCACCCGCATCCAACTGAACAGGCTTGACTTCTGTGGATCTATATTTTTTTGTTTACAAGTAAGAAAATATCGCATCAATCCATAAAAGCGGACCTTATCCGGATATGACGTGCCTCCGCCAATAAACCGCTTGAATAACGAATTAGGTGTATGCTTTTCATCATAAGAAAAATCGATGCCAGCTATCCAGCTTTCCAACTGCTTCTGGCCGCATTCTTTCTGGGTCAATTGATCAAGAATACAAAAAAGGTCATTTAGGTTTTTTCCTGAAAAGACCCCCAATTCTTTATAGAGGCTATTAGGTACGTATATATATTCGCCGTCTTGATTTCTAGTAGTGGCAAGTAAAGAGGCATTATCCCCATTTTTTGAGGAATCTTCAGATGCCCCATCAGGTTTAAAACCCTCTTCACGCACCAGAAAGATCTGCGCCATATTCCGAAAGAAGTTCAAATAAGCACGGTCAACCGTATAATCATTTTCCGCTTTGTTGGCCCAGAATAAGTCGGTCCAAATGGTATCCAGCCTGACCTTCCAATTCTCAGGCTCAATGGTTATTTTTTCCTGATGAACATAATCGATCAGCCAGGCCTTGAAATTTTCAAATTCGGTCAGAGGCTTTCCCCGTGCGTTCATCCTGATATATAGGTCATCGGTGAGCTGATGCTTTTCGAGGTCGAGAAAGGAGAAGGTGACTTCACTTTCTTTTTCTTTAGTTAGTGAATCCCAGGCTGCTTCGATCTGTGCCGGTCCTTCATTTTTGAATTGCTCATGGATCTCATCCAGCATTCGAAGCATGCCGGAAACGGTGGGGTCTTTTGACCAGTAGCTGAAGTACCAGGAGGTATCCTTTATCTGCTCGGATAGCAATGATCCCTCCACCTCTTCTATAGCGACGACTTCTTTTGACAAAGCAGCGCAAAAATCCTTAGAACTGGGCCGGACGCGATAGGTGAAATTTTTAAGCTTCGATAGTTCATCGGTTTTCTTTAGCCGTTGCAAGAGATACCAGTGCAGGAGGTACAGGGTGGTAAGCCGCTGCTGGCCGTCGAGAGGGACAAAGGTGGTTGCATTTTGTCCATTGCCATTAGATGAGGATGATTCTATTGTGTAATCCAATTTGAGGCCCAGGTCGTGGGAGTACGCCTTTGCTGCACTCAGCATGGCTTTGACAGCTTGCTGGCCAGAGGCCTGTTTGCTTGCGTGCTTTACTCCTTTCAATTTGCCGTAAACGAAGTTGAGGTGCAAGGCTTTCTTATCTTCACTGGTGAGGGCGCCCTTCAACCGCTCTACAAAACCCCTTCGAATATCCGCTGCCTTGGCATTATTCCGCCCCTGCGCATAATCGCGCTGAATGATGGGTATTTCAATGCAGTGCCTATTTATCAATTCCCAAAAGGTGGTTTCATTTCCTTGATCCATCGGCTTCCTCTTTTTCCGGTAAATAGGGTTGAAGTGTCTTTTGTATGTGCGCCAGGTAATCCTGCCGATCCTGGTAATTCCAGTAGTCCAGATGCTGTAAATCTTTGGAATAGTATTTCAGGAAAGCATAGCGGGTGCAAAGGGGGATGAACACCTTTTGTTTATCAACATAGCCCTTCTTGTCGATCTCGATGATCTCCCTGCGTTTTTCTTTGAAAGGCTTGTTGCCCAGTGCGCTATTGGTCGGGCCATCGAGTAAAGTAAGATTGTTTATGCTATGTTTCTCGAAAAAATCGGCTGTCCCCCTGTCAACCTCATCCCGAAGGTTTGACTGGTCATCGGTCAATTCTGCCTGGTCATCCACATGATTTAGTAATTCAGTCAATCCTTTTATTTTACCCTCAACTGAATTTCTCAATTCCGGATCATTGCCTTCCCAAAACTCCAATAATCCATTCAAATCTGTCACCCAGTTTTTTAGTTCTCCAACGGTATGCAATTTTTGCGCATTCTGTGCATGAATATGCTCAAGGCTCCATTTTTGGGTTTTGAACTGGTCAAAGGGAAAGCGGAACTGGGCTTCGCTGTTTTGATAGGTTTCAATGTTGAAAAGCAACAAAACATCCTCACATTTCTTATCCGGGTATTGGAGTTCAGGTAAGCTGTAGCTGGAGAACTTTTCTGCAATTATATTCTTGAGAGCTTCTTTGAAGTTTGTTTTGCTTTGCTCTTTATCCCGCTCTTCGACAAGCTTTTCAATTGTCCTGATCTTCCGATCAATAATGAAGCCGATTAAGTGATACAGCCTTCTATCCTCGAACCATTCCCTAAGCTTTAGAAAAAGGTTTTTTACCCTTTTCCAATCCAATTCAATTTCTTTAAGAGCATATTTCCTATAGGTGAAAAGCGGGTCAGGATTTTGCTTAGGTGGTTTTCCTGCGATGATTTCAAATAGAAAATCAATGCGCGTAGGATAGTTCGTTTTATCTTTCTCGTTACTAATGAAATACCAAAAAGCATCATCGTTTAGTTGCTGCTCAATTTGATCCCACTCCGCAGCCAGTTCAATCTGCCGCAGTTGCCGGACTTCAGGGTTTGCATCTTTTCGGGCATCCACAAACAGCGCCTTGATCAGTTCGGCATTGGTTAGTTCGGTCTTGCCGCTATTGAGGTTTGTAAAAACCTCTATGGAATTATCATGCTGTTCGTCTTCGTACCAGATGAAATGAGTTTGAATTTTCAGCTTTTTTAAGAAATCCTTTTTTAGCTTCTCTTCTTTATCTTTCAGCCATCTGTCTATGGTCAGGTAGGCCATGAAAAAATGGTAGTTGTCAATCTTATCGTATAGTGCAGCATCTTGTTTCCCGATAAAGTCGCTCCACTTTTTATTGATGGCAGGGGTCAGTCCGTCAACAGAAAGGCTTTGCACTTCCTTTTGTTTTAAAGTGTGCGCTCCAAGATGGCCTTCAATCTTGCCCAGGAAATGAGCGCTTTCCTCACGTGTCTTGTACTGTATCGTATACAGGGGCTCGCCGATGATCTTCAAAATAAGATAAATGGTAGTCAGGCGCTGTTGCCCGTCAATGACCTCATACTCTTCTCTTTCCCGCTTTTTCACCACTAAGGGCTGTAAGCAGTAAAAAGCTTCTTCTGATAAGTCGAAATAAAAAATGTCTTCCAGCAGGTCCAAAACCTGCTGCACTGTCCATCGGTATCCCCTCTGGTAATCATCGACAAAGAAACTCAGCCCTTGCAGGCTGGATACGGGACGCATTTTAAAAGTAGTCGGTGTGTTCATACCAACCTCTTTTTCCCCGTCAACAACTCCTGCATCATCCCCTCCTTCACCCGCCGGTACTTCGCCAGCTGCGCCTCCCACTGCCCGATCTCCATATCCATGTCGGAAAGAGCGCGGGCGACGGCGCGCTGCTCGGCGAGGGTTGGGGGGATAGCTAAAGGAATTTTGGAGCAAGTTTGTTTATTCAGCTTTGGTTGTGCTGTTCCGGTGTTATACTGCTCAAAATCCATGCTCTCAAGTTTCTCCGCAACGAAATGAGTATCGTATCCTTCTTTCGTCCTCAAAACATGGGCATGGTTATTTACCCAAATCTTACCACTCACTACAAAAGCAAGCCTTAAGTTTCGGCTGATAATGTTTTCTCCATCTTCTCCAAGCAGAATGAGTTCATCATCAAATAGGTAGTCATTAACATAATCTATAATTCCGGATGCGCCGTAGTAAGGGTAAACTCCTTGCATTTTCGCTCTATCAGCACTTTTGATTGGCTTCCTCTGTCCATCGAGAAAGTTAACTATTTCTTCCAGCGGTTTCACCTCCCAATCCTCCGGCACCACCCCCACCTCCGTCCTTTGCATACCCTTCCCTGCCCCAAATTCCGCCAGCCGCCTTTTCCCCGTCAGCAACTCCTGCATCGCCCCCTGCTTCACCGCCCGCTTCTTGCCGATTAGCCGCTCCAGGCGCTCGATCAGGGAGTCCATGTCGCTCAGGGCGGCGGCGATGGCGGTCTGCTCGGCGAGGGTGGGGGGGAGTGGGATTTCAAGTTTTGATAACCTCGAAACAGAAAGGCCAGGCTGAGCAGAGGACTCAGAATATTGGTTGAGGTTCATCTTTTTCAGAATATAAAATAGAAGTTTGGGGTTAGTATCATCATTCGCGGATACGACCACAGCATGTTCAGAAGCAAAGAATTTTCCGGTTGCGTATTGCATGTTTCCACACAAAGCACCTTGCCTGCCAATTAAAGGAAAATGCCCCTCGTGGGTATAGTTATTGGTGTAGCCTCTTAATCCATTTCCGCCAAAACAAGGATATTCACCGGCGCTAAAAATCTTCTTGGCAGTGATTGTTTCACCGCTCTTCAAGTTTGAAACATCTTTGATTTTTTTCACCTCCCAATCCACCGGAATCACCCCCACCTCCGTCTGCTGAAACCCTTCGGGAATGCGATCTGCTGCCATGGCTTGTAAGATTTCAAAGGAGTGAATGAGTGAGGGACTGAATGAGTGAATCCCGGCCCATATACCTTGTTTTTTGAATGCTAATTTTATTCATATAGTCATTGTTTTTTCGCCAGCTTGCCTGGTTCGGATCAGGAGAGCGCCCCCTCATGCTTTCCGGAGGGTTATGGAGTACCCTCAAATATATTATGTTTTACGGGCCGGTACCCC
>CAZAXA010000475.1:0-5113 GCA_964488965.1 uncultured Phaeodactylibacter sp. | reverse complement strand
AGATTCCCGTGGTTTACCTCTCCAGGGCAGCGCAGGAATCTATATTCCTGCTTCTGCTTCTCTGTCCAAAGTTATAAGGGTAGCCGATCTTGCCCTTTAATCCCAAAAACCAGGCTGTTCGTCTGTCAAAAAAGCCCTTCCATAAATATTTGTTTTTTACTCATAGGGGTATCTGTTGAGGAGGCGCATCAAAGGGATGAACGAACGGGAGAAACCTCCCCGAAAACAATCAAAACAATCTGCATGATGAAGCGAGCCCTATTCGCGGCCTGCTTGCTGGCGGTATCTCTATGCTCAGCAAGTGGCCAACCCGTTGCCCCTCAGGAAGAACGTTACACCATCAGCGGTTATCTCAAGGACGCCGGTTCCGGCGAAGAGCTGCTCTATGCCAGCGTCTTCGAACCGACGACAAAGTCGGGCGCCACGACCAACATCTACGGTTTTTATTCCCTCACTTTACCTGCCGGCGCCTACGAACTCACCTTCTCCTACATCGGCTACCAGCCGGCGGTGAAAAAGGTGGCGCTCAACGGCAATATTGCCCTCAACATAGAACTGCAGCCCGCCGCCGCCGTACTGGAAGAGGTGGTAGTGACCGACAGGAAGGAGGATCATGCCGTACAGCGGGTGGCCATGAGCCGCCTGGATGTGCCCATCGAAGAGATCAAAAAGCTTCCTTCCCTGCTGGGCGAGCCCGATGTGATCAAGACGATACAGACGCTGCCCGGCGTCGCCAGCGCCGGTGAAGGCACTTCCGCCTTTTTCGTACGCGGCGGCGGCGCCGACCAGAACCTCATCCTCATCGATGAGGCGCCGGTCTACGACGTGTCGCACCTCTTCGGATTATTCTCCGTTTTTAACGCCGACATCATCAAAAGCGCCGAGTTGTACAAAGGCGGCATCCCGGCCAAGTACGGCGGCCGCCTGTCCTCCCTGCTGGAAGTCGCCACCCGCGACGGCAACGCCAAACAGTTTGCCGCTACCGGCGGCATCGGGCTGCTGGCCGCCAGGCTGGCCCTGGAAGCGCCCATCGTGCAGGATAAGGCCTCGTTCATCGTTGCCGGCCGCCGTTCCTACGCTGATGTGTTCATGAAGAACAGCGAGCAGTTTAATGGCACTGCCGTGAGTTTTCACGACCTCAACGCCAAGGTCAACTGGAAGGCCAGCAACAAGGACCGCTTCTTCCTGGCCGCCTACAGCGGCCGCGACATCTGGCAGTTCAGCGACGACTTCAAAATGGACTGGGGCAATACCACCGCCACTTTCCGCTGGAACCACCTTTTCAACGACCGCCTCTTCTCCAACCTCACCCTGGTGTACAGCGATTTCGACTACGCTCTTCACGATAAGGATCCCGTCGACGGCTTCCTCTGGGAGGCCAACCAGCGCGAGGCCTCCGTCAAGGAAGACATTACCTATTTCGTGACCCCCGCCCTCACCGTAAAATTCGGTTATCAGGGCATCTACCGGCGCTTCACACCGGGTACGATCACTTCCAACGGAGAAGAATCCATTTTTAAATCCACCAGCCTGCAAAAGCAATTCGCCCTGGATCACGCCCTGTACATCAGCGCGGAGCAGCAGCTGACGGAGCGGCTGAGCCTGGAGTACGGCCTGCGCTACAGCCTGTTCCAGAACATCGGCGAAGGCACTGTGTACGAATACGAAGACCCGCAGGATAATGTCGACATCGTCATCCGCGACTCCACCGCCTACGGGAATTTTGAGACGATCCGGGCGTTCCACAACCCGGAGCCGCGCTTTGCCGTCCGCTATATGCTGGATCGGCAGAGCGCCCTGAAGTTTTCCTATAACCGCATGGTCCAATACGTGCACCTCATCTCCAACTCGACGGTGCCCATCCCCTTTGCCACCTGGGCGCCCAGTTCGCCCTATCTCGACCCGCAGAAGGCCGGCCAACTGGCGGTGGGCTACTTCCGCAATTTCCGCGACAACATGTTCGAGTTTTCCGCCGAAGCCTACTACAAGAAAGCCCGGAACCTGACGGAATTTGCCGATAATGCCGAGCTGTTCTTCAACCGACACCTGGCCACCGAGTTCCGGCAGGGCGAGTCCGAAGCCTACGGCCTGGAACTCTACCTGCGCAAGGCCAGGGGCGATCTGGCCGGCTTTGCCAGCTACACCCTCTCCAGGGCGACCATGGTGGCGCCCGGCATCAATAAGGGCGAGGCCTTCCCCGCTAATCACGACCGCCGCCACAACTTCAACCTGGCGCTGGCCTATGATATCAGCCCCCGCTGGAACGTCGGCGCCAATTTCACCTTTGCCAGCGGCCGCCCCATCACGCTGCCCGCCGGCAAGTACGACTTCGACGGCTATCAGGTCAACCTCTATTCCAGCCGCAACGGCTACAGGCTGCCGGATTTCCACCGCCTCGACCTCTCGGCCACCTATGAGCCTAAAAAGAACGAGAACCGCCGCTGGCAGAACTCCTTCGTCGTCGGCGTCTATAACGTGTACAACCGCCAGAATCCCTTTACCATCTATACCCGAAAAAAACAGGACGACGACGGCAACATCATCGGCGACGGCACCGAAAAGGAAGCCCGCATGGTGTACCTCTTCGGCGCCCTGCCCTATTTCAGCTGGAATTTTAAATTCTGAAAAAAAACAATAATGAAAAATATCCTCTTTCCCATCCTCCTCGCCCTTGCCCTGTTCAGCTGTGAAAAGACCATCGAACTGGACCTGGAGCAAACGCAGGAAGCTGTCATCATCGAAGGCCTGATCACCGACCAGCCCGGCAGGCAGTATATTCGCATCAGCAGGTCGGTAGGCTTCAACAGCAGCGGGCAGAACCCGGCGGTGAGCGGCGCCGTAGTCACCGTGGAAGACCAGGAAGGCAGCAGCTATGCCTTTACAGAGCAGGCTCCCGGCTATTACCTGCCGGCAGAGGGCTTCACCGGCAGAGTGGGTTATACCTATACCCTGACTGCCACGGTAGGCGAAAAAACCTTCACGGCCACCGAAAAGATGAACTACGTGCCGCCTTTCGACAGCCTGGCCATCCGCATCGACCCGCAGGAAAAGGCCGATCCCGAAGAGGAAGGGCGCTTTTTTGAAGTACTGGTCTACATCAAAGAACCGCAGGCCACCGTGGATTACTACCTGGCCAAGTTCTACCGCAACGACACCATCCTCAACTGGGATGGCTCCTGGGCTTTCGCCTACGATGACCTGCTGCTCAGCGAGGACATCAGCAACCTGCCCGTGCCCTTCTATTTTGCCAAAGAGGACACGGCCCGGGTGGAGATGTACGCCATCACCCGCGAATGCTACAAATATTTCCTCGACCTGACCAGCAATGTCAATAACGACGGCGGCATGTTCAGCGGCCAGCCCGCCAACCTGCGCACCAATATCGAAGGAGGAGCCATCGGTTATTTCCAGGTGTCCGGCCTATCGGTGGCGGAGACGAAGGTTACGGATTGAATGGTGCGATTTCCATATATTCAGAAAACTGTCCATTAGAATAGAAAAAGCGCCATTTTTTCTTCATTTTTGGGCATTTCCGGAATTACTCCGGAGGCAATCCGAGCCTGCTCCGGAGGTCAAAATGCTGAAGAAATGGCATCTTTTATCTTTAACGATGAGAATAAACGGGGCCTGCTGTACCTGCTGGCCGTTGGCCTTGCGCTGTTTATCGCCATTGTGGCCTATCTGTTCTGGCCGGCCGCCCAGGCCCCCGCTGTCGACTCCTTCTATGAGCCTTACCCCATGTACCTGAACGCTTATTCCACTGACAGCTTGACGGCCCGCCTGCTGGAAGCAGGCATTGCCCATTACCGCTCCGGGGATTATGAGGCCGCCCTGCCCGAATTCCAGGGACTGGCCAGCAGGGAAATTTTCAACGGTCCCTATCACTTCTATGCCGGAAGTTGCTTTCTGCAAATGGGGCGCCCCATGGAGGCAGGCATACATTTCGAAGAAGCTGCCCGCCGGGAAGATGATCAATTCATCCAGCCCGCACAGTGGTATCTGGCCCTCTCTACCCTCCGCCAGGGAAAGAAGGACGCCGCCCACCTTATGCTGGAAAAAATCGCCAATGGGCAGGGCGATTTCAGTGAAAAGGCAAAGCAGTTGCTCCCATTGATTAAGTAGTATCAGGGGCCGCCCCGATATTTGCCTTTCCCGTTACTTTTCTCTTCTTTACCCTTGGTAGCCAGCAGGGAGCGCCGTATTTTCATCCGCTCAATAAAAGGCTGTGGCCTGTGGCCACTCCTCAAAATCATAGACCTGATGACAAAACTCTACGCCCTGTTCCCTCTTTTCCTTGCCCTGGCTATCCCTGCCTTCGGGCAGATCACCTTCTCCAACGGCAATCAGCTGCTTTCCAATCCGAACTTCCACAGCGGCGTGGCCATCGCGGTGGTGGACATGAACGGCGACGGCCTGGACGATATCGTACGCCTGTCTCAGGGGCAGGCGCTGCAGATAGAATACCAGCAGCCTGGCGGGGCGCCCTTCCTGAATTATACTTTCGGCAGTATCGCCGGGCAAAGCCAGTGGAGCATGTGCGTGGCCGATGTCAATAACGACGGCTACAACGACGTGCTGGCCGGCGGCCGTTACGACAATGTGAAACTGATACGGGCAATGGAAGGGGGCGCCGCTTACGAAATGAGCGCCCTGCCTGGCCCGGGCCTCTTCGTTCAGGGTTCCAACCTGGTTGATATTAACAATGACGGATGGGTGGACTATTTCGCCTGCCACGACGACGGCGAAAGCCGCATCTGGGCCAACGATTCCACCGGCAATTTCGCGCCGGCCGATGAATGGATAGACATGGCCACCGTGCCGCCCTCCGACAATTCCGGCAATTATGGCAGCATCTGGACCGACTTCGACCTCGACGGCGACCTCGACCTCTACATCGCCAAATGCCGGCAAGGCGTGAACAACCCCGCCGACCCGCGCCGCATCAACGCCCTCTACCTCAACATCGGAGCGAATAACTTCATCGAAGCCGCCGATTCCTTCAACCTCAGGATCGGCGCCCAGTCCTGGACGGCCGACTTCCAGGATATCGACAACGATGGCGATTTCGATTGCTTCGTCACCAACCACGACGTGCCCAGCATGCTGCTGGAAA
>CAZAXA010000474.1:0-5146 GCA_964488965.1 uncultured Phaeodactylibacter sp. | reverse complement strand
GGCCGGCTGAAGAACCGCAGGGTGGAGTTCCGGCTGTCGCGGCCGATACCGTGATCGGGGAGAGGGGGAGAGAGAGGCTACAGCTGATATTGCACGTTAGAAAACAGCCGGGTTACAGGACAAGTTGAAAACCGCTCAGAGGCTTTTAAGGACATAAAGGAGTTGCATTCCAGGTGGAGTATGCCTAAATTGTACGGCCGAAACCAGGCCAATGAAAATACTGATAACCCTGTTGATGTTATGTCCTTTTCGCTTACTATCCCAATCCTGGTTTGCCGAGCCAGGCCTGGCGTTCCGCTCCGGCATCTGGCAGTACAACCTGGGCGAGAACGCCCGGGGCGTATATGCCGGCGAGGGCCTGCACTACAGCCACTTCTCGCCCTTTCTGGAAGGCAGCCTGCAGGGGGGCTATCAGGCCGGGCGGTTCAGCATCGGCGGCGGCCTGGCCTATTCGGTTTTTTTTGATAATGAACTGCGGATCAATCAGAACCAGAGCGGCAGGAATTACATCTATGCCATCTCCGGGGGGTTCATCCAGTTTTTCCACCTTTTTTTCCGTGGAGAATGGCAGGTAGTCCGGAAAAATGGCTTCCGCCTGGGCCCCAGCCTGCGGGCCGGCTTTTTCACGCCCACTACCGGCTACCCGGAGCAGGCGGCGCTTCAGCAACGGCGTTTCATAGAGGGCGGCCTCACCTGCCTGGCCCGCCTGGGCAGGCCGTGGCTCAGCATCAGCCCGGCCTATCAGTGGAACAGCATCACCGGCAGAGGCACGGATGCCCGGCACCATATCTTTTCCATGGGGCTGGCAGTAGGGCTGAGGTATTATTTTATCCGTTTGCATCACGAACCATTAACCAATTTTTCCCGTGGATAAAGTCATGCTCCTGATCATTTTCCTGCTCTCGCTCAACTCCTGCGAGGCCGTCCGCCCCTATCAGCGCGTTTATCTCAACGACCAGAACATGGCGTTGAAACCCCTGCCGGAAGCGACTTATGAGATGAACATCGAGGGCTACCGGGAAGGGGCCAGCGGCGCCAACGGGGGCAAAGGCAGCGGCGGGTGCGGGTGTAATTGAGGGGGGGTGGAGGGCTAAATGGTTGGGTGGCCGGCAGGGCGGGGCCTTCCGGGAAAACAATAAGTTAAAAGGGAATGGAAGCACTCAGGCGACCTCTCATCACGAGTTTAACTATACTTCTGGTTTTCAGCCGGTTGCCGGGCCAGTCGCCACCCGACTCCATCGCCCGGGAGCCGGTTGACGTCAACATCCTCTTCAACTACTATACCCAGGATGGCAGCCACAGCGCCGTCACCGGCGGTACGGGGGCAGAGGAGCTTACCGACTATGATACCCGTATCGTCGTTTACATACCCGTCGACAGCGCCAGCCGGCTGTCGGCCGAAGCGGGCTTCAATACTTATACCTCTGCATCGACCGACCGCATCGACAGCCGCATGTCTTCGGCCTCCAGCAGCGATATCCGGGCCGCCGTACAGCTCGGATGGGAACAGGAAGAGCCGGCTACGAAAAGGGCCTATAGCTGGGGAATGGGAGGCTCGGTGGAGTCGGACTACCTGTCTGTGAATATTGGCGGCAGCTATTACCGGCCCCTGAAGAGCGGGCAGAGCGCCCTGTTCGTCGACGCTCAGGCCTTCCTGGGGCGCTGGGTGCTGTATTTTCCGGAGGAGCTTCGGGATACGGTACAACCCTTCATCACTACCGACCGGCGTTTTTCCTATCACCTGAACCTGCAGTACCAGCGGATCGTCAACCGCCGGATGAATTTCGCGCTGAGTTCGGGCCTTTCCTATCAGCACGGCCTGTTGTCCACCCCTTTTCACCGGGTCTACTTTCCGGAGGAGGAGTTGCCGCGCATCGAGCGGTTGCCGGCGCAGCGCTGGCAGTGGCCGGTGAGCCTGCGCTGGCACTATTATGCCGGCAATGGCGTCATCACCCGCTTTTTCTACCGCTACTATCTGGATGGGTTCGGCATACACGCCCACAGCCTGGAGCTGGAGTTGCCGGTGAAGTTCTCGCCCGCATTCACCCTTACTCCTGTTTACCGCTACCACCGGCAGAGCGCCTCCGGTTATTTCCAGCCCTACCTGTCGCATCGGCCGGATGCGCTTTTTTACACCGCCGATTATGATCTCTCCGCTTTCGAAAGCCATAAAATAGGCCTGGGAATGAGGTTCACGCTTTTCTGGCGATGGCGCCTGCTGGAGCGGAAGCGGTCCGGCGCGCTCAACAGCATTGCCCTGCGCATAGCACACTACCGCCGTTCGGACGGCCTGAGGGCATGGATGGGGAGTATGCTGTGGGGGTGGGTGTTTTGAGTTCCTCCTGCTCCATCCTACTCGACACCTGGGCGCATGATTATTCCTGAACGGCCAAACGCTGCAGCCTCCGCCGTGCCCCATAGCGCACCTCCACCAGATATACCCCCGCCGGAAGCCCATCCAGTTCGATTCCGGTTCGAAAGGCGCCAGGCTCCAGCGACAGGTATTTTGTTTTCAATGGCTGGCCTACAGCGTTATACAGGTAAAGCACCGCCTCCCCGGCATAGGCCGTTTCGAAGGCGAGGATGACAGAACCGGATGCCGGGTTGGGATAAAGGCGGACGCCATTATCCGCTCCCCCCACATCCACACTAATAATTCTAGAGTATTCGAACTGCCCGTCAAAGTCTATTTGTTTGAGGCGGTAGTAATTGAGACCGGGATGAGGGTGCTTATCCATGTAGGCGTAGGATCGCTCCTGCAGGGTGGAGCCGCCGCCGGGAACAAAGGCAAGGGTTTGCCAGTTGCGCCCGTCAACGGAGCGCAGGATATCGAAACCGGCATTGTCGAGTTCCGTGGCGGTTTCCCACAGCAGATCGACTCCTTCCTTGCGAAGGCGGGCTTCAAAATGGAACAGCTCAACCGGCAGAGCCAGAGAGAAGGTGAGCGTCACAGAGCCATTCGAATTGTCACCGCCACTGCCCCCCGCTATGCCGCCGTTGTTGGTAACAGCTGTAGCGCCGGACCCCACATAATTGCTCCCTCCCGCTCCTCCGCTAATTATTCCCGAAACCCCATCATCAATTCCGCCGTTCCCTCCGGAATATCCGCCGCCGCCGCCGCCGCTTAGGCGTTGCAGCCCTCCCGGCGTATAATAGTTACCGGCGCCGCCGCCGCCATATCCCGCCCCTCCGCTTCCCTGGGTAGCCCCACTATTGGTACCTGGCTGAGCGATTGCCGTATTGGATGCCTGGGCGCCTAAACCAGCAACACCATCAGTACACGATTCACAACCTGAACCCCCTGAGTTGACCCCTCCGCCGCTGCCGCTCAGGTTGGAATTTCCTCCGTTTCCATTACCGGCTGTATTGAACGCTCCGCTTCCATTCTGCCTGCCAGCGCCTCCCCCTCCCCCGGCAACAATAAGCAGTGTTCCGGTAGCACAATCCTGTGGGTTGCCGCAGTTAATGACCGCCGTGCCGCCGCCACCGCCGGCGGCGTGGAACCCATCTTCACCTGCTGCGCCTATGATAACCCGAATATAATCACCAGGGGTAACGCTAAAGATAGCGGCAACTGTGCCTCCAGAACCCCCAAATCTGGCAGGCCCCCGTTCGCCTCCATCCGCCCCTGAAGCTTCAATGCTGACCTGACTTATACCCGCAGGAACAGTACAATCAAGTAAAACACCTGGGATGCCAAAGGTTGCGATAAGGCCGCATTCCTGGGCTGATATTTTTTTTGCCCCTATTGCGAACAGTAGGATAGGCAAAATGAGGATTCCTTTTTTCATAGTGGATCGTTTTAGACTCTCACTTTCCGGATAGCTCCTATTCCTGGGCCGGGCCTGCTTGGGGGAAATCCGGATGAGATCTGATCCTCCTGATCTGCCCCAGATGGCGGTCGCAATGGGCGAACAAGATGATGTAGAGCTGGTGGATGTTCCACCGTTTTCCATTGCTGCGGTAAGTATAATGCGCCCGGAAATCCACATCTGTTGTTTCGATCACTTTGACGTTCCGTTCCCGGCCGGCCAGGAAGTAGGCCCAATTGTCTTTCCCCTTCATCAATTCGAGGGGAATGGCGCTGGCGGGGGCAGTATGCGGCTGTTCCTCTGCCATCCAATCCAGGTAATAGCTGTCGGGGGAGACGGTACCGCCCAGTTCCGGCTCCGGCGGCATCAGGCTCAACAGGTAACGCTCATCATAGTACTTCCTTTCATAAATACCCAGGTGTTCGATCACCTGAGCGATGGACCATCTGTCCGGGTTTTCCCTGAAATGCCATTGGGATTCGGAAAAGCCGGCAACCTCTTTTTCGAGTTCGGCTGTGGTACGATTGAGATTGTAGAGCAGGTATTGGCGGTCTTCCTCAGTCCAGCTTTGTTGTGCCAGGGCAAGGCCCACCATCAATAATAAGCAGGGAAATAAGAGTAAATTCTTCATTGGGTGAATGGCTTGAGAAAATTAAAAAAATCTCTTGCCCCAAATATTCCAATACTCCGCCCGGAAAAGAATGGACAGATCGTTCAAAAGCTGGACGCCAGGTTACATGGAGGAGAAAAATACGGGTACACAGGTTACATGAGGGGGGAAAAAGAAAGCTTAAACGACTAATTATCAAAAACTTGTATGTTACATCAAGAATCCATCACCTCCGCATCTTCTTCGGCGCCACCCCAAAGTACTGCGAAAATAAACGTGAAAAATAAGAAGGGTCTTTAAAGCCCACCCGGTAGGCTACCTCTGAAATGTTCAGCTCTGAATCCTTCAGCAGTTCGAAGGCCTTCGTCAGGCGGATCATCCTGATATAATGCGAAGCCGGCATGCCCGTGAGGGCTTTCATCTTGCGGTGCAACTGCACCCGGCTCATGCCCGCCTTGCGGCCCAGTTGCTCCACACTGAGATCCGGCTCGTCCAGGTGGGCTTCGATAATCTCCCGGATTTTTCGGAGGAAGGCATCCTCCGGCTCCGGGCCAGCACCGTCGGCCGACTGGTACTTTTGCTGCAGCCTTCGACGTAACTCCAGGAGTTGCTCCAGGCGGACCAGCAGTTCCTCCTTGTGGAAGGGTTTCATCAGGTAGGCGTCGGCGCCATGTGAGAGGCCTTCGAGTTTATCTTCCTGCGTAGCCTTTGCCGTCAGTAAAAT
>CAZAXA010000473.1:0-5177 GCA_964488965.1 uncultured Phaeodactylibacter sp. | reverse complement strand
GGCGCCTGCCCTTCAGCAAGGGCTTATTATCCTGACGACAAAACCAGCAGGCCGGTATAGCAGCGTACCGCCCTGTGGCATGGCCCCAGGGCGGTACGTTATGTGAAGATTTTCAGCATATATTCCGGGCAGCTTTCCCGGGAAAGGAAGGCGGCCCCCACAGGCTTACATATTGGCGCCAATGCCCTGGACGCGGCTGCGGCCCTGAATCCGCCCGGATTTGACCAGGCCGTCGTAGCGGCGCATCAGCAGATGGCTTTCGATCTGCTGCAGAGTATCCAGCACTACGGCTACGAGGATGAGCAGCGAAGTGCCGCCGAAGAACATGGCGAAAGCGATGTTGACCCCGAAGCCGGCGGCGAAGGCCGGCATGATGGAGATCAGGCCCAGGAAAATGGAGCCGGGCAGCGTGATGCGCGTAGTCACGGCGTCGATGAAGTCGGCCGTAGGTTTTCCCGGTTTAATACCCGGGATAAAGGCGTTCTGGCGCTTGAGGTATTCGGCGTACTGTTGCGGGTTGACCAGCAGGGCAGTGTACACATAGGTGAACAGCACCACCAGGATGAAGTAAATGATATTGTAAGGAGCGGAGGTAAAATCGTTCAGGGCGCGCAGGATGGGGTTGGCCGCAACGTCTCCTCCTCCACTGGTTACGAACTGAGCGATGGTAGCCGGCAGGAACATCAGCGCCTGGGCAAAGATGATGGGCATCACGCCGGAGGCGTTCACCTTCAGCGGGATGTAGTCCCGTGCGCCGGCAGCCGGCATGGCGTTGGCGCCCCGGCCCACCATGCGCTTGGCAAACTGAATGGGTATCCGGCGTACGCCCTGCACGATGAGCACCGTGGCCATGACCACTCCGAACAGTACCGCCATTTCCAGCACGAAGATCAGCAGGCCGTTGTTTTCAAGCTGAGACTGGAATTCGAAGACGATAGCCTGCGGCAGGCTGGCGATGATCCCCACGGTGATGATCAGGGAAACGCCGTTGCCGATACCGCGGTCGGTGATGCGCTCGCCCAGCCACATGGCGAATACCGTGCCGGTGGCCAGAATGATGATATTGGAAATCCAGAACACACCCATCGGGATGTTGGGGTCGATGGCGCCCAGGCTGTTGATGTAGGTGAGGTAACCGCCGCCCTGCACCAGGGTGATGGCCACCGTCAGCAGGCGGGTGATCTGGTTGAGCTTCTTACGGCCGGACTCTCCCTCTTTCTGCTGCAGGCGCTGGAAATAGGGCACAGCGAAGCCCAGCAGCTGAATGATGATGGAGGCGGTGATGTAGGGCATGATGCCTAAAGCGAAAATGGCGGCGTTATTGAAAGCGCCGCCGGTGAATACGTTGATCAGCCCCAGCAGGTCGTTGGGCGTGCTGTTGCTCTGAGAGGCATTGTCCAGCACAGCAGGTATGACGCCGGGAAGGACGACATAGGAGCCGAAGCGGAACACCAGCAGCATCCCCAGGGTAAAGAGAATGCGGCCCCTCAGTTCCTTGATCTTCCAGATATTTTTCAGCGTAGTGATCAGCTTTTTCATCTGCAAAGTATTTACTGCATTTCAACCTCTCCAAGGCAGAGCAGGCTGTCCCGGCCTTCGAGGCGCCGTACCTTCCACTCTACTTTTAAAAATGAATAATGGGGAAAGTATCCCCATGGTTTTATCCCGGATGCGCCGGAATTATTCTGCGACGGTTGCGACGCCGCCCAATGCCTCTATAGCCTGCCTGGCGCTGGCCGAAAAGGCGTGAGCCTGCACGCTGAGCTTGGCCTTCAGTTCGCCGCCGCCCAGTATCTTCACTTTGTCGTTCTTACTTACGATCCCGTTGCTTACCAGGGCTGCCAGGTCTACCGTATCCAGGTTGAACTTTTCCGATATCATCTGGAGGCGCGACAGGTTGATCGGCGTGTAGGCCACCCGCGTGGGGTTCTTGAAGCCGATCTTTGGCAGGCGCATCTGAAGGGGCATCTGGCCGCCTTCGAAATTGCGCTTTTCCTTAAAACCCGAGCGGGACTTTGCGCCCTTGTGGCCGCGGGTCGACGTGCCGCCGTGGCCGGAACCTGTCCCTCTGCCTATGCGCTTGCGCTTCTTTACCGACCCTTCTGCAGGCTTTAAGCTATGTAATTTCATGACTCGCAATTGTTTTTCTGTCAAGAAGATCTTTACAAAGATATCCGGCAATGCCGGCTTTGCAAACTTTTAATTCAAAGATTTTTGTGCCGCCGGGGCCTGCCTAGTTAGCCTCTTCAACGGACACCAGGTGGCTCACTTTCCGGACCATGCCCAGAATCTGGGGAGTCGCTTCGTGCACCACGCTCTGGTTCATCTTGCGCAGCCCCAGCGCCTTCATAGTATCCTTCTGCCGCTTCGGGCGGTCAATGATACTTCTTACTTGAGTTATCTTTATCTTGTTGTTTGCCTTACCCATCACGCTTCAGGTTTATAGGGAGGACGACAGGGCTGCCGCCCTGCTTATCCATTAAACAATTTTTCCATAGAAATATTGCGCTGGCGCGAAACCTCTACGGGAGGCCTCAGCCTGGACAAGGCATCGATAGTGGCCTTGACGACGTTGTGGGGGTTGGAAGACCCCATTGATTTGGCCAGTACGTTGTGTACGCCGGCGATCTCCAGCACGGCGCGCATGGCGCCGCCGGCGATCACGCCGGTACCGTCGGCAGCGGGTTTGATCAGCACCTTGCCGGCCCCGTATTTGCCTTTCTGCTCGTGGGGTATCGTCCCCTTGTGGATCGGCACCCGGATCAGGTTCTTCTTGGCATCATCTACAGCTTTGGAGATGGACTCTGAAACGTCGCGCGCTTTACCCAGGCCATGGCCGACCGTGCCGTTGCCGTCGCCAACCACGACGATAGCGGCGAAGCTGAAGGTACGCCCCCCTTTCGTCACTTTGGCAACGCGGTTGAGGTTTACCAACTTCTCCTTCAGTTCCGTTTCAGCGGGTTTGACCCTGTTAGTGCTCTTCTTAGCCATTATTACTCAGGTTGAAATGTTTTAAAATTTGAGGCCGCCTTCCCGGGCGCCTTCCGCCAGGGCTTTCACCCGGCCGTGGTAAAGATAGCCGCTGCGGTCGAAAACCACTGGTCCGATATTGCCGGCCGTGGCGCGTTCAGCGATCAGTTGGCCCACTTTCCTGGCCCGCTCCACCGGGGAGATATCCCTGGGCACGCTGCTTTCCCGCGAGGAAGCTGCGTACATGGTATGTCCATTGACATCGTCGATCACCTGGCAATAGATATCCCGGTTGCTGCGAAAAACGCTGAGGCGCGGGCGTTCAGCCGTCCCTTTGATCTTTTTGCGGATCCGCCAGTGGATCCTTTGCCTTCTTTTTTCCTTTGAAAATGACATTATCGTTCTTTTTTAGCCTTAGTGTAGGGGCGGCTGCCCGGACCCAAGGCCCATTATATCGTTGATTGTTGATTGTTGATTGTTGATTGTTGATTGTTGATTGTTGATTGTTAATTTGCCTGAAAAGGGCGGCAGCCATTTTGCAGGCCCTGATAAGCACACATCAAAAATCGCATATCGCAATCGCACATCAAAAACCCATTACTTGCCAGCAGCCTTACCGGCTTTGCGGCGAACCTGTTCATCCGAATAGCGGATACCCTTTCCTTTATAGGGTTCCGGTTTGCGGAAAGCGCGGATTTTGGCGGCAATCTGCCCGAGCAGTTGCTTGTCGTTGGATTCCAGGCGCACCACGGGGTTCTTTCCCTTTTCCATGCGGGTCTCCACTTTGACCTCATCGGGCAGGGCGAACATGACCGGGTGAGAGAACCCGATAGTGAGTTCCAGCAACTGGCCGGTATTGGAGGCCCGGTAACCGACCCCCACCAGTTCCAGTTCCCTGACGAAGCCTTTGGTCACCCCTTCCACCATATTGTTGATCAGGGCGCGGTACAGGCCGTGCATAGAGCGGTGGCGTTTCTGGTCCGTCGGCCGTTCAACCGTCAGCGTACCGTCTTCCACTTTCACTTTGATATCCGGGTCTATCTGCTGGCTGAGCTCTCCCTTGGGCCCCTTCACCACAACCAGGTTGCTGCGGCTTACATCTACCGTTACCCCTTTGGGCAATTCTATCGGAGCTTTTCCTATCCTTGACATGTTAACTGTGTTTTGGAGCTTGCGAAAAACGATTAATAGACATAGCAGAGCAGCTCTCCGCCGACGTTGGCTTCCCGAGCCTGCTTATCCGTCATCAGGCCGTGGGAAGTGGAAACGATGCAAATCCCCAAACCGTTGATGATCCGTGGAATTTCGTCGGACTTGGCGTACTTGCGCAGGCCCGGCTTGCTGATGCGGCCCAATTCCCGGATGATAGGGCGCTTGGTCTGTGGGTCGTACTTCAGGGCGATCTTGATCAGGCCCTGCTTGCCTTCATCATCGGCGAACATATATTTCAGGATATACCCCTGGTTGTAGAGGATTTCCGTAATGCTTTTCTTAAGCCTGGAAGCCGGGATTTCCACGATGCGGTGCCCCGCCTGCTGTGCATTGCGGATCCGCGTCAGATAATCTGCTATTGGATCTGTAACTGCCATTTTATCGGATATTGAAAGCGCCCGGAGCTCCTGAAGGATACTCCAAACGCACGATTATACATTTTATAACACTTTATCTTACCAGCTCGCTTTGGTTATCCCCGGTATCTTGCCGTCCAGGGCCATTTCGCGGAATTTCACCCGGCACAGGCCGAACTGGCGCATATAGCCCTTGGGGCGGCCGGTGAGCTTGCAGCGGTTGTGCAGCCGGATGCGGCTGGAGTTGCGCGGCAGTTTGTCGAGCACTTCCCACTGCCCGTTCTCTTTCAGTTGTTTGCGCAGTGCGGCGTACTTTGCCACCATTTTCTCTCTCTTCCTCTCGCGAGCAATTACTGATTTCTTAGCCATTTCAAAAAATTGCAGGTTTATACATTAGTTTCTCTGGTTTCTGAACGGCATCCCCATGAGCTTGAGCAGGGCGAGGGCCTCTGCGTCGGTCTTGGCAGTCGTTACGAAAGTCACATCCATACCGGTGATCTTATTCACCTTATCGAGGTCGATCTCCGGGAAGATGATCTGTTCGGTGAGTCCCATGGAATAGTTGCCCCGGCCGTCGAAGCTCTTGTCATTCACGCCGCGGAAGTCGCGTACCCGGGGCAGGGCGACGGTGATCAGGCG
>CAZAXA010000472.1:0-5190 GCA_964488965.1 uncultured Phaeodactylibacter sp. | reverse complement strand
AAGAACAAGGTAAAGGAATACAAGCGCGACCCGGCGGCCCTCAAAGCCCTGTCGGAAGAAGCTGAAATGGCCACAAAGCAAAAGCGGGAAATGGAACTCAAGCTCACCCAAATGGAAGCTGACCGCATCTCCAGGGAAAACCAGGCCAATCAGTTGCAGCAGGAGGTTTCGAGCCTGAATACCCGCCTGATCGCCGCCCAGAACGCTATCGAACAGCTCAACCGGGAGAAGGCCTCTATGGCATCCAAAGGGGGTGAAGACATGGCCGGCCTGGTATTCCGGGTGCAGATCGGCGCTTATGGAAAAACCAACGTCCCCGGAAACCTGGACCAGGAAAATGACAATATGGACCTGGAAACAGAAGGAGGCCTGCAGAAAATCCTCATAGGGCGCTTCCGGAATTATGAAGATGCAGATGCCCTCAAAACCCATATGCAGAAGATCGGGGTGAAGGACGCATGGGTAGTCCCCTATCGCGACGGGATGCGGATCACGCTGGCGGAGGCCGGGATCAACGTCAAATAAAATCCGGAAATCATAGAGAAAAGGCAACCCTTCCGGATATCACATCCATTGACGATATCCGGAAGGGCCGTCCGTCGTCAACGACTCACCACTATCCTTTTACTAACCGATCCCTGCCGGGCAGATAATCGCAGGGTGTACAAGCCCTCCGGCAAGCTGCTGACGTCCATCTGCCATTCACGTGCCTGAGCGCCAAGCTGTTCCGTTTTCAGGCGCTGGCCGTTCGCTCCTATCCATTCTGCCTGTAAGGCCTCTTCCAGCGGAAGGCTAAAGCTGAGCCGGACAAATTCAGCCGCCGGGTTAGGGTAGAGCCGGAAATCGCCGCCTCCGATCCCGGCCGTTCCGCTGACCATCACCGTGGTAAAGGCAAAAATTTCTGAAGGGCTATCCCCACAAGCTCCGGATATAACGATCCGCCAGTAGTAAGTAGTACCTCCCTCCAGCTCGATGGGCAGGGTAAGGGAATTGGTGATCAATGCCGATTCATAAATTATGTTTCCTTCAAAATTGGCGGCATCAGTGGAAATTTGAATGCGTTTGGGAAGGGAGGAGCTGGGGCTCGTCCAGAAGAAAAAGGGCGTCAGGCTGGCGCCTGTTGCTCCATCATCGGGAAACCGGAGGGTGGCCGGCTCGGGAAGAGGCACGATGTGCACATCAATGACGATCTGGCCCTCGTTTACTCCGTCGGTAGCGTTGATTACCAGAGAAGCATCTCCGGCTTCTACGCCGGTTACGGAAATGCCGACGATATCGCCGGGAGCGGCATCCAGGAATTCCAGTTCCACTTCCAGCGCATCAGAAGTTCCTTCCGTAGAAAGCACAACTCCTGAGGATAGGAAACCGGTTCCGACTTCAATAGAAAAGTTTGTCGCCGCTCCCAGGCAGGCGTCGATGCCGGCGACATTGGCCGCCAGGGAAGTGTAAGGGGGGGCTTCAATAGCTTCGAAAAAGTAAAAGCCATTGTTCATATCGGAGATCAGCGCCCGGCCGGAGGGCAGCACAAATATGCCCCAGGCGCCGGCAAAGAACTCCACATCCGGCCCGTCATATGTATCGTAATAGGCTATGCGGCGCGGGAACTGAGGGTTGGAAACATCGTAAACCTGCAGGCCGTCATAATAGTAGGAAACGTACAGCAAGCCATCCCTGGGGTAAACATTATGTGGAATTTGGCCGGGAAAGGAGCTGGCGTTCATGGTAGCCACCACTTTCATATCTGAAAGGTCGCTGATATCGACGATCTTGAGGGCGCGGCCATGGGTTTCATCAGCCAGGTAATAGTATTGCCCGTCTTCCGACAGCCAGCCGGAGTGGTTGTAGCCCTGTTCGGGATATTCTGTCATGGTGCCCAGCAATTCCGGATGGGCAGGGTCGCTCATATCCATGACGATGAAGCCGGCTTCACCGGCGTTCAGGTAGGCAATGTTGTCGCGCACATGCAGGTCGTGAATGTAGGGCAAAGGCACTTCAGCGTTGGGGAAGGAAGCCAGCAGTTCCGGCTGTTCCGGGTTGTCCAGCGAAAGTACCAGAAGGTTGAAGCCGGCGCCCCCCGCAGCATAAAGGCGGGCGTTCTCTTGATCGATAAAGATGTTGTGCGTGGTGCGTATAAATTCGTTCGACTCATAAACGATCTCCACCGATGCCGGCAAATTGCTCATGTCGATGATCTGTAAAGCGCTGGCGCCTTCGTCGGCCACGGCGTAAGCGTAGTGCTGATAGGTCTTGACGTCGCGATGGCCAATGGTATTACCCTGAACGGTGGCCGGGGCAAAGGCTACCGGTTCGAGGGCGGACTCCGTTTCACTCAGGTCGAAAAAGTGAATGCCCAGGGTCGAGCACAACATGCCGATCTCCTTGCCGTTCACCACGGCGCCCCATACATCGTGGTAAGGGTTGGCAAAAAAGGCCTGGGGAATGTTTTCATCGCTCCAGTGGCCGAGCAGGGTAGCTTCAATAGCCTGCCCCCTGGAAATCAGAGGACAGCAAAAGAGGAGTAGCGCAAGTACGCAATTCTTCATAGCGGGTGATTTTAGTAAGAGAATAAAATTTAAAATATAAAGACATCAA
Organism: uncultured Phaeodactylibacter sp.; assembly: GCA_964488965.1. Lineage (GTDB taxonomy): Bacteria > Bacteroidota > Bacteroidia > Chitinophagales > Saprospiraceae > JACJXW01. The sequence goes on along the minus strand of CAZAXA010000472.1, from coordinate 2,598 downwards.
CCCGCTAAAATAGCTGCATTGCCCTTAAATATCAAAAGATATTTTCCAATTAATAAAACAGCGCTTTCGCCTCATCCCCGTTCTCATCCGTCATGAAGAAGCGCACCCGCTGCAGATGTTCCTCCCCTTCTATCAGGTCGGCGCCGAGGTGCCCTTCCAGGGAATTCAGGCGGATGGCCATTGCCAGTTCCCGAAGGGAATGGATGCGGTAAAAGCCTCCCCGCCCGTAATTATCGATGCTGCCGAAGCCGGCCAGGCCATAGCTCGCCTTCCCCTGTCCGACTTCAAAGGTGGCGTTCTCCGGCGGATAGGTATCGGACCGGGCCACCTCCAGGCGGAGGTGGCTTTTGCCCGTTTTCCCATTGAGCTGAACGCCCTTCGGGCCTGCTTCTACATCATAATCGCTGAAAGTTCTGAAGAAATGGCGGGCCGTATTGTCCAGGTTCTCACCGGTGAGTTCTTCAGCCATGACCTTATCTTCGGGAGAAGACAGCCCCTTCCTGAGTTCCAGCCCGATGGTAGCTCCGGGATCTGAAGCCTCCAGGATGCGTACGATATCCTGCAGGGTACTCACCGGCTGCCCGTTGATGCCGGTGACGGTGTATCCGATGCGGTCTTTCAGCACTTCCGCTGCCGGGCTGCCGTCGATAAGGCTGTGGATGGCGGGCGGCGACTCGGGCCCGCCCAGCAGGCCTTTGGAGGAGGCGAAAACCACGCCGAGGAACGCCCGCCGCAGCCGGCCCCCGTTTGCCAGCATTTCCTGGAAAAGGCTTTGGGCCAGATGCCCCTCCAATGCAAAATTCAACTGGGAAAAGAGGTAGCTCTGCCCCTGGTCGTTGCGGGTGTGTATCCAGGTGTTCACGCCGATCACCTCGCCCTTCTCGTCCACCAGCGGGCCGCCGCTGTTGCCCCAGATCAGGGTGGCGGTATGCTGCAGGAAACCGAAGCGGCCCGTCGTGGGCCGGAAAAAGAGGCGGTTCTTCCCGCTGATGATCCCTTCAGTGATGGTATAGGGATACTGCCCCAGCGGGTTGCCGATGGCGTAGGACTTCTGCGCCAGTTCCGCCTCTTTGCTGCTGAAGGATAAGGGCTGTATCTCTTCGCCAGGCGCCTTGCCGTCGAAGGCCAGGATGGCCAGGTCGTAGAAGCTGTCGCCCCCGATGATCTTCATGGGGTACTCTTCCCGGGTGATGCTGTAGGCCCGGATGGAACCAGCTTCTTCTGAGGCGGCGTCGATGACATGGACGTTGGTCAGGACATAGTAAACCCCTTCGTGATCGATGACAAAACCGGAACCCGTGGAAAAGGCATCGGTCATATTCAGGGCCTTTTCATAGGCAATATCGGCATAGCTTTTCGTTTCGCCGGCAAAACCGAGGACACGGTCCTGGTCATCGACATCATAAACGGCCACGGTGAGTACGCCGGACAGGGCGCGCTCCAAAGGGTTGATACTTCCGCTCTGCCCGTAGCAAAAGAAGGAGGTAAAGAGAATGGGCAATAAGAAAAAGCCTCTGCTGATCATGGCGTTCTGTTTTATCAGTTATCCTTTGTTGTCCGGTATATTTGAAATGCCCGATAAAGGTTACCCTATGGTTCCAGTGAATCAACATCCGTTAGCCGCCAGCTGCCGGTTCCCTCCCAATCTGCGGTGATGGTCAGGCGGCTGCCGGGCTCCGGGCCGCCTTCATTGCTTTGAAGCACTTCCAGGCGGAACTTCAGGGCATCGTCGGCCGACCGGTCCCGGAGCAGCTTTACCCTGGCGGCCAACCTGCCATCCTGGAGGATATATGCCTCGCCGGTGGCCAGCCATCCTCCGGAAGTCTGTATCTGCCGATGCCGGTATTGTCTTTTCTTCATATGAAAGTTGGGGGAAAGCTGGAAAATACAAAAAAGCGCCATCTTCTCCGGGAAAATTTTTAGTACAGGCAACCATTGAACCTTACCTTTTCCGGAACGTTCCATCAACATGGAAAAACTACAAGGAAAAACAGCGCTCATCACCGGCGGCAGTAAAGGCATCGGCCTGGGCATCGCCGAAGCCCTCATCAGGCAAGGAATGAACGTAGCGGTATGCAGCCGCTCGAAAGAGGCCATCGACAAGGCCGCCGCTCAGCTCAACCGGACCGGGCCGGGAAAGGCCATCGGCATCGCCGCCGATGTACGCAGCCTGGAGGCGCAGCAAAGCTGTGTAGAACGCATCCTTCAGGAGTGGGGCAGGCTGGATGTGCTCGTCGCCAATGCCGGCCTGGGCCATTTCGGCTCCATCGAGGAACTCACGCCTGCCCAATGGCAGGAAACCATTGATATCAACCTCACCGGCGTTTTCAACAGCATCAAGGCCTCCATTCCGGCGCTGAGGGAATCCAAAGGCTATATCATCACCATTGCCAGCCTGGCCGGCACGAACTTCTTTGCCGGCGGCGCGGCCTACAACGCCAGCAAGTTCGGCCTGGTGGGCTTCACCCAGGCCGTCATGCTCGACCTGCGCCATCATGGCGTGAAAGTGTCGACCATCATGCCGGGCTCCGTAGCCACCTATTTTAACGATCACACCCCCGGCGCCGCCGACGCCTGGAAGATACAACCCGAGGACCT
>CAZAXA010000471.1:3255-5204 GCA_964488965.1 uncultured Phaeodactylibacter sp. | reverse complement strand
CCTGGCTGGAGCGGCATCCTGAAGTGGAAAAGGTAAACTATCCGGGACTGGAAACCCACCCCGGCCATGCTGTCGCCAAACGCCAGATGAAAGATTTCGGCGGCATGCTCAGCTTCGAACTGAAGGGCGGCCTGGAAGCCGGCAAAAAGTTTATGAACCGCCTTCAGCTCTGTACCCTCGCCCCCACCCTGGGCGATGTGGACACGCTGGCCTTACACCCCGCCTCGATGTCGCACATTGGCGTGCCCCGCGAAGTGCGGTTACAGTATGGCATCACGGACGGCCTGGTGCGAATCTCCGCCGGCATCGAGAATATCGAGGACATTATTGCGGATGTGGAAGGGGCGATCGGGGGGTGAAAGTTGGCGCCCTGGTGCATTGGCCTTGAACGCACTTATACACTTATACACTTATACACTTATACACTTATACACCTAAAACCCCTCCCTCAGCTCAAAGGCCTGCCGGAGCTGCTTATACAAGCGTTCCGCCTCCGGGAAGCTCAGCGTCTGCTGGCCGTCGGAGAAGGCCCTTTCAGGCTGCTCGTGCACTTCCAGGATGATGCCGTCGGCGCCCGCCATGACGGCGGCAAGAGCTACCGGGCCGACGAAACGGCGCAGGCCGATGCCGTGGGAAGGGTCGGCAATGACCGGCAGGTGGGTTTTCTCCTTGAGCAGGGCGATAGCATTGATATCCATCGTATTGCGATAGGCGGTTTCGTAGGTGCGGATGCCACGCTCGCAGAGCATGATGCGTTCGTTGCCGTTGGAAAAAATGTACTCGGCGGCCTGCAGCAGCTCGTCGATAGTCCCCGAGATGCCTCTTTTCAAAAGCACCGGCTTATCTACTTCACCCAAAGCGTCCAGCAAGTTGAAATTCTGCGAGTTGCGCGCGCCCACCTGGAAGATGTCCACATAGCCGGCCATGGTTTCGATCTGTTCCACCATCATCACCTCGGTGATGATCCTGATGCCGGCAGCCTGGGCCTTTTTGTGCCAGAGTTTCAGCCCTTCGATGCCCATCCCTCTGAAGGAATAGGGGGAACTCCGTGGTTTGTATACCCCGCCCCGCATGATGCGGACGCCGTTCCTGGCCAGGTGGCCTATGGTTTTTTCGATCTGCTCTTCCGATTCGATGGAGCAAGGGCCCGCCATGAGCGTGAAGCGGCCGGTACCGATCTCAATGCCGGTATCCAGCCGGATAATAGCGTCCTCCACCTTCCACTTTTTGGAGACCAGCTTGTAGTCATCGCTGACGCGGTGGATATCCCGAATGCCGGGCAGGGCGCCGATAGCGCGAATGTCGAATTCCTTTTTCCCGACGCCAATGATATAGTCTGCATACTGGGTGGAAACCTGGGTGGTTTTATACTGGATTTCTTTCAGCCGTTCTTTGAGCTTCTTAAGCTGGCTGCCGGTGATGTTCTTTTCTAGCTGGATGATCATTTTTATTGAGTGATGTGGTGATGTGGTAATCAGGCGGACATTCCGGCGCCCCGGATAGCCCTGACAAAATCCAGTGTTGCCTGCCGCACATCTTCCGCAGCCGCTAATGCCCGGATGAAAGCGCTGCCGATAATGGCGCCGTTGGCATAGCGGCAGGCGGTAGAGAAAGTTTCGCGGCTGGAAATGCCGAAGCCGATGAGCCGGGGGTTTTTTAGCCGGAGCTGGTTTATCCGCTCGAAATAGGCCAACTGTTCAGGGGTGATAGTTCCCCTGGCCCCGGTGATAGAGGAATTGGCCGCCATATACACAAAACCGCGGCTCAGCTCATCCACTTTGCGGATGCGCTCTTCCGGGGTTTGGGGAGTAATGAGGAAGCTGATGCCCAGGCCTGCTTTTTCCACCATTCTGCGGTAATGCTGTTCGTACTCGTAAAGGGGCAGGTCGGGCAGGATGAGCCCATCGACGCCTGCCTCCGCGCATTGGCCGATAAAACGTTGTTCGCCG
>CAZAXA010000471.1:0-3245 GCA_964488965.1 uncultured Phaeodactylibacter sp. | reverse complement strand
CGTATTGCATTACCTGGTTAAAATAGCCCATGAGGATGAGGGGAATATCCGTCTCCTGGCGCAGGGCCTGCACCTGATCAAACAGCAGCGACAGCGTCATTCCATTTTTCAGGGCCTGCTGCCCGCTTTGCTGAATAACCGGCCCGTCCGCCAGAGGGTCGGAATAAGGCATGCCCAACTCGACGAGGTCGGCGCCGGCCGCTTCGAGGGCCTTTATAATCCGGCCGGTATCTTCCAGAGCGGGATAACCGGCGGTACAATAGATATTCAGAATATCCCGTTGCTTTCTGGCGAATAGTTTTTCTATCCGGTTCATGGAAATAGCTTTTGAAAGCGGCCAGAATGTTGAATGTAGGTGTCCAGGTCCTTATCGCCCCGGCCGGAAAGGCAGACGACGATAACATCATCCGGGCGGTAGGCCATCTTATCAAGGGCTGCGAAAGCGTGGGCGGTCTCCAGAGCGGGGATGATGCCTTCCCGGCGGGACAGGAAATAGGCCGCCTGCAGGGCTTCGTCATCCGTGATGCTGATAGCCTCCGCCCTGCGGCTGGCGATCAGGTGGGCGTGCAGGGGGCCGATGCCGGGATAATCGAGGCCGGCGGAGAGGGAATAGGGTTCGATGATCTGGCCGTCGGGCGTCTGCATCAGCAGGGTGCGGCTGCCGTGAATGATGCCTTTTGTTCCCAGTACGCTGGTTGCCGCCGACTCGCCGCTGTGGATGCCGTGGCCGGCCGCTTCAACGGCAATGAGGCGAACGCCCGTCTCATTGAGATAATGATAATAAGCCCCGGCGGCGTTGCTGCCTCCCCCGACACAGGCCACGACAACATCGGGGTTTTCCCGGCCGGTATGCTCCGCCAGCTGCCATTTCATCTCTTCGCTGATGACCGACTGAAAGCGGGCCACCATATCCGGATAGGGGTGCGGCCCGACTACCGAGCCGATGATATAGTGGGTGTCGCCGGGATTGTTGATCCAGTCGCGGATAGCTTCATTGGTGGCGTCTTTGAGGGTCTGGCTGCCGCTCGTGACGGGGCGCACCTCGGCGCCCAGCATGCGCATGCGCGAAACATTGGGCGCCTGCCTTTTAATGTCAACCGCCCCCATATAGACGATACATTGGATGCCCATCAGGGCGCAAACTGTAGCCGTGGCCACGCCGTGCTGGCCGGCGCCCGTTTCGGCGATGACCCGCGTTTTGCCCAGGCGCTGCGCCAGGAGAATCTGTCCGATGGTATTGTTGATCTTATGTGCGCCGGTGTGGTTGAGGTCTTCGCGCTTCAGGTAGATGGCAGCCTGATAGCGCTCCGAAAGCCGCTCCGCCAGGTAGAGCGGGGAGGGCCGGCCTACGTAGTCCTTCAGCAGGCGCCGGAAATCCTTCTGAAAGCCGTGCTCTTCGGTGATCTGAACGTATTGCCGCCGCAGTTCTTCTACATTGGAATAGAGCATCTCCGGGATGTAGGCCCCGCCAAACTCACCGTAGTATCCTCGTTCATCAATGGCTATCATAGGTTCTGTGATTTCAGGTTTTCGAGAAATTGAGCGATCTTTTCGACATCTTTAATGCCGGGTTCCAGTTCAAAGCGGCTGTTGATGTCCACGCCATATAACTGAGGGTGCAGCAGGCCCTGCAATGCCGCTACGGAATCGGGCCCGATGCCGCCGCTGAGCAGGAAGGGCGTTACGCCATGATACTTCTCCAGGCGCCGCCAGTCGAACTGCCTGCCTGTCCCTCCGTATTCCCTGCCTTTGGTGTCGAACAGGAAGTAAGCGCAATAGGGGGTATAGGCGGCGGTGAACTGAAAGTCGAACTCCTCATCTACCTGAAAGGACTTGATCATCCTGGCCTTGCGCATGGAAGTGCTTTCCCACAAGCTGCGCAGCAAGTGGCAGTACTCCGGGCTTTCGCTGCCGTGCAATTGCACGAAGTCCAGCTCAAAGTCGTGCACGTGGTTGAGCACATCCTCCACCTCGGCATTGACGAAGACGCCGACGCGCTGTTTGCCTTGCAGGGCCGCTCCTTCCCTGGCCAGCCATTTTGCCAGTTCCCCGCCGGCAAAACGGGGCGACCGGCTGTAAAAGATGAAGCCTACCATATCCACCGGCAAAGCCGCCAGGGCTTTGATGTTCCTGGGTTCCCGCATGCCGCAGACTTTTATTTTCATGGAATGAGTGCATTTTACCCGGCCGAGGTATTTACCCGGCTGCAACAGCAGACGTGGCGAGGACGGGGAGTGAATGAACAGCTACGCAATGGCATTATGCAGCAGGCCTTCGATCTGCTGCACCCGGCGGATGAACTCCCGGCAGGCTTTGCCCGGATCGGCCTGCCGCATAAAGTACTCGCCAATGAGGAAACCCTGGTAGCCGGCACGCCGGAGTTCCACCACCGCCTGTGGGTCATCCAGGCCGCTTTCCGATATTTTTACCGCTCCCGCCGGCAGACTCACGGCCAGTTCCAGCGAGGTGGCGATGCTCACCGAGAAGTCCTCCAGGTTGCGGTTGTTGACGCCGATGGCATCCACATCCCCTGTGTACTTGTCGAGTTGTTCGCGGCTATGGACTTCCATCAGCACTTCCATGCCCAGCCCGCGGGCGGTTTTGGCCAGCTGGGCCAACCGTTGCTTATCCAGGCATTCCGCAATGAGCAGTACCGCGTCGGCGCCGATCGAACGGGCTTCTACCAACTGGTACTCGTCGATGATAAAATCCTTGCGCAGGATGGGGCAGAAGTTAAACCTGCGGGCCTCGGTGAGGTCTTCGTTTTTCCCTCCGAAGAACTGCCTGTCGGTCAGCACCGACAAAGCGGAAGCCCCCCCCTGCATGTACCCGATAGAAACCCGTTCCACCGAAGCGTAAGGGTTGATATCCCCTTTGGAGGGCGAGCGGCGTTTGAACTCGGCAATGATGCCGGATTTGTCTTCCCGCAGCAGGTACTTTTTCAGGGAAACCACCGGCGTTTCGAAGTAAATGCTCTGTTCCAGCAACTTAACGGGATAGAGTGTCCGAAGTTCGGCAACTTCCTTTTTTTTATGGGCGATGATCTTTTCCAGTATGTTCATAAGCAAGGTCAATTTAGCAGGTTTTGGAAGGCTTTGAGCGCCCGTTTGCTGAGCAGGCTCTCTCTGGCCTCCGCGATACAGTCTTCCATTGGCTGCCCGGGGCGCAGGCAGTGGATGGCCAGGCCTGCGTCGGCCGTCACCACTTCAAACTGGGCCGGCGTGGCTTCGATGTTCAGCACATTG
>CAZAXA010000470.1:0-5214 GCA_964488965.1 uncultured Phaeodactylibacter sp. | reverse complement strand
AATCTCGGACTTTTTTTTTGAAAATCCAAGAGTACCTCTAAAGTTTTATCAGAAGAATTATCATTTACGACGATGAGCTCGTACTCGGGATAGTCCTGAGCCAGGAAATATGGGAGGTTTCGCCGCAGGTTCTCTTCTTCGTTGCGGGCGCAGATAATTACGGAGACAGGTTCGCGTGGGCCATCCGGGGGGGGCGGCTGGCGGTAAAATGCCAGCCGGGAAAAGATGAACAGCCAGTAAAAAAGCTGTATGGCGGTGGCCAGCAGAAAGAAGACAAGCAGGATATCCTGGATCAAACCGTCTTTTTGGCCAGCAAATTAACCGTTTTTTCCCAGACGGCCCGGCGCAGGGCTTTCAGCTTTTCTTTTTCGGCGCTCCTGCGGAAGCGGAAATACCGGAACAGGCGCTTCTGGCGCTGCAGGAATGCCCAGGCAAACAGGCCGGCGGGCAGGAGGGTAAACAGGTAGATGAGGGCCGTCGGCGCATCGTAAAGCCAATAGATCAGCTTCGTCTGCAGGAAGTAGAACAGCGGAAAGGTGACCAGCCCGCCCAGGATTTTGACGGTGGAATTGTACTCGACGTCGAGTTTCAGCCGGCGGGCCAGCCCCACCGGGATGGCGGCCGGCAGGAAATTGTGTGCCAGGCCATGGAGGAAGAGCGGGAACAGGATGACCGACACCAGAAAATGCAGGGCCAGCGGGCGGGGCGGCCGGCTCAGCGCCCGGTCGTCGGTGCGAAGAGCCTTCAGGCTGCTGAAGTATTGATGGACTTGCCTGCAGAATTCCTCGTATTCCTCCGGCGACCCCTCCTGCCATTCCTGCAATTGCCCGATCAGGCGCTGTGTGCGGGCAAAATGTATGGGTTCGCTCACCGGCTTGCTGTTGCGCAGGAGGGTTTCGAGCTGTGCGACAAGCCGGTCCTGTTCTTCATCGCGGGTATGGATAACGAGGGAGCGCAGCCGTGCCTCCAGGTCGTCCGTCAACCGGCGGGCAGCCTGAAAAGCATCCTGCCGGTAAAGAGACTCGTAATCTTTGATCCAGATGGGCTCGCCGGCGTAAACGGAGAGGCGGCTGTGGAAACAGTTGGAGGCCTCATAGGTCAGCCCTACCGGCATGATGCTCAGGCCCAGCCCGAAGCCCTGCCGGCTTTCCGCATTCAGCGCTATGCGGGCGGCGCCGGTCTTCAGCGGCCTTACCCGGCGCCCGATGAAGCTGGTTCCTTCCGGGGCGATATACAGGCAGCCTCCCTTCGCGAGAAAGGCGCTGGCCTGCCGGAAGGCCTGCTGGTTGTTGATCTGCCGGCCGTTGACATCCTGCGGGCGCTCCACCGGTATGCAAAAAAAGGTGCTGAAGAACCAGTTGGCAAAGACCCCCCTGAAAAGGCTGGCATTGGCCAGGAAATGGACGATCATGGGAACCCGCCAGGCAGCATGCAGGGGATCCAGCAGGGTGTTGGGATGGTTCGACACCAGGATGGTAGGCCTGCGGAATCGGAAGCGCTCGCGGTTGATGGCCGTCGTCTTCGGGTAATACAGGCGGAAGCTGATGCGGACCACCAGCTTGAGGAAGTGATATATTATATATAGTATCGGATTCAAGGTCAGGCTTTGAAGTTGAGTAAAAAATTGCGGATATCCTGATCGAACAGTTCTCCTTCGCCAAAATGAAACTGCACTTCCACCGGGATGGCAAAGACAGGCATGCGGTTGCTGATCAGGAACTCCCGGTGCAGTTCCAGCCGCATGGCGTCCTTTTCGGTAGTGAGGATCAGCTTTTTCTTCGATTCCACCTGGTCGAATTTTGCCTTGAGCTGGCCCACGTCGTATTTGGAGAAGTAGTGGTGGTCTTCGTACTCCAGCACGCGAACGGCGCCGGCCTGCTCATCCAGGTAGTCCACCAGGTAATCCGTATTGGCAATGGCGCTGATGAGCAGCACATCCAGCCCGGGGTTAAGGGCCACCGTGTATGCCGGGTTGAAAATATAGTAAGGATTCCCATAGCGATAACAGGAAAAGTAAATCTTCTGGCGGGGAAGAGGATTGATCTCCCTGATCATCTCTTCCTTCTGCCCGGCGCTCATCTCCGGAGGGCATTTGGAGACGATGATGATATCGGCGCGCTGATAGGCAGAGCGCCATTCCCGCAGCCGGCCGGAAGGCAGGAGGTAGTCGCGCGTGAAGGGCCGGCTGAATTCCGTTAGCAGGATATTGAGTCCCGGTTTTACGGAGCGATGCTGGAAGGCGTCGTCCAGCAGGATGGCCTGTATGTCCGGCCGGCCCATCATGATCCTGGGGATGCCGAAAGTGCGGCTTTCGGAAACGGTGACCATAATGTCGGGAAATTTGCGTTTGAACTGCAGCGGTTCATCCCCTGCCTGTTCGGCATTCATCCGCCGTTTCACGGCCAGGAACCCCCGCGTCTTGCGGCGGTACCCCCGGCTGAGGGTAGCCACCTCAATATAGTCTTTCAGCAACCGGATCAGGTACTCGATATGGGGGGTCTTGCCGGCGCCGCCCACCGAGAGGTTGCCGACGGAAATGACCGGCACGTTGAATTCCACTCCCTTCAGGAGGCCACGGCTGTAGAGGCCATTGCGAACGCTCACCCCCAGCCCGTAGAGCAGGGAGAAGGGCGCAAGCAGTATTTGTACGAGCAGGCGTTGTATCATCTGGGCGAAGTCGGAAGTTTTACCCGAACACGAGTGCAACGAGTGGGCGGGCGGAAATCGGAAGCCGGAAGTTCGATGCCCGGCGTCCTGAAATACGGCCTCTATTTTCTTTACTCCGCAAAAGTAAGGATTTATACCTTTGCAGGTATGAAAGCGATGATATTTGCCGCCGGCCTGGGCGCCCGCCTGCGCCCCCTGACCGATACGAGGCCCAAGGCCCTGGTTGAGGTAGAGGGCATGACGCTGCTGGAGATCACCATCCGCAGGCTGAAATACTTCGGGGTACGGGAGGCCGTAATCAATATTCATCACTTTGGAGAACAGATTCTTGAATTTCTGCAATATTACCGCTACTTCGATATGAACATTGCCATATCCGACGAGCGCAGCCTGCTGCTGGATACCGGCGGAGGGCTTAAGAAGGCGGCCGCCCACTTCCGGGACGCCCCTTTCCTCGTCCATAATGTGGATATCCTTTCCGATGTCAACCTTCGCGAGCTGTACGATGCCCACCTCGCCTCAGGCGCGCTGGCCACTCTGGCGGTGCGCAACCGTCCCAGTTCCCGCCATCTGCTCTTTGGCCGGGAAGGCCGGCTGGCCGGCTGGCGGAACAGCCGCAGCGGCGAGGAGCGCATCAGCCGCCCGGCGCCGGAATGTGAGCCGCTGGCCTTCAGCGGCCTGTACGTGCTGAGTCCCCGCATTTTTCAGTTCATGCCCGATGTGCCGGTATTTTCCATCATCGACGTATTCCTGGAAGCGGCAAAAACGGAGCGCTTACTGGCCTTTCGCCACGATGATTCCCTCTGGCTGGACGTCGGAAAGGCGGATGCCCTGGCAAAGGCCGCCGCCCTGATCAAAGACATTCCCCTGGCATGAAGCATCACCTTCCCATCGGCACCTTTATCAATATGGCCACGGTCAGCGTGGGCAGCCTCATCGGACTGTGGCTGCAGCAGCTCTTTCCCGCCAACATACAGGGCATCATCTTTCAGGCCATCGGCCTGGGGACGCTGCTCATCGGCATTCAGATGGCCCTAAAAGTCCCCGACGGCTACCTGCTCCTCTTCATTTTCAGCCTCATCCTGGGGGGGGTCATCGGAGAACTCGTCCATTTTGACCGCTTTCTCAGCAGCTTCGGAGAACAGATCAAGCAGGTATTCCAGGTGGAGGACAGCCGCTTTTCCGAAGGGCTGGTGACGGCCTTCCTGCTGTTCTGCATCGGCTCGATGACCATCGTGGGCGCCATTGAAGAAGGCCTGCAGGGCAAGCGGGAACTGCTGCTGATCAAGTCGACGCTCGACGGCATATCTTCCATCGCCTTTGCTGCGGCCTACGGCATCGGCGTCCTCTTTTCCATCATCCCCATGCTGCTGCTGCAGGGGGGCCTTACGGTGCTGGCCCGGCAGATGCAGCGCTTATTCACCCCTGTTATCATTGCCCAGCTCAGCGCGGTCGGCGGGGTGCTGATCATTGCCATCGGCATACGCCTGCTGGGACTGGGGGAGGTCAACATCGAGAACCTGTTGCCTGCCCTGGCGGTAGCAGTGGTACTCACCCGGGGGATGGAACGGATTCGGAAAGTTGCGTGAATGCTGAATATTGAACCTTTCTAAACGAGAAAATATGCCTGCCCTCTACCTCTCTGCCGCCCTGCTCATCTGGGTTTACATGACTTTCCTTTTCTTTCTCGCCTGGTGGAAGCGGGACAACAGCATCGTGGATGTAGGCTGGGGGCCGGGTTTTGTGCTGTTAGCCTGGTATCTGCATTTTACTTACCCGCATCCCTGGAGCTGGTTGCCGGCCCTGCTCGTCAGCCTCTGGGGGGGGCGGCTGGCCCTGCATATCGGCCGGCGCAAGGCCCGGCAGGGCGGGGAGGACTGGCGCTACGCCAAATGGCGGGAAGAATGGGGGCGCTGGGTGGTTCCCCGCTCCTATCTGCAGGTATTCCTGCTTCAGGGTTTCTTTATGTGGGTGATCGCCCTGCCCCTGATGCAAAGGCCCGGCCAGGAAAGCTGGGCCTGGTACCAGCCGGCAGGACTGGCCCTGTGGCTCGGCGGTTTCCTGTGGGAAGCCATTGCCGACCGGCAACTGGAGCGCTTCAAGGCCCTGCCCGAAAATAAGGGGCGGCTGATGACAACCGGCCTGTGGCGCCTCTCCCGCCACCCCAACTACTTCGGGGAGATCGTCCTGTGGTGGGGTTTATGGCTGGCCTTGTTCCCTTACGGGAAATGGTATATCGGGCTGGCCGGGCCCCTGACGCTCACCTGGCTGCTCACCCGCGTATCGGGCGTGCCCATGCTGGAACGCAGGTACGAAGGGGACCCGGAATTTGAAGCGTACAAGCGTAAGACGCCTGCTTTGCTGCCGGGCCTGGGGAAGCTGCTGAGGGGAGCATAGGCCCCGCAGGGCAATTGCAGCGCCGGAGGCTTTCAAGGCCGATCCTTACAGGAGGCCTACGGCTTGTTTACACGGATATTCACCTTCACCTCTCCCGGCAACTCGATCTCTTCCCCATCAGCCAGGCCTTCCACGAGCAGCAGCTCGGTA
>CAZAXA010000469.1:0-5223 GCA_964488965.1 uncultured Phaeodactylibacter sp. | reverse complement strand
AGCAGTTGGAAGGCAATTTTGACGGCATCGGAGTGGAATTTATGATGCTCGACGATACCATAGTGGTGGTCGCGCCATTGGCGGGAGGCCCTTCCGAGGCTGCCGGCATACAGGCCGGAGACAAGATCGTGATGATCGGCGATTCTACCATTGCCGGGGCCAATATGGAAACCCGCGATGTGATCAATATGCTCAGGGGTGAACGAGGGACTGACGTGGAGGTAGGCATCCTGCGCGGCCAGGAAAAGAAAGTGCGCCGGTTTAAGGTCACCCGCGACCAGATTCCCATGCACAGTGTCGATGTGGCTTATATGCTGGACAATAAGACGGGATACATCAAAGTGAACCGTTTCAGCGCGACCACCTATGAGGAGTTTATGAAAGGCGTTGAGAAGCTGGTCGATGAGCAGGGGATGAAAAACCTGGTGATCGACCTGCGCCACAATCCGGGGGGCTACCTCCAGCAGGCCACCAACATCCTCAGCCAGCTCTTCTCCAGGAAAGACAAACTGCTCGTCTATACGGAAGGGCGGTCGGTAGGCCGCACCGATTACGAATCCACCGGCAGGGCCTTTTTCGACATAGAAGATATCGTCGTGCTCATCGATGAAGGTTCGGCCTCGGCCAGCGAAATCCTCGCCGGCGCCATACAGGACCACGACCGGGGCGTCATCGTCGGCCGGCGCTCTTTTGGCAAAGGCCTCGTTCAGGAACAATACAAGTTGCGCGACGGTTCTGCCCTCCGCCTGACGGTGGCGCGTTACTACACTCCTTCCGGGCGCTCGATCCAGAAGTCCTATGATGAGGACCGCGAGGCCTATGAAGGCGAGATGGCGCATCGTTTGGAATCGGGCGAACTGGTGGAAGAACAACAGATCGCCGTGGCGGATTCTACCAAATACTATACCGACAAGGGCCGGGTCGTCTATGGCGGCGGAGGCATCATGCCGGATATTTTCGTCCCTATCGATACCTTCATCCTGAATGACGAATACCTCGAACTGCGGCAGCATGTGCCCCAGTTCGTCTTTCGCTATATGAATGAAGACGGCAAAAAGCTGAAGAAATACAGCCTGCCTGAATTCATCCGCCAGTTTGACGTTAGCGGCCAGCTCTTCGATGACTTTATCACCTATGCCCGCTCCCGTGGGGCCAGCTTCGATACACGGAAGTTGCCGGGCAGCCAGAAAGAACTCAGGCGCTTCCTCAAAGCCCGCATTGCCAAGCACCTTTTCGAGGACGAAGGCTTCTACACGATCTGGAACCAGGACGACCTCATGGTAAAAGAAGCGCTCCACGTGCTTCAGCATGCCGACCCGCTTACGGCGGCCAGGGGAGAGGGATTGAAGGAATGATGGATTGAAAGCTTAGGTTATTCATTCCTTTCTTTCTCACCTTACCTTCACCAGCACCGGTTTCACCTCTTGTTCCTTACCCCTTTGGATGGCAACGAAATAGACGCCGGGAGCCCAGTTGCGGGAATCGATATCCAGTCTTTTGGTAGCGAAGCGGTTAGGCGTTTCCGTATTGCGGTAAATCAATTGGCCCAGGGCGTTATAAATGCGGAAGTCATAGCGTTCGAAATCCGGCGTTTCGTATTCTATGGTGAAGCCGGAGGCGGCGGGGTTGGGGAAGATCCGGAGAATTTCCATAGGGCCGGCAGAGCCGCCGCAGGCCTTGTTGATGAGTTCCATGGCGTTGAACACGTTGAGCAGCCCTCCGGTGGCGGTGATCCCTTCCAGGCTTTCGAGGGGCTCCGCTCCGTCCAGCAGTACCGAACGGATAAGTTGTGCGGTTTCCCGTGGTTTGGCCAGAGCGTCGGCGGCCAGTTCTTCACAGGGCAGGCTGTAGAGGAGGGCGATAGCGCCTGAGAGGTGGGGCGCGGCGGCCGAATTGCCGCCGAAGGCGCCGTAGCGGTTGAAGAGGCCCAGGCTGTAAGAGCCTTCGCCCGGCGCCGCCATATCTATTGATCTTAAACCATAGCCGGCGCTGTAGAATTTTTCGTCATCGGGCGTCAGGTTGGTCACAGTGATAATAAAATCGCTTTCACAACTGGTGGGCATATCCCCCTCGGCATCTACATCGACATTCTGGTTGATGGTGGCGGCGCCGGAAAGGATGCCCACATTCCCCATGAGGTCATACATGCCTCCCCAGACCGGTTGCTCATCACAGAAGGTGGGGATGGGCAGGCCAAATGAAGTGTTGACAACGGCCACGAAGGCTCCTTCCCGCCCCTTGCTTTCATTGTAGCGTTCCCTCTGGACGATGGTATATTCCAGAGCGGAGATGATCTCGTCCACATATTCTATTATATGGAACATCAGCCGCACATTCCAGTTGATGCCGCTTATCCCCAGTCCGTTATTGCCGGTGGCGCCGATCAGGCCGGCGACAGCCAGCCCGTGGCTGTTGGCCTTTATTTCGTTGTTGTCATCGATGTAGTTCCAGCCATATATATCATCAGGCAGGCCGTTGCCGTCATTATCCTGCCCGTCGCCGGGTATCTCTCCGGGGTTGCGCCAGAGATTGTCCTTCAGGTCGGCATGGCTGATGTCGAACCCGCTATCCAGGATACATACTACGATGGTATCGCCATTGGCCGTGACGCCGCCGGTGGTAAGGTCCCACACTTCCTGAGCGCCGATGCGGGCGGCGCCCCACTGCCTGTCGTAGTCCGGGTCGTTGGGTTCCTGGCGGAATTCAACGGCATAGTTATACTGGGCGGCCTGCACCTCTTTTTGCCGGCCGAGCCATTCCAGGAGTGTTTCTCCCGGCCAGGCGGCAGGGTTAAAGCGCAGCAGGTGGATATTGTACCGGCGCGCAACCATCCGCTGATGAACGACGGAGGCCGCCTGTTGCCGGTTGGCCCTGTCCAGGATGGTATTGATGCCGGTATTTTCTTCGAGGCGCACCAGCAGTTCGTCCATCACCCTGCCGGTGGCAGGGTCTGTCAGTTGGGCCGGTACGTATTGTGAGAAAAAGAGGAGGAGAAAGAGCAAGAAATATCTGCCTGTCATTTTTTTCATACTTTTGGAGAGCCAAAGTTATAGGAAATTAGCCAATTCCGGGGTTTTAAATTGGGCGCGTGCTATTTACAGACAGAAAGCTTTTCGCGGCATAATGATCAAGGGCCTCAGCAAAACCCTGCTCCGCAAAATCTTCCCGCCAAAATGTAACTATTGTTCCTGCCTCCCGTAGTAAAAGGGAAGATTGCAGACTTTATCCGAACAGATCCTTTTTAGAAACGTAACCCCCCGGCCTTTTACTGGAATGAGCTTTATGGCGCAGAACGTACCGCTTCCTGTTTGCGACAGCCAGGCAGGGAGATGGGGCCAGTATGCCGCTCATCCGGGCCGGTAGTACGATGGACATCCATGGCATGCGCGTCGCGGGAATGGAATACTGGATTACCGGGCACATTAAATATCCTCTTTTTTCCGCTCCTGCCCGCGCTGCGCAGGCATCCTGTGTTCGCGTCACTTACAATCAAGGAGGAAAATCATTAGCATCATATGAAGATCAGACGAAGCGACACTTCTTCGGCATCGGTTGTCCGAAGGTTATTCAAGGACAGGAAATTCCTGATCAGAGGCCTGGCGGGGGCGGCCGGCCTGGCAGCGCTTAGCCTTTTGTTCCTGGGAGTAGTAGGCCTGGGCGCCTATCTGGGCAAGTTGGAGCAATATGCCTATGTTAAGCCTACATTACTCCAGATTTCAGAACTGGATTTCTCTTTTCTTAAAGATTACGCCAAGGGCAAACGAGCTGCCTTTGATGAAGTGGCGATAGAGATCGGGCTTAAAGACCTGGCGGAACTCAACAGCCTCCGGGAACAGGCCCTCGAAGAGGGCGTCGTCAGCGAAGCTGTCCGGGAGAAATCATTTCCGGCCAGCTTGTCCTTTCAGGGCAGAACCCATGATGTCAGGATAGCGCTGGCGGGCCTGATGGCCCTGCACCTGAAGGATCCTGACTGCTGGCCTTTCCATGTGAAGGCCACCGGCGCCGGCGCCATCGAAGGGATGGAGCAGTTCGACCTGTTGCCTTCCTCCAAGGGCGGGTATATGACGGACTGGCTGGGGTATCAGTTGCTGCAGGAGAAAGGTATAAAAAGCATGCAGGGAGATTTCGTCAGGGTTTCCGTCAATGGGAAGGACGGAGGCGTTTTCTACCTTCAGGAGCGCTTTGACGATAAGCTGGCGGAAAACAGGCGATTCGGCCCGGGCATCCTCTTCCGGATAGGGGAGGGCCTGGATATTCCCGGAGAAGGCCAGTTGATGGATAATCCTGAAACGAAGGAACAACTGCTCCTGCTTAGAAGGATGTGGCAGGGGCTGCAAACCGGCGAGTTGCCGTTAAGCGAATTCTTCGACCTGGAAAAGGCCGGCCAGTTGTTTGCCATTTCCGACCTGATGGGCCATCACCATCCGCTGCTGCGGGAAAACCTGAACTTCTACTTTGACCCCAATGCCAGGCGGGTAGAACCCATAAGCTGTGCATTTACCGGCCTGGGCGAGATCGACCCCCATGAGTTCGAGTCCGTCCTTGAAAAACCGGGGCCGGGCAGCCCCTGGCATTCAGCGCTCGCCGAAGACCCGCTCCTTCGCATGATCTGCGATGACCTCGGTTTTAAACGGCACTATATACGGGAAGCGGACCGGCTCACGCAGGAGGAATTCATTGAAAATCTGCTGATGCGCAATGGGGAGAAAATGGATTTCCTCCTTAACAAGATTTACAAAAACTGGCCGGCCCACAGCCTTCCCACGCAAACCTTGCTTGCCAACCAGCGTAACCTGCGCTTCGTCCTCTATCCCGATGAAGGGGAAGCCACCGCTTACTTCAACCGGGCAGAGGCCGGGGGGCTGAACGTCAGCCTTCGCAACCAGCAGGATATTCCCCTGGAGGTGGCCTATCTGGGCTGGCGCGATACCGTCTTCTTTTCCCCGGAGGAACCGCTTATTCTCAGGGCCGGCCGGGATGAAGAAGGCCAGCCTAAGGCTTTCCATTTCAAATTCCCGGAGGGCTTCACCTGGTCCGATACCCTGCTTCCGGAACTGAAAGTATTCTACAACCTGGTGGGCCTGCCGCCCGCCAGGCGCTCGGCCCTGGTCTTCCCCTGGCCCTACGAAAACCGCCAGGCCAATAACAGGAACCCCATCGCCCGGGATGCCAACCACAGTTCCTTCAGGTTCATCGAAGAAGAACCGGAAACCGGCGTGATCA
>CAZAXA010000468.1:0-5238 GCA_964488965.1 uncultured Phaeodactylibacter sp. | reverse complement strand
GTCTCGGCCCCGTACCATACCAGGCTGACCAGCGTAGCCGAGAGAGTGAAAATCAGGAATTGCGGCACGTTCACATAAAAGCGGAAGCGCTGGTACAGCCAGTACACGCCCATGGTGAGCACCGCGATGAGGTAGGCTACCTGCCCCTTGGTAAGGATACCCATTCCGATCCAGAAGCCCCCCAGAAAGAGATACCACCACTTACTTTTCTTCAGCACAATGTCACTGTATTGATCCTGTTTCCAGTGGAAAAGGATAAAATAGTACAGCCCCAGAAAGATGAACAGGTTAAACCAGGGGTCGATGATGCCGGACTTGAAATACAGGAAGGGCAGTATGCTGCCGAAGTAGGCCCCTGCCCAGAGGATGCCAA
This sequence comes from uncultured Phaeodactylibacter sp., assembly GCA_964488965.1. Classification (GTDB taxonomy): domain Bacteria; phylum Bacteroidota; class Bacteroidia; order Chitinophagales; family Saprospiraceae; genus JACJXW01. The sequence continues at coordinate 4,865 of CAZAXA010000468.1, read as the reverse complement.
AGCGCGTGTCCTTCAGCCGTTGCCCCATGCGGAACAGCAGCGGCAGCGTGATCACCCCGCAAATGGCATTGGGAAAGCGGGCCGCAAAGTCGCCGATGCCGAAAAGGGACATCGCCCCGGCCTGCAGCCAGAAGAAAAAGGGCGGCTTCTGGAAAAAAGGCTCGAAGTTGACGTGCACCCGGGTGAAATCCTTCAGGATCAGCATCTCCCGGCTGATCTCCGCAAAGTTGATCTCATCCCAGTCGAAGAGGTGCACGCCTCCCAGAAAAGGAATGAAGAACAAAGCCCCCAGGAGGGCAAAGCCCAGGCTGTACCTATTGGTGTCTTCCATTTTTTGTCGTTGTTTTAACCATCCCCTTCCGCTCCTGATGAATGCTTCGCATTGTCAGGGCCCTGGCCGCAAGCGTCAGGGCTTCCGCCTTCCAACTTCCGATTTCCGCCTTCCCCTTTCCCTACCCCTTCCTCCGGCTGAACCAATTCAGCACCTTGCTCACAAAGTCGTCATTGATCCCCAAAGCCCCTTTGATCTTCGTATAGACATTAACCGCCTGCTTGTCCAGCCAGATGAAAAGCGCCTTGGCGCCGTCGGTAGGGCGGGCGCGGTAGTTGGTGGCGCGGGCGCGGGGAGCGTTCTCTTCTTCAGTGAAATAGTAGAGGGCGATGGATTTGCGGGTCATATCCTCCGGGCATTCGATGGGGTCGGGCAGGCCGTGGAAGGAATCCTCGTCGGTATTAAAGATGGCGCAGCGGTTGAATACGGGGCTGATCTTCTGCACACATTCCTTCATATCGCGCGACCACAGCTCGAGCTCGCCTTTGTATTCCGGCAGCCAACCTTCGTTGAGGTAGACCAGCAGGTTGACGCGCCGCCGCCAGTTGCGCTTGTGCGGGTGGACGGTAAAATCGGCATGGATGTTGAGATAGCCGCCGCGCTGGCTCTGATGCAGGCCGCCTCCCTCCAGAGTGGGGTCCGCCCTCAGGCCCGGAATGCCGGTCAGCTCGCTAAGGGCGGCGACGAACTCCTTACTATTCAGGCTGCGGATAACCTGCTGGATGAATTCGGGGATGAGATTCATCTTATTGAGGCCATGTTTCTTTTCATTGACATGCACGTAGTGGATCCAGCCCTGGTCCTTCACCCGGGGAAAGGCGTTCATGGCCTGGCGGGCAGCCCAGCCTTCCAGGAAGTTGTCGAACTGAGCGTGCGGATATGGGGCTGCCTGTTGATAAGCAGCGGCATGTTCCCGGAAAATGGCCTTCCACTTCTCCAGGTCGATGATCTGTTGCTGGGTGTCTTGTTCTACCATTGTTATTAAGCGATTGGATGGTTTAATCGATTTCTTCACTGATTGGGAAACCGGGGGTAAAGATAAAGCAATTTGAATAGTTACTCGTTATTCGTCGTCTGTTGTTGATTGCCAAACAACAAATGCCAGAGCATCCCTTCGGGACAACAGCCCTAAACACAGCCCGACTCCCTCCCCCTGTTCACCGCCTCCACCGCGTTTTTGACATCCAGCTTGGAATAGATGTTCTTGCGATGCGATTCCACCGTGGCCGGGGCTATACACAGGATGTCGGCAATCTCTGCCGTGGATTTCCCTTCGGCGATCAGGGCCAGGATTTCCCTCTCCCGCCGGGTCAGCGGGCAGTCGCCATCATAACGCCCCCCTTCAGGCTGGCTGATGAGGCGGCTGACCAGGCGATCCAGCACGATGGGGTCGAAGAAATAATGGCCGGCCTGCACCTCGCGGAAGGCGCGCAGCAGGTATTTCTTGGAGCTGCCTTTGAGGACGTAGCCTTTCACGCCTTTGGCCAGGCCCTCCTGAATGAAAAAGGGATCGTCGTGTTCGGTGAGGAAGATAACTTTTATTTCAGGCTGTCCGGCCAACAGGTGGGACAGCACTTCCAGGCCGTCCATATCGGGCATGCGCAGGTCGAGCAGCACCTGATCGGGTTTTTCCCTGCGGCAGAGTTCCAGTCCCTGGCGGCCGCTGTCGGCGGCGCCCACAACTTCTACTTCTTCCACGTCGGACAGAAGGGCGGCAAGGGCCTGCAGCCACATCTGGTGGTCGTCGATCAGGGCGAGGCGGATGTGGGGCATGTAGTGTTTTTTTCCAAAGATAGCACAGGATTTTCGGGTTGAGGGCAGGATTTACAGGTTTAACCCACATCGGTTGGTTTTAAGCCTGGGCGCCTGATTTTTTGGCGAAAAAAATTCCCCCTTTTTGGAACTTATCCTATATTTGCATCGCTTTAAAAGGACGGGATTTTTACCATTATCCCTTCTGTTTTCTGGTGGCTATAGCTCAGTTGGTTAGAGCGCTGGATTGTGGTTCCAGAGGTCGCCGGTTCAAATCCGGTTAGCCACCCCTAAAAAGATGGCCGCTCCAGAGAGCGGCCTTTCTATTATGCCTTTTTTCATTCAGAGTAAAAACGCCTACTCCTCCTTCCCTGTATTGGAAAGCTCCCGTTCCACCTCTTTCATAGCCTCTTCGATGGCCTTATTGATCTCATCCCAGTTGGCCTTCTCAATATTGGCCATTTCTACCCGTACTTCCTCCATAGCTTTATCAACTTCTTCCTGCACTTTTTTCATTTCTTCCCGGAACTCTTCGGAATTCAGGTAAGCCAGCGCTTCTTCATCGTCAACATGCTTCTCCCATTCGATCTCCCCCAATTGGTCCAGGCCGGACAGATCGATATCCAGATCCTGTAAGCCGGTTTTCAAATTCTCCATAGTAGATCGCAACTCCAGGCGGAGCGCCTCCATGTCTTTTTTAAGTTGCTCCATTTCTGTTTTCACGTCTTCCTTTACTACTTCTTCTTCCGTTTGGGCGAAGGCAAAGGAGGCTGTTAAACAAAGGAACAACACAAATAAAATTGATCCTTTCATTGGTATATTTTTTTGTCTGCCTTTAAGGACACTCAAAACGATAGAGGGATGCAATGCCATGTATTAAATAAATTATTTCAGCATTGCATTTCCCTCCCCCATCCCTTACATTGCCGGAAAAACAAAGCTCATGAAAATTCCAGCCTACGCCATTTTCTCACTCCTCATAACCGCTTTCCTGTTCAACGCCTGCCGGCCTGACAGCAGGGCCGAAACTGATGGGCAGGGTTTTCAGGCCCAGCTTCAGTGCCAAACCATTAGCAGGGATGAAAGCGCCCCGCAAAGCGCCGTGTACGCCATCGTCAATCAGAATAAAGTAAAAATTGCCTCTATCAGCGTATGTGACAGCATCGCTCCGGCATCCTACGAAGATTACGGCATCCCGGCGGCAGCCCTGGCGGCCGTCGGCGGCTGGTGGGCCGGCGCGGGGGATTATTTTTACGCCATTGAGGAAGACTCTGCCGTTGCCTTTTATCAGGGGTGGGTAGATGAAGCGCAGGAGGAGGACAGCTACCACTACCGTAAGATCGCCTTATTTCAGGGGGGCAGGTTCAACCTCCAGTTGCCGGTGAACAGAGACAGCATCCCGGTGCAGTGATGGGGTTGTCTGTTGTTTGTTGTCTGTTGTTTGTTGTCTGTTGTTTGTTGTCTGTTGTTTGTTGTCTGTTGTCTGTTGTTTGTTGTCCTATCGGAGCTGCCCCTGAACGAACAACCGGCAACAAACAACCGGCAACGAGCAACCGATAAAAAACACTCACCAGTTCTCCCAGAATTTCCAGTTGAAACCATCATCGCCCTTTCTGCGGCGGCGTTCCCGCTGGCGTTTGCGTTTGTCCTTGTTATCCCCGTTCAGCCAGGGGCGTTTCACGATGACATAGCGAAGCGAAACCCCAGTCTGGCTGTAGACGGTATGGGCTCCGCCGGTGAGGTTGACGGCGGGTTTGAAGTCATACGACAGGTTCAGCCGGCCCAGGGAGGCCTCGATGCCGGCGATCAGGCTGATGCCGAAGGGGTCTTTGTAGGCCGGGGCGCCTTCCGTGCCGTCGCGCGTGGCCCAGCCTTTGTGCAGGCCGCCGCCGGCGTACACATTGAAGCGGCGGGAGATCAGTGGAAAGTGCTGCTCCCCCAAGAGAGTGAGCTGAGTTTCTTCGCGTTGCAGGCTCGACTGTATGATGGCTTCCAGAGAGGTGGTCTTCGCCACGCGCTGTTTAACTGAAACGCCCCAGTCCGTACCCAGGCGCATGCCCAGGGCGGTATTGTAGGATTGAGCGAAAAGCAGGGCCGGCAGTGTGAACAGGATAGAGAAAATGGTTCGTTGCTTCATACCCGCCAAAACGCAACACATGGCCGGAATATTATATAAAACAACCTGAGGTTTGAGGTTGAGGTTGAGGTTGAGGTTGAGGTTTGAGGTTTGAGGTTGAGGTGGGATTACTGCCGCCATCTTTTGTCCTCAGCCTTAACCTCAAACCTCACGTTAAAACAACAGGCGGAGCAACTGAAAAGCGCTCCGCCCGGAGGTGGGGATGGCTATGGCAGCCGTACGATCTTTGATTTGGGATCTGGGGCCTTACTCAAAGAAAGAATCATACTGATTCTTATGGCCCGGTTCGCGGACGGGTTCTTTGACCGGCTGGTTCAGGTCAAGGACATCTTCATCGTCATTGGCCTTCATCAACAGGCTTTGTTTCTCTTCGCCCAGGATGAGGGAGACGCCCTCTTTTTCCCACTGCTCCAGCATCTTCATGCCTTCTTCTTCGAATATGCCATTCTGCAGGTCGATGGATTGCATGAAGCTGGCGGACATTTCCATGAACCTTTCCATCTCACCTACCTTGCTGGCCACATCGTCGGCAATGGCTTCCATGGCCGCATCGAACATGGCCCGTTTATCGGGGTCGCCGGACATGATGGTCATGGCCGAACGCATGGCGCTGTGGCTGGCATGGATGGCCTTGCGCTCCTGTTC
>CAZAXA010000467.1:0-5262 GCA_964488965.1 uncultured Phaeodactylibacter sp. | reverse complement strand
ACAACTTCAACGGGCGGAATTCTATCGTCGCCCTGGCAGAATTGCGCAAGGACGGGCAGTTGTTCATGTATCCGCTCTTCAACAACCGGGATGCAGATATACTTACCCGCCCCAAGATATGCAAACAGACGGGAAGCCGCCGCCTGCTGGCCTACGGAGAACGGGGCCGGCAGTATCGTTTTGCCGAACTGGAGTTCGAGTAGCAAGCGTACTTGCCTGCTACCCGGGCCGCCAGCTTCCAAATCCACGAATTTTAACCGGCTCGCAGAGACGGTCAACGAATCCCGATAATGGCCAATATTGCAATATTCGCTTCCGGAACCGGTACCAATGCAGGGAAAATCATCGAATATTTTAAGGAAAACCCTAATATTCGCGTAGTGCTGGTCGTTTCCAATAAGGCAACTGCGCCCGTATTGAACCTGGCGGATCAGCATGGTATAGAGAAAATGGTGATCCGCCGCCGCAGTTTCTATGAAACGGAGGGCCTGTTGGCCGGGCTGCGGAAAAGGAAAGTGGATTTTATCGTATTAGCCGGCTTTTTGTGGCTGATCCCGGAGTATCTGGTGCGGGCATACGAGAAGCGCATGGTCAATATCCATCCGGCCTTACTCCCTAAATACGGCGGCAGGGGCATGTATGGCATGCACGTCCACCAGGCGGTAAAAGCTGCCGGCGAATCCACATCGGGCATTACGATCCACTATGTCGACGAACATTATGATGAAGGGAGTATAGTATTCCAGGCTTCCTGCCCCCTGGAGCCGGATGATGGGCCGGAAGATATCGCCCGCAAAGTACAGCGGCTGGAGCATCAGCACTTCGCGCCGGTCGTCGAGCAACTCGTCAGAAAAATGGAAGAAGCATAAAACGATCCAATAACCAATAAACTGCAAACATGACCAGGAAGCTCATACTCTTACTCGTCCTGTCTGTGGGCTTTGCAAGCCTTTCCTCAGCCCAGAGCTGGCGCAAACTGAAAAAGGAAGCCGAACAAGCCTACCAGGATGGCCAACTCTCCGACGCAGCAGACAAATATGAACAGGCATGGCGCAAAAAGCGCAACAAGGAAGACCTGATCCATCAGGCCGGAGAGCTCTATTATCAGCTCCGCGATTACCGCAAGGCCGCGGAAGCCTACCGCCCCATAAAAGAAAAAAACGACAAGTTCCCCCTGGTCGGGCTGAAGTTTGCCCGCTGCCTGAAACAGGATGGGCAATACGACCGGGCCATCACGGAGTTTGAAGCCTTTATGGAGAGCTATACCGGCGACGGCAGGGCCATTCTTCAGGAGATCATATCGAATGAGGTGGCGGGCTGCCGGCTCGGCATGGATGCTCCTGCCAGGGCTAACCGCGACATCGAAGTGCTGCTGCCCGGCGATGGCATCAACTCTGAAAAAGAGGAATTCGCCCCCTATCCGCTATCCGACAACGAGATTTACTACTCTTCGACCGCCGGCGACCGCGCCCGTATCTATTCTTCCCGGCGGGAGGGCAGCACCTGGCGCAAAGGGGAACCGCCCCGCAATTTCCCGGTGATCCAGAAGGGCCACTTCGCCAATGGCGCTATGGCGCCCGACGGCAGCCGTTTGTACTTTACCGTTTGCAGTGATACCCAGGGCCCCTGGAACGATATCAAAACCCGCTGTGAGATATTTATCACCAAAAAAGTCGGGGCCGTATGGTCACAGCCGGAGCGCCTGCCGGATTACATTAATATGAATGGCGTTACCGCCACTCACCCCTTTGTTTCCCATCAAAGAGGCCAGGAAATCCTCTTCTTTGCCTCCAACCGCGAAGGGGGCCGGGGCGGTATGGATATATGGTATGCAGCCCGCGATCTGGGCATTGACAATATAGACTTTACCTTCCCGGTAAACCTGGGCCCGGTCGTGAATACGCTGGGCGACGAGATCACTCCCTACTACAACGTGGAAGACCAGACGCTGTATTTCTCTTCCAACGGGCACATTTCCATCGGCGGTTTTGATGTTTTCAGGTCTATTGGCGATGAGGTGAGCTGGTCGCAGCCGGAAAACCTGGGCATGCCCGTCAACTCCGCCGCTGATGATTATTTTTACATCCTCAACCCCTCCCGCACCGGCGGCTTCTTCACTTCCAACCGGGTATTCGCCGGCCAGAAGGCAACGACTACCCACGAAGATATTTTCGAGTTCGCCGTCGGGGGCCGCCGCCTTATGGTCAAAGGCAACGTCTATGACCGGAAGACGGGCGAGGCCATCAATGATATTACCGTCTCACTCTATCAGGTTGCCGATGACGGGAGAGAAACGCAGCTGATCACCCGCCCTTTCAACGGTGGGAACTACTCTTTTGAGATTCTTCCCAACCGCCGCTTCCGGGTGGAGGTTTCCGCTTTTGGCTATGAGCCGGGTTCTTATCGTTTTTCCAGCGACGACATGAATACTTTCACCTACGGGCAGCCGATCTTTCTCGAAGTGGAAGGCGGGGCGCAACCCCCCGCCCCCGAACCGGGATACCCCGCCGAACCCGTGGCCCCGACGGGTAAGCCCGAGGTGAACGTTCCTGCCGGCGCGCCTTATACCGCCCGTGGCAGAGCGCCCAATGACAACTTCGAATACCAGACCTCCGCGCCCCGCCATAAGGGGACTTACTACAAAGTGCAATTGGCGGCGGTTGGCAGTTTCAAAGAGGATCGCTTCAGTAATGTGGCCAGCCTGGGCCGTATCGATACCGAACTGATCGTTGCCCGGGGGCTGACCCGCGTCCTGGTGGCCGACTTCTTCAGCCTGGCCGAAGCGCGTTCTGCTTTGCAGCAGGCTAAAAACAAGGGATACAGCGGCGCCTATATCGTCGAATACATCGATGGGGAACGGTATGGTAAGGTGAATTAGGTTGATTAGGTTGATTGGGTTGATTGGGTTACCCCTCCTGATCAACTCAATCAACCAAGTACTGCACAACATGGGGCTAACCAATTCTGCAAACCTGCCGGGCTATCTGGAAAAACATCACCTGGTGTTGTTCTTTTACGCAGTGACGATCGCAGCGCTGGTACTTTCCCCTTTTTTGCTGTCGGTGGGCATGATCTCTCTGGCGGTGCTGAGCCTGATCCGTTTTCGGGTGGGCGCCCGGGTATTTGAGGTGTCCATCGATAAGGAGGCCATCCGGCGCATGCTGCGGATCGCCAGGTTCCGCCCCTTTGCCGTATTGGCCCTGTTTTTCTTCATCGTCCTGCTCAGCTTCTGGCAAACCGAGGACTACAGCTACTGGCTTGCCCGCCTGCGCATAAAGGCGCCCTTCCTGGCCCTGCCCCTGGTGTTTCTCGGCCATCCCCGCCTGGAGGAGCGGCAGTGGCAGGGGCTGCTGTATTTCCTGTTAGTGTTGCTTTTGATCACCGCCTTCGGCGTCGGCCTCAACTACTGGATACACTACGAAGAAATACAGCTGATGCTCAAGCAGGGGCAACCCATGCCCACGCCCCGCAACCACATCCGTTACAGCCTGCTGCTGGCAGTGGGTGTGGTAAGCGGAGGGTATCTTTTCAGTAAAGGATTCTATTGGCGTTATGCCTGGGAGCGTTACTTCATTTTGGGCGCCGCTATTTTCCTGTTTTTCTTTATTCACCTGCTTTCGGTGCGCAGCGGTATTCTGGCGCTGTACATTGCCCTGTTCCTGCTGGCCGTGCGTTACATCTTTACTTCCCGCCGCTACTGGCTGGGATTGGGCGTGCTGTTGGCGCTTCTGGCCATGCCCATGCTCGCCTATCAGTTGGCGCCCAGCTTTCGGGCAAAGCTGTCTTACATGCGTTGGGGCTTGCTGAAATACCAGGAAGGAGAAGGGGCGCCCTATGCCGACACCGGCCGCATCGTTTCCCTGAAAGTGGGTTGGGAATTGAGCCGGCGACACCCTCTCTTTGGCGCAGGGGCCGGAAACCTGAGGCAGGAAGTGGAAAAAATATACGAACGTTCCTACCCACAGCTTCCGGAAGCCGTGATGCCCCACAATCAGTTCCTCTTCGTGCTGGCCGGCACAGGCCTTGTTGGGCTTTCCCTTTTCCTGTTTGCCCTTTTCTATCCCCTTTTTTATCACCGCAACTACCAGCATCCCTTTCTTTTAGGCTTTTATGGCATCATACTGGCCTCATTTATGCTGGAGCATATGATCGAGAATTCGACGGGAGTGGGCTTGTTTTTAGTTTTTTTGCTTTTGTTTCTGAATGTCTACGAGAGGGGGAGAGCAGCCCTGCCCGGGTGAAGCAGCAGAGGCCATGATAAAGCAGGGCCGCTTCAGGCGATCAACTCCCCAAAGCGCTCATTAAAGCCCGCCACCCCCTGCAGCCCGCCGGTATGTACCGCCAGGATAGTACTTCCCTCAGGGAAATAGCCCTCTTCGACAAGCTGAAAGATGCCGTAAAACAGCTTGCCGGTATAGATGGGGTCGAGTGCAATGCCGTGCTGCTGCCGGAAGCCGTTGATGAAGTCGACGAGGTAAGGGGTGAATCTGGCGTAGCCGCCGAAGTGGAAATCGGTGTTGACGGACCAAGCTTCCCGAGCCCCCCTCTTATCCCCCCGGGGAAGGGAGGAGGCTGCCGATGAAGCCAGTAATCGTTTGATCTCCTCGGTATGAAAATCCCCTCTCAGGGCGGAAAAGCCCAGCGCTTTTGCCCTGCCGTTCAGGGTGGCGGCGATGCCGGCGAAGGTGCCGCCCGTGCCCAGGCTGCAGCACCAGTAGTCCGGGAAACTGCCGGCCTGTTGTTCTGCCTCTTCCACGATATGCCGGCAACCCTGCATGGCCAGGGCGTTGGCGCCGCCTTCCGGAAGGAGGTAAAAAGGCCCGAACTCCTGCTGTAATTGCTGATGAAAGGCGGGGCTTTGTTTTTCCCGGAAAGCCTGTCGGCTAATGAACTGCAATTCCATGCCGCAGGACCCGGCGAAGCGCAGGGTGGGGTTTAGCCCTTCCGGACGCTCCCCGCGGATGATGCCGATGGTGCGGAAGGCAAAGGCTGCTCCGGCGGCTGCTACTGCGGCGATATGGTTGGAAAAGGCGCCGCCGAAGGTGAGCAGGGTTTCCAGCCCCTGATCCCTGGCGGCCTGCAGGTTGTACTGCAGCTTGCGCCATTTGCCCACCATGGTCAGGCCTCGACGGATCGCGGCTCGCGCCACGATCCCTTCGACGCCGAAGCGGGTCCCGCCGGTCACGACGAGCGCCTCCGACGGATCGAGCCCCTCGACGAAGGCGGTCACCTCGCGGCGCGCGGTCTCCCGCTCGGCCTCGG
>CAZAXA010000466.1:0-5264 GCA_964488965.1 uncultured Phaeodactylibacter sp. | reverse complement strand
CAGTCGGGCGCCAGGAAGGTCACGGTTTCATGGCAGTCCGTTCCCGGGATAACCACATGAACGGTGCGCGGTTCTCCGTCGCCGAAGAAGGGCCCGATCTCTACCGGCAAGTCGGCAAAAGAAAATTCTCCTCTGTAGTCTCCGGATTCTACGACAAACCTGATGTCTACTGCCGGGGCCGGGGTGGTTATATTCAGCATGGCCGTATAGGTTCCGTCATCCCGGCAGCCATTGGGCGAAATGGTGACATCTCCCAGCCAGGGGCAGGGCGCCGGGCAGGGAATGTCAAAAGCTATATCCAGGCAGCAGTCGTTGGCAACGGACGTCACCGGCAGGCAAACCAGCAGGTTGTCAAAAAACTGGCCGGTAACGGGCATTTCCACCACAACCGGCTCCCCGTTATAAACAGTGGTCATGGAAAAGCCTGAAATGACAGACCGGATCACCAGCACATCGCCCACCGCGGGGCCAGCCACCCGCAGCTTTGCCCGGTAAAAGCGGTTGGTACTGTCCTGATCACATAGTATATCGCCAACCAGTTCGACGGATTCCAGCGGGCAGTTGTCATTGCAGAATACCGGCTCAGTAGCGAATACATAGGAGCAGGCAACGTTGGGATCGGCAGGATCGGCGGGGCCGGTGTGCACCGACACCTCATGAGGTTCGCCGTTGCCGGGGAAGGGCCCCAGCTCGATGGGCAGATCGGCGGAAGAATAGGCGCCGTACGACTGGCCGTCGACGCTGACGTAGAACAAAAAGGCCAGGTTGGGCGGATCGGGGATGATGTGGCTGATGACGATGAAATAATTGCCGGCATCATTGCAATCCGTCAGGCGGTATTCTACACGCTCGATAAAGCAGGGAGGGCCGCAGTCATAGGCAGGCAGAATGGCCGAGCCGGAGCAATCGCGGAAACCCGCGTCCACCACCCCGAATTCCAGTTCAGGCGTGGGCGCGGTAAAGGTTCCCGCCACCACCGGCAGGTCCGCATAGGCGAAGAAGCGGCCGGTAGCGTTGCCGTTGAGCCAAAGCTCGAAAGAATCGGAAGTGTTGCGGTAGTCGAGATCGAGCTTTACCTCAAAGGCATTGTCGGCGTTACAGGGGCCTGCCCGTACCTGTACGTTCCGGATGGCGCAGGGCCCCTGGCAGGGCTCCAGATAGAGAAGCGGCAGGGTAACGCAGCAATGATCCTCCCCTTCGCAGACGGTGATCTCCTGTATGCGGCCTGCAGCCGTATTGCAGGGCGCCAGTAGTTCCAGCGGCGCCTCGCTCCAGTTGAAGCGGCCGTAGAGTTCTCCGTCGAAGTAGACGGTGAAGAAATCGGCGAGGGTGGGGCCTGTCAGTTCAAAATCGAGGCGGATGGCGTTCTGCCCGTTATCGGCCAGGCCCAGGTAGTCAACTGACAATCCCTGGAAGGCGCAGCCGGTGCAGGGCGCCGCCTGAATGGTATCGCCCAGCCGGCAGCCGCCCTCCTCCAGGTCGGCGGCATAGAAGGCATAGATGCCCGTATTGTTGGCCGGTATGGGGCCGATGGTAACGGGCAGATCCGAATAAGCAAAGTTATGCTGGCCGTAGAGCCAGTCCAGGGTAAAGCTGTCGGAAGCGCCCTGGTAGTCGAAATCGATGGTGGCCGGGAAGCTGCCGTCGTCGTTGCAGGGGCCCAGGCTGACGGTCATATTGCCCAGGCGGCAGGGTTCCGTCACCGGGTTGACACAAAGGTTGTCGATGCGAAAATCGCCGGCGCCGCCGATGAGCAGGCTCTGGATATCGCCCACAAAAGTGAGCTGGCCTTCGTTAGCGCTGGAGGCATCGAAAGACACCCGGAGCGTAATGCCGGGCGCCAGGGCGTATGTACCGGGCGCCAGGGCATTGCGGATGAGGATGGTGGCGCCGTTGGCTGCAATGTTGATGGGGCCGCCGGCATAATAGAAGTCCACCACGACGCTATCCACCGGATCGGGGAAGCCGGTGAGGTCAAAAACGGCATTGATGGCGTCGAAGCGGAGGTACTGGCCGGAAGCGGCGGCCATCTCCGGGTTGTCGCCGGTATTGAGCACCAGCAGGTCGCCGTAGGCGGTGGTCCAGAACAAACTCTGGAATGGGATCAGTAGTAGGCCGATATCGCTCTCGTTATAAATCTCCGTGCCGGCGGGCGTGCCGGTGGAACTGCCGTAGGAGGCCTCGCCGAGGCCTTCGAACTCCACACACGGGCCGGCAGCAGGCGGGCACTGTTTTTGAACGATGACGGAGGCGCAGCAGTCGGGATGGCCGCTCTGGCAAACCGTCAGGGTGAACACCAGGGCGTCGGTAGCAGGCTGCACGCCCTCCAGCAGGTAGGGCAGCTGTGTCTGGTCGATGGAGGCCGCCCGCTCGCCTTCCACAAAAATGTCGAAGCTGGCGATCACCGTCAGGGGGCTCAGCCAGTCGAAGTCCACTTCGACATTGTAATTGCCCGCATCGTCACAGCTGACGACCTCCGCCCGCAGGTTGGCAATGGGGCAGGCCAGCACGGCTTGTGCGCAGACATTGTCGATGCCGAACTCCTGGCCGCCGATGAGCAGGCTGCGGATATCGCCGGCGATGCAGACAGAACCCCACTCCAGCGTGCTGTCGCCCACCAGGTCCACCTCCACGGTGACGCCCGGAAAGGTTAGGCCGGCGATCTCCGAAAAGTTTTGCACAATAGCCGCGGAAGAGCCGTTGATGGCAAAGTTCTCCACCCCTCCCCCGTCGAAAAAGTCGAAGCACAACTGGTTGAGGGCGCCGCCGGCCTGCGACAAGTCGAACTGCAGGCTGTTGTTGCCCATGAGGAGGAACTGGCCGTCGAGCCAGCCTGCACTGGCGTCATAGATCATGGCATTCCCGAAACCCGCGCTCCCATCGGGATACAGGATTTCATGGATGCTCACTTCGATGCCCGCCTCGGAGAAGAGCACATCGCCCGGGCTGTTCCCGGAGGCGGGCCCCAGTTGGGTATTGGCGGGAAAGGACTCAAAATCGAAACACGGAAGGGGTTGGCCCATCGAAGCGATGGAAACGGAAAGGAATAAGACGATCAGTTGTAAAGCTCTGTTCATGGCAGCGCGATGGTTTAGGTTTTGTTACGTTACAAAAATGCCACATAATCCGCTGTACAAAAAGAACTATTTTTGCGTATTTTTGGGTTTTTCAACTCTTTTTTAATTATAATACCACACATAAAAAATTGATATACTGCATTTTAAATCCGCAATAAGTTCTTAAAAATTTGGATTTTTATGTTCAGCAATAAGTTGACCGGCCTGTTGCAAAGTTTCAGCCGGCGGGAGATGACGCGGTTCCGGGAATTTGCTTTTTCCCCCTACTTCAACAAACACGAAGGCGTGAGGGCGTTGGCGGCCTATTTCAGCGATATCTATCCCCGCTTTGACGAAAAGTCATGCGGGCGGGAGGCAGTTTTTCAGGCCGTTTTCCCGGGAGAGCCCCACAGCCAGGCCCGGCTGGCGGTGGTTTTCACCTATGCCCTGCGCCTGGCGAAGCATTTCCTGGCGGTAGAGCAGTCTGAAGGATATCCGGGCATGCAGGATGCTTTTCTGCTGGAGCAATTGCGCGCCAGGAAGCAATACCAGTTGTACGAGGGCGCCCTGGCAAAGGCGGAAGAGGAAGCCCGGCGGAATGACAGCCGGGGAAGCGGCTGGTATTACCGGCAGTACCAGTTGGCCAGCGAGGCCGACCAGTACTTCAACGCCATCTCCGAACGCCGGGCGGACGATAACAACCTGCAGCGCAAGCAGAGCTTCCTGGATCGTTTCTACCTGGCCGAAAAGCTTCGGGATGCCTGCGAGATGCAGGTCCGCAGCCGCATCCTTAAGGTGGGTTATTCGGACCCCCTGCGGGAAATGGCCCTGGCTGCGGTGGAGTCGAACTTCGAGGCCCTGGGCAGGGAGCCTGCCATTGCCATGTACTACTGGCTCTACCGCATGGTATCCCACCCGGACCCCTCCTTTTATTTCGAGGCCATGCAGTCCCTGCGCCGGCACCAGGCCGCCCTGCCGTCCCCCGAGCTGAAGGCTATTTACAATTACCTTCAGAACTATTGCATCCAGAAGATCAACCAGGGCGACGACAACTTTCTCACCGAGATTTTCAACCTGTACAAGGCGCAGCTCGGCCAGGGCCTCCTTCTGGAAAGCGGCCTGCTGTCGGAATGGCATTACAAAAATATCGTCACCACCGGCATTCGCCTGCACGAGATGGCATGGGTCCGGGATTTCATCGAAGCTTACCGGGACAGGCTGCCCGAGGCGGCCAGAGACAACGCCTACCGCTTCAACCTGGCCTCCTATTTTTACGCAAGCTGCCAGTACGATGAAGTGCTCCGGCTACTGACCCAGGTGGAATACAGCGACCTGCGCTACAACCTCGGCGCCAAGGCCCTGCTGCTGCGCACCTACTACGACCTGGAAGAATACGAGGCCCTTTTTTCCCTGGCGGAATCTTTCAAACAATACCTGCACCGCAACCAGCTCATGGCCGATGTGCGCCGGGAGGGTTACTACAATCTCTTCAAACTGACCCGCCGGGCAGCTTACCTGCGCGCCAATATGGAGTACCAAAACCCGGAAAAGAGCCGAAGGGAGCTCTCTAAATTGTGGAAGAGCATTGAAAAGGCAGGGGCCATCTTCAACAAGGGATGGCTGGTGGAAAAAGTGGAAAACCTCCAGGCAGGCCTCTGATCACATTTTCTTCCAAAAAAATATTTGGATAATCCGCTAAAAAGGCGATTTTGTTCGTTATTGGTGTATGTATATCTGTATCCCCCAGGCAGACAGCAGACAAAGAAAACCATAAATTCAACCACCTCCTTTAAAACCAACTGCTTATGAGAACCGCCATTGTCATTCTGGCTTCTTTATGCTTATCTTTCTTCAAGCTCCAGGCACAGGCCGAGACGGGCACTGCCGTCTATTATACCGATGCTCTGGATGGCCAGCGCACCGCCTTTGGGGAAGTTTACCACAAGGAGGGATACACCGCGGCCCACAAGGCCTACCCGCTGGGAACCGTGCTCCGCGTCACCCGCCTGGACAACAACCGCAGCATCAATGTACGGGTGAACGACCGTATCGCCGCCAATAGCCGGGATATCGTCAGCATGTCCAAAGCTGCCGCCCGGCAGATCGGCCTGGACGAAGCGGGGCGCGCCCGGGTAAGGGTCGAAAATATCGGCTATTCCCCCTACAACCCCTATGCCGAAGCCGATGCCCGCAGCGCTTCCGCCCCGC
>CAZAXA010000465.1:0-5269 GCA_964488965.1 uncultured Phaeodactylibacter sp. | reverse complement strand
GTGTCGTTGCTGTTGTCGGAGTTCGGTCGGTCCCAGGCGTTGCCCGGTGGCGTGGGGTGTTCGATCATCTTATAATCCTTTTTTAGGGCCTATACAAACACATTGCTGCCTGGCGCGCCGGGCCCGGAGCGCTACCAGGATACACTGGAAAAGGCAGGCAGCCTGATAAACGACATCCGGTTGGAACACGCCAAAGGCCTGGCCTGGAAGGGGCGGCCAGGAGAAGCTTTAAACCTGCTTAAAGGCATACTGGCGGGCGAGGGCGCTGATCCCGGAGCGCTGGACCTTCAGGCCCGCATATTTGCTCAGCAGGGGCTGCTCTCCGAAGCGGAAACTGCGTGGCGGGCAGCTCTGGAGGCAGATCCGAATAACCCGGTTTATCTTGCCGGACTGGCCCGCATTGCCAGGGTCAGAAGCCGCCCCTACAACTTGAAGCCGTTACTGAACTTAATTTCGTGGGGGCTGCTGATCCTGCTCTTCATCGGCGGTTCTCTGTTATGGATATTCAGGATACAAACCATCGCCTACCGGAATAATGCCGGGATCAACGCCCTGCAAAATCAGAACCAGGCCCTGCTGGATAGCCTGGCGTTGCTGAAGGCTGCTTTACCCGAAGCGCCGCCTGGCCCGGCAGCCGGCGGCCCGCCCGAGTTGGCCCTGCAGTCCGAAGGGGTGTCCGTTCAGAAGGAGGGCAACCGGCTGTTCCTCCTCTTTGAGGAAGGCTTGTTCCAGGAGGGCGTCGTCTTTCGGCCTCATGCTCCCGAGCTGTTGTCCCAACTGGCACGGCAACTGGAGCCTTACAGAGACAGCATCAGCCTGACCATCTTCGGCCTGGCCGACCGGGTCCAGGTTTCGCCTTCTTCGCCTTACCGCGATAATAACGAATTGGGGAGGGCCCGGGCCCTCAAGGTGTATGACTACCTGCGCCAGCATAGCAACCTGCCCTGGCATAGAGTACTCATCGGCAGCCTGGGCGGAAGCGCCTATCCCTTTCCCGGAGAGGGCGATACAGGCCAACCAAAGAATCGAAGTGTAGTGATTCAGGTTCAAAGACAGTGAGAAAGTTTAGATACATATTATCATTAAGCCTCATAATAAATGGCGCCTTCCATTTGTGGAGCCAGGAATCTCCACGGGCCAGGCCGTCTATCAGCCTGGAGGTCAATCTTTCTTCATTTGAAAAACTGGTTTCCGGCCCTTCAGAAAACCTACACCTGGAGGTCTTTTTGAATAACCTTTCACAACCGCTCAATGGAAGCTTCCATTTTGCATTTATCATTAATGGCCTGAATAAGTTGAAACACCATTCATTTGACAGCGCCCTGTCCTTGGGAAAGGATACCGTTTATTCACATTCCATCTCCTTTTTGCCTGTGGATACGGCATGTACGGGTTGCCGGGCGGTTCTTTACTACCGGGATGCTGATGTGATGATGCGGGTGGATGGGCTTGAGTCGGCGATCCTGCCCTCCCGATACAACCTGGTGGCAATGCATAAGAGAGAAAAAGTAGTCGAAAAAAAAGTTGAGGTCAGGCCTGAGAATAACAATATTCTATTATTAGAGTACTCACTCGAAGACAACTGGCAACATATTATTAAAACTTGGTTGGCATCCTTAGCCAGGATGGATGATAAGGCGCCCTTATTTCTGATCCTTTTAGCACTGTTTTTTATAATACTTGGATCCTTAATAATTGCTCGCCCGGGGGCTTTAGATAAATTACGGAGAAGATGGCAAGAGATAAAAGGTGAAGAGCGTTTGCTCAAAGCGTATTACAATAAAATCATAACTGATGAGGAGCAATTATTTTTCTCCGGAGAATATCCTCAGGAAATAAACCCCGTAGGTAAAGGATTTTTCTCCTTAAAGGCGAAAGTGTTGAAAGAACAAAAGGATGGAGAAGGTGAAGAGGTTGTCAGGATCAATGACGCGATAAAAAAAGGAGGCAATTTGATAATAACAGGAGAGCCCGGTTCTGGAAAAACGACATTGCTCAAACATCTTTGCTATAAGATGGCAAAAAATGAGGCCAAAGAAGAATTTGGGATACCGAATGAAATGATCCCTGTTTATATCCCACTTAATAAACTCAAAAAGCATAAAAATATCATCAATTATTTGAATGAGGAAGCATACGAAAATATTGCCAGAGAAAAGGAGAATTTTTTTGAAGACAAACTTAAAAAACGAAAGTGCATGCTTTTCTTTGATGGGTTTGATGTGATGGCAGGCTCCGATGATCGTGAGGATATTAGTAAGAAAATATCATTGGTAAAAGATTACGAGGGGAAAAATCATGGAAACAGAATAAGGATAATAATTTCCTGCCGCTATAAAGGAATTAAGGAAGCCTATTCATTCGGTAAGGCAATCGATCAACAGATCGAGCTTCAAAATTTATCCGATGAGGAAGAGATTTGTTCATTTCTGGGGACGAGGTATTTTGCATCAAGAGAGGAAAAGCAGGATAGAGCTACCGAGATAAAACTTTTTGTAGATAGGCTCTATGAACACAACCTGCAGGACTTGGCGGCTAGGCCCATGTTGCTTGCCTTACTTTGGAGGGTTTGCAAAGAAGCAGGCGGCGAACTGCCGGAAAACAAAAGTGAACTTTACAAGATGTTCACTGAAAAGTCGATCCGGGAAATTTTTAAAATGATAGATGAAAGGATCTGTGAGCAGATAATGAACATCCTTGGGGTGGTCGCCTTCAAGTCCTTTCAGGAAAACTCAGATGAAATACCTTTTGAAGATGTTGAAAAATATGAGGAGTTCCATGGGCAAATTAATATCGTTAAGGATCTTCAAAGAACTTTTATTGAAAAACAGAAACGTGGCTTTTTGATCAGTTATACTGCCCCTTATCAAAAACCTTCCTTAAAGTTTATCCATCCTACTTTCCGGGAATATTTGGTGGCTCGCCATATCTATAGGAACCCCAAAGAGAAAGACATCCTCGTGGAAAATATCGACCACAAAAACTGGGAAGAAATAATTACCTTCTATTCCGGGTTTTGCAATGACCCTAAGGGCTTATTGAATGTAATCCTTGATGGTGGGGATGGGCAGTTGAAAGGCCTTCGGGAAAGAAAGCTCATACTGGCAAGCAAGTGTATTAGAAATGCTCAGGATTGCGACGAACTTATCTTCAAAGCGTTGTTCGAAGAAATAATTGGCCGCTTGAACGGTAATTGTGAAGAGGAAGAAAGGCTGATCGAGGCTGCTGCCCTGTTGCTGGGCGATAAAAAACCGGCAACGGAGTCATACAGGAAGGAAATTACGAATATACTGATCAATCAAATCACGTGAGATATGGTTTCCGGTATTCATGCCTCAAAAATTCTTGGAAAAATCAGGTCCCCGGAGGTCCTGATGCGCCTGATCGAGGCGCTTCCGGCAATAAAGGAAAAAGATTTTGCGATCGGGGAGGAAGAGAAATTGACGCCCCTTGAGACGGCAATATCCGCATTCGGCAATAAAGCGGTAAGGATTTTCCGGGAAAAGATCATTGAAGATGCAAAATCAATCAATGACAGGGAAAAAGAACTTAAGCAATCTTTGCCCAGGCATATAAAAGCGTATTTAAAAAAGTGCGAAGAAGAATCCAGAGGCCGGCGCAAAGAGGAAAAAGAATCGGTGATCGAAAAAATATCCAAAAACCTGGAGGAGTCGGAAATATTTGATGGAAGAGAAGCAAAAGACATAATAGCCTCGCTGGCCCTGGATAAATACAGCCCCAATGCTTTGGAAGCACTGGAACAAACTCTGGAAATCCGGTTATCCATAAATGACATAACTGCCTTGAATAGCATTCTGGAATACCTGAAACAGCAACGGTTAAAAGAGCATGCTAAATATGGGCCGATCCTGAATGAAATATTCCGGAAACACAGCTACAGTGATGGAATCATAAAAGGAATGCTCTTTAATGAGAAAGACTATCCAATGCTTCAGCAATTCATAAAGAATATGGAGTTGGGCATAAGTAATCCAATCGGCCCTTTGGAACCAGGTTTAGATCGCCGGTTTAATGCCCCTGTCCATCCGGTTGACGACATTAAAGCTATTTCGTCATTGCCTGTTCAGGATTCCGGAAGTTCACCTGTGAAAAATGTAGAGGAGGACGAGGCCTTTGTCGCTGTTTTGAAGCAGTTGATTAAGATCAGGGAAGAGAAGAATAAATTTAACCGTTCCGGAACCAGGGCGTCTATCAGGCGTATCCTGGAGCGCATCTCAACAGAGGAAGCCCTGGAACTGCTGGCCGGCCTCGATAAACTGTCATAGAGCGATCGGATTGAAGATGAGAAATTCCACCTGTACCCATGAAAAGAACAAGAACAACCATAGATTTCGGGATCAGCCTGGGGAGGGCCAATAGCGCCGTCGCGGTATTGAACGATGGCAAAGTAGACGTCATTAAAAACAACGACGGCAATGTGCTTATCGGTTAAACTGTGCAAAAAAGCGTTGAGTGAGAAGCAGCTCTCCCTTAGAGATATCGAAAAGGTGGTTTTGGTTGGCGAGACAACCCTGATCCCCTGTGTGCAGAAAATACTGTCTGATTCAGAAGAAGGACTAGGCATTCCACTGGAATGCAGCATTGACCCTTTAACCGCAGTAGCCCAGGGGGCGGCCATTTTTGCCGGAACCCAGCCGCTTCCGCCCGATCCGGATAGCGTTGGTAGCCACCAATATGTTTTGGAACTGGATTACGAACCGGTGGGCGTCGAAAAGGTATTCGATGTGTATGGAAAAATTAAACATCCTGAGGAAAAAGACTTCAGCGGCTTTGCTATTGAATTTATTGAGCAAGGCAGGGAAGCCTGGCGCAGCGGCAGGATAGTTGTTAGTGCGGAAGGTACATTTTTCACGGAATTACACGCCTTTGAAGGTTCTATAAATAATTATCGAATCGAACTATTTAATGTGAGTGGCATGCTCCACGAAATTGATCCTCAGAGTATCAATTATTCGAAAATAGTTCTTCCTCCTCCTCTGATCCATTCCATTGGCATTGCCCTGCCCAATAACGAGGTAGATTTTTGGTTTGAAAAAGGCACGCCTCTGCCGGTGCGAATGACCAAGGGTTTCAAGATAGCTCATGAGGCAAAGCCGTGGCAGACAGAACCTATTCTAGGGCTCCCTATCATTGAAGGAGAAAACCGCCGAAGAGCCGACCGTAATATGGTTGTAGGCTTTCTCAATATTCCCGGAAATAAAATTAGCCGGACCCTTCCTGCCGGTAGTGAGGTGGAAGTAACCATTGA